>DAIMZM010000001.1:0-64260 GCA_036733985.1 Bacillota bacterium
TTCCTATAAAAATATCATGGCCCGCTTCGTGGCGCCGGAAGCTGCCCTGGAATTATATGACCGCACTGTGGAGATGCTGGCCTGGCTGCGCGGCTTCCAGCCCCCCACCGTGGCCATGACCCCGGAACTGGCAAGGGGGGCGTCGCTATGAGCCGGGCTTTTGTCAGCGAAAACGACGGCTGGCAGCGCTGCCTCCTGAAAATGGAGGACTGCATGTTCGCCGATGAATCAGGCCGCTGCATCCTCCATTACTGCAAAAAGCATGGGGAAGCGCCGCCCAAACCCCCGGCCCGGCCGGCAGCGGCAGAAAAAGCAGAACCCTAACAGCCCGCCAGCCGGGCTGTTGTTTTGCATACAAAAATCGTTATTATGCCTAAAAGTTTTTTATTAGTTGGAATATTATCCGCCAAAAACCATAAACAGTTGAAACTTTCCCAGGTTAGTGATAGTATTAGAAATAGTTTACAAGGCAAAGATAGTGCCGGTAACGATTATTTTTCAGGAGGAGAAAGACATGCACAAACAGCTTTTTATCCCCGGCCCAGTAGAGGTGCTGCCGGAAGTGCTGGCGAAAATGGCTGAACCCATGATCGGCCACCGCGGCAAAGCCTCTACGGAACTCCAGCAGCGTATCAGCGAGAAGCTGCAAAAGGTGTTTTATACTGAAAACACCATCATCCTCTCCACCAGTTCCGGCTCTGGCCTAATGGAAAGCGCCGTCCGCTGCTGCTCCGCCCAACGTGCTGCTGTCTTTTCCATCGGCGCCTTTGGCGACCGCTGGTATAAAATGGCTGTGGCCAACGGCAAAGCCGCGGACAAATTCCGCGCCCCGGACGGCCAGGCCACTGCCGCGGCTGATGTGGACGCGGCCCTGGCTACCGGCAAATACGACCTGGTCACCCTCACCCATAACGAAACCAGCTCCGGCGTGATGAACCCCATCGCCGAGATCGCCGCTGCGGTCAAGAAATATCCGGACGTGATCTTCTGCGTGGACGCGGTGAGCTCCATGGGCGGCACCTATATCCCAGTGGACGAGCTGGGCATCGATTACTGCATCACCTCCACCCAGAAATGCTTAGGGCTCCCTCCCGGCCTTTCCATCGCCTCCGTGTCAGAGAAAGCCTATGAGCGGGCCAAGACCGTGGAAAACCGCGGCCTCTACTTCGACGTGGTGGAGATCTACGACAAGGTGCGGAAAAACTACCAATACCCCTCCACTCCTTCCCTTTCCCATTACTATGCCCTGGATTATCAGCTGGACCGCATCCTGGCAGAGGGCCTGGAAAACCGTTTCGCCCGCCATATCGCCATGGCCGAGCGGGTCCGGGCTTGGGCTGAGCAGTATTTCGCCCTGTTCTCGGACAAGCGTTATCTCTCCAACACCCTGACCACCATTGCCAATACCCGGGAAATCAGCGTGGCCGACCTGAACAAAGCCCTGGCCACCCGGGGATTTGAAATCAGCAACGGTTACGGCGACCTGAAGGAAAAGACCTTCCGCATCGCCCATATGGCGGATTGCACCATGGACGATATCAACAACGTGTTGAAGAATATCGAAGAAGTCCTGGGCCTGTAACTGATAATCTGTAAAGTGAAAAAAGTCAAGGCCGGGGAGGGGCTCCCCTGCTCCCCGGCGCAATCATAAAGGAGATGCGATTATGATCAGAATCCTTGCCAGCGACGGCATGCAGGCCGACGCGGTAAAAGCCCTGCAGGATAAGGGCTATGAGGTTACCCAGCAGTTTTATGAACCGGAAGAACTGGCCGAGCAGGTCAAGAATTATGATGTTCTGGTAGTCCGTTCCGCCACCAAGGTTCGGGAACCCATCATTGACGCGGCCCTGGCCACCAACCGCTTGAAGCTGGTCATCCGGGGCGGCGTGGGCATTGACAATATCGACGCCAAGTACGCGGAAGCCAAAGGCATCAAAGTCACCAACACCCCCAAGGCTTCTTCCGCTTCCGTGGCTGAGCTGGCCCTGGGACATATGTTCTGCCTGGCCCGCTATATCGCCATCGCCAATGTGACCATGAAGAACGGCGAATGGAACAAGAAGAAATACGAGGGCAGCGAGCTTTCCGGCAAGACCTTGGGCCTGATCGGCATGGGCCGGATCGCCCAGGAATTGGCCAAGCGCGCAGCGGCTCTGGGCATGGACGTCATCTACACCGATCTTTTGGGCGCCAATAGCAGCCTGCCTTATCAATTCGTCAGCCAGGAAGAGGTCTTGCAAAAGGCTGATTTCATCTCCCTGCATATCCCGGCTCCCGCTGACAAAAAGCCGGTCATCGCCGGCGCTGAGCTGGCCATGATGAAGCCCACCGCTTTCCTGGTCAATACGGCCCGGGGCGCGCTGATCGACACCAACGCCCTTTGCGACGCTTTGGATAACGGCGTCATCGCCGGCGCGGCCCTGGACGTGTTCCCGGCCGAGCCTGCCACTGACGAACGTGTGCTGAAGCATCCCAAGATCTCCCTGACCCCCCATATCGGCGGCTCCACTGCCGAGGCCCAGCTGCGGATCGGTGCGGAAATCGTTGATATCATTGAAAATTTCTTCAAATAAGCAATGACTGTTAAGCAATGAGATTCCCAAACCGTTCCTGATACGGGGCCAGCCTTGCCTGCAGGCGTTTAGCCTGGGCGATGAAGGGCTTCCCCCATTGGGAACGGTTTTGCTTTCAGCTTGCTTTGGAAAATCTGATCCGAAAAGGAGTTAAGCAATGGCAACTGTTAGACCTTTCAAAGCGGTGCGGCCCCAGCCTGAGCTGGCGGCAAAAGTAGCGGCCCTGCCCTATGACGTCATGAATTCCGACGAGGCCAGGGAGATGGTGCAAGATAACGCCCATTCCTTCCTCCATGTGGACAAGGCTGAGATCGATTTGCCCAGGGAAACCCACCTTTATGACGCGGCGGTCTATGAATGCGCCGCCACCAAGCTGAGAAAAATGATCGAAGACGGTACTTTCCTCCGGGAAGACAAGCCCTGCTATTATATTTACCGCCAGGTGATGGCCGGCCGGGCCCAGACCGGCATTGTGGGCTGCGCCGCCATTGACGACTATCTCAGCAATGTGATCAAAAAGCATGAGCTGACCCGGGCGGACAAAGAAGAGGACCGCTGCAACCATGTGGATTATTGCGACGCCAACACCGGCCCGATCTTCCTCACCTACCGGGCCCGGAAAGCCATTAACGACGTGGTGGACAAAGTCACCGCCACCCAGCCGGTTTATGATTTCCAGGCCGACGGCGTCCAGCAGACCGTATGGGTGATCCGGGACGACCAGGATATCAGCCTGATCAGCCGGGAATTTAGCGCCACTCCCAGCCTCTATATTGCCGACGGCCATCACCGCAGCGCTTCCGCGGTGCGGATCGGCAGAAAGCGCCGGGTGCAGCGCCCCGGTTATACCGGCGACGAGGAATTCAATTATTTCCTCTCCGTGCTGTTCCCTGATGAGCAGCTCTATATCATGGATTATAACCGGGTGGTCAAGGATTTGAACGGGCTTAGCGAAGACCAGTTCAAGGAAAAGATCGCCGAGAAGTTCACCGTGGAGCCCTATAGCGGCCAAGGCCCCTGCCGCCCGGCGGAGCAGCACAGCTTCGGCATGTATTTAGGCGGCAAATGGTATCTGCTCCGGGCCAAAGCCGGCAGCTACGATGCGCAAGACCCGGTGAAGAGCCTGGATGTGTCCATCCTCCAGGAAAACCTGCTCCACCCCATCCTGGGCATTGGCGATCCCCGCACGGATAAGCGCATCGATTTTATCGGCGGCATCCGGGGCCTGGGCGAATTGGAGAAGCGGGTCAAAGAAGGCATGGCCGTGGCTTTCGCCATGCATCCCACCACCATTGACCAGCTGATCAGCATTGCCGACGCCGGCCTGATCATGCCCCCCAAATCCACCTGGTTCGAGCCCAAGCTCCTTTCCGGTTTGTTTGTGCATGAACTGAGCTGAATCGCTGAAAAAGACATGGAACGTCAGGGGAACAAGCGTTAAGCAGCTTGTTCCCCGTTTTTTCAGCGTTACGAAGCACGAAGGCTGAGCCAGTAAAGCATTTGCCGTAAAATCAAGGCCGGGGCATGCGCCCCGGCCTTTTGGCTATTTCTTTTTACTATTCCTTTTCGCCCTTCTTGGCTATGGGGCAGCAGCCGCATTGGTCGCCGCCGGAACAGCCGGAACATCCGGAACAACCGCCCTGGCGGCGCCTGCGGACAATGCTGACTACAGCCCCGGCCACAGCAATCCCGATCAAGAGGATCAGCAAAATATCAATACCGTTCATCAAATCACCTCACATCACCAGACGGGCCGCCTGATAAACCAGGGCGCCCACGACCCAGGCAACCGTACATTGGAGAACCACCACCCCCAGGGTGGCCAGGCGGGAATCCAGCTCCCGGCGGATGGTGGCCACGGCAGCGGCACAAGGGGTATAGAGCAGCGTGAAGACCAGGAAGCTTAAAGCGGAAGCGCTGGTAAACAAGGCGGAAAGGGCGCCGCCCAGCTGGGCCACGCTGGTATCCAGCAGTACGGCCAGGGTGCTGACCACAGCCTCCTTGGCGGTAAAGCCGGTGATCAGCGCCGTGGCCACCCGCCAATCCGCAGAACCCAGGGGCGCCAGCACCGGGGCGATCCATTGGCCCACCAGGGCCAGCAGGCTGGCTTCCCCGGCAGCCACCACATTCAGCCGGGTATCAAAGCTGCGCAGGAACCAGATGATAATGGTGGCCACGAAAATGATGGTAAAGGCCCGCTGCAGAAAATCCCGGGCCTTTTCCCAAAGCAGCAGGAGCACGCTTTTGGCGGAAGGCAGGCGGTAATTAGGCAGCTCCATCACAAAGGGGGCCGGGCGGCCCCGGAAAGCCCAACCCTTGAGCAGCAGGGCCATGACAATGGCCAGAAGTACGCCGCCTAAGTAGAGGCCCATCATCACCAGGGCCTGGTAACGCTGGAAAAAGGCCGCGCAAAACACCGCGTAAATGGGGATTTTGGCCGAGCAGCTCATGAAGGGGATCAGCAGGATGGTCATGCGCCGGTCCCGCTCCGAAGGCATGGTGCGGGAAGCCATCACCGCCGGCACTGAGCAGCCGAAGCCGATCAGCATCGGCACAAAGCTGCGGCCGGATAAGCCCAGCCGGCGCAGGGGTTTATCCATAATGAAGGCGGCCCGGGCCATATAGCCCGTATCTTCCAGCACGGCCAGGAAGAAGAACAGGGTGACGATCAGGGGCAGGAAGGAGAGCACGCTGCCCACCCCGGCAAAGACGCCGTCGATGATCAGGCTCTGCATCACCGGATTAATGCCGTAAAGGGTCAGGCCCTGATCCACCAGGCCGGTAAGCTGGTCGATGCCTAAGGACAGCCACTCCGAGAGCCGGTTGCCGATCACCTCGAAAGTCAGCCAGAAGACCAGGAACATTACGGCCAGAAAAACCGGGATGGCGGTATATTTGCCGGTGAGCAGCCGGTCTGCCTGGCGGCTGCGGCGGTGTTCCCGGCTTTCCCCGCCCTTGTTGACGCTGGCCGCCACCACGCCCTCAATAAAGGTATAGCGCATATCCGCCAGGGCCGCGTTCCGGTCCAGGCCGGTCTCATGCTCCATTTCGACGATGCTATGTTCCAGCAGATCCAGCTCGTTTTGGTTCAGCTCCAGCTGGTCGGTGATGGCCCCGTCCCCTTCGATCAGCTTGGTGGCGGCGAAGCGGGGCGGCAGCTGGGCCCGGCGGGCATGATCCTCCACCTGATGGGCCACGCTGTGGATGCAGCGGTGCACCGGCCCGTCCGGGCAAAAGTCCAGTCGCTGGGGCAGCTGGCGGCTGCGGGCGGTTTCCTGCATACGCTGGGCCAGTTCCGCCACACCCTCGCCCTTGGCGGCGCAAATCGGCACTACCGGCACGCCCAGGGCTGCCGAGAGGCCGGCCACATCCACGCTGCCGCCATTGCCCCGCAATTCATCCATCATATTTAAAGCCACCACCATGGGCAGCTGTAATTCCAGCAATTGCAGGGTCAGGTAAAGGTTCCGCTCAATATTGGTGGCGTCCAGGATATTGATGATGCCGTCGGGATGCTGGTTGATGATAAAATCCCTGGCCACGATCTCCTCATTGGTATAGGGGCGGAGGGAGTAAATACCCGGCAGATCTACCAGCACGCTGTCTTTCAGGTTGCGGATCCGGCCGCTTTTTTGCTCCACCGTGACGCCGGGAAAATTGCCCACATGCTGGTTGGCCCCGGTCAGGGCATTGAAAAGCGTGGTCTTGCCGGAGTTTTGATTACCGGCCAGCGCAAAGATCATGGTCTTCTCCCCCGCTCTCCGCCTCGATTTCGATCATTCGGGCATCCTCCTTGCGCAGGGTCAGCTCATAGCCGCGCAAGCGCAATTCCAGGGGATCGCCCAGGGGCGCGGTTTTTTCCAGCTTCACTTTGGTGCGGGGGATCAGCCCCATATCCAATAAGCGCAGCCTTAATGCGCCTTCGCCCCCTACCGCCCGGATCCTGGCGGTAGCGCCGATCTGTAATTGATCCAGCGTCATTTCAGCAGCCCTCCTTATTTGTCCTTCTTGCCACTCTAAGTTAGCATACCCTAACCCTTTTGTCAAGAGCCGGGCAAATTGTTCAGAATTTGCCGGAAAAGGCAATAACTTGTCTATTTAACTGGTAACCGCCGGCTAAAGGCCCGTTTCAGGGGCGGTTCCTAAGCCGCCCCTGCCCTGAGCAAAACAAAGGGCCGGATCAATTCCGGCCCTTCTTACTCTCCGCCGCCGCTATGGGCAGCCGGGGCAGCAGGAGCGCTAGCAGCGGCACGATCAGCAGCAGCGCGCCTGCCAGCAGAAACATCTTTTGATAACTATCGCCGGAAAGGGGTATCACCACCCAGGCAGGCAGAACCAGCGCGCCCAGCATCTGTAAAGTGCAGAGCAGGCCGCCGCCGGTGCCGCCGTATGTAGCGCCGATTTCCGGCAACAGGGCCGGCAGGGAGAGCAGCAAGGGGAACAGGCCGCCCAAAGCCGCGCCTCCCAGGAAGAACAGCGCCCGCATCAGCCAGCCCACCGGAACCATCCAAACCCAGGCCACGCAGGCGCCGTAAACCAGGGCGGCCGCGGCGATCGTCAGGCGGTAGCCGCCCCGCCGCTGCACCAGCAGCGGGAAGAGCAGCGCGCCTGTCAGGTTGCCGGCCATTAACACGGAGACCAGGCCGCCGGCGGCGGAAGCGGTGATATGATGGTAGTCTGCCACAGCCGCTGGCAGCAAAGAGGCGGCCAGGGTGCAAACACCGGAAACCAGAAATATTGCCAGCGCAGCCAGCCAGAGGCCCCGGCAGCGCAGCGCCGTCCGCAGGCAGTCGGCAAAGGCCGGCTCTTCCCTGCTCCGGAGGCTGGGGGGCGGGCCCTGGAACAGCAGGAGAAAGCTGAGGAACGTCGCCACGAGCAGCACGGCCCCGGCCAGATAGGCGGCCCCCAGGCCGGGCAGCAGCACGGTGGTACCGGTGCCGGCCAGCATACCCAGGGAACTGGCGCTGAGCACCAGAGCCCCGGCCATGCCTACCCGCTCCGGGCCGACCTGCCCCCGGATAGCCTTGGCATAATTGCTGTAGAGGCAGGACATGCTCACGCCCAGCAGCAGCATTGAGCCGAAAAGGCCGCCGGCGTCGTTGCTGAAAACCCGCCAGACCATACCGGCGGCGCTGATCAGCAAACCGGTTACCAGCACCCGGCGTATGCCGAAGCAATCGCTGATCAGTCCGCTGGGCAGGGCCAGAAACATGCCGGGCAGCGCGGGCGCGGCAAAGATGGCGGCAAAGCGGGCCGGGCTGACGGCATACTGGGCCATCACCGCGCCGGCCAAGGGAGAAAGCTGGTACTGGACATAGTTAATGGAGAAGAAGCCCAGGTAGAGTAATACCATGGTCCGTATAGCGCTTTTAGTCATGGCTGCCCCTCAATAAAAGCCGGGCCGGTCCCCAGACCGGCCCGCATGGGAAAAGTTACAGCTCTGCCGGCGGGCCTGGGCATAAATGGCAAGCCACCGTATGATCCGGGAACACCTGGGTCATCGCCGGCTCCTCTACCAGGCAGCGGTCAAAGGCAAAGGGGCAGCGGGTATGGAAGCGGCAGCCCCGGGGCACATTCACCGGGCTGGGGATCTCGCCCTGGGAGGGCACTTTATCCGGCTTCACCGCAGCCTCCTCCTTCAGCACCACCGGGATGGAGCTGAGCAGCATCTTGGTATAAGGGTGCTGGGGTTTCTGGAAGAAATCCGCCGTCGGGGCCATTTCCATGATGCGGCCCAGGTACATAATGGCGATGCGGTCGGAAATATTGCGCATCAGGCTCATATCATGGGTGATGAAAAGATAGGACATATTGAATTGCTGCCGCAGTTCCATCAGCTTGCCGATGATCTTGGCCTGGATGGAAACGTCCAGGGCCGAGGTGGGCTCATCCAGCACCATTAAGGTGGGATTGGTGGTCAGGGCCCGGGCAATGGCCACCAGCTGCTTCTCGCCGCCGCCTAAAGCCCGGGGGGATTTAAAAAAGCAATCCTGGGGCAGGTCCACGCTGTCCAGCAATTCCCGGATCCGCCCGTTGCGCTCTCCCCGGGGCACGATATGATGCACGGCCAAGGGCATGTGCAGGATCTCGCCGATGGAACGCTGGGGGTTCAGGGAGGTGCCCGGATCCTGGAAAACGATTTGGATCTCCCGCTTTAAGTCCATGGCCCGCTGCTGAGCCGGCATGGAAATATCCCGGCCCTGGAAAGCGATGGCGCCGCTGGTGATGCCATGCATGCCCATGACGCAGTAGGCGGTGGTGCTTTTACCGGAGCCGCTTTCCCCCACCAGGCCTACCACCTCGTTCCGGCGGATCTTGAAGCTGACGTCGTCAATGGCCTTGACGAAGCGGCCTTTTTCCTTGGTGGGAAAATACTTCTTGAGCTTTTCCACCACCAGCACATCCTGTTGCTTCTCCCTGGGCTCAGTCATTGGCCCCGTCCTCCTTCCTGGTTCCGTCTGCCGCGGCCCCCGGGCCCGCCCCGTCCTGCTCATAGAGGAAACAGGCCACCTGATGCTGTCCGCCCACCTGGTAATAGGGGGGCCGCTCCTGGCTGCAGCGGGCAAAGGCATGGGGACAGCGCCCGGCAAAGCGGCAGCCGGGAGGCGGACAGGTATAGCTGGGCAAGCGCCCGGGAATACCGGTCATCACCTTGTCGCCGGTGAGCTTGGGAATGGAATTCAGCAGGCCCTGGGTATAGGGGTGCAGGGGGTTTTCGAAGATGTCCTCCGTCTCCGCTGTTTCCACAATATTGCCTGCATACATGATGCAGACCCGGTCAGCCATTTCCCTGGCTACGCCCATGGAATGGGTGATCAGGATCAGGGACATCTTTTTCTCATCCGCCAATTCCCGGATCAGCCTTAAGACCTGATCCTGGATGGTCACATCCAGATTGGTGGTGGGCTCGTCGGCGATCATCAGCTTACTGGCGGTGGCCAGGGCCATGGCGATGCAGACCCGCTGCCGCATGCCGCCGGATAACTGGAAAGGATAATTGTCCAGGATGCGCTCAGGATCAGGCATGGAGCAATCCTTCAAGGCCTTGATGGCCCGCTCCTGGATGGCGTTTTTATCCCGGCGATCCACAATGCCCGAATACTTGATGGTATCCCGGATCTGCCTGCCCACGGTGAACACCGGGTTCAGGGAGGCGGTGGGATCCTGGAAAATCATGGACAGCTTTTGGCTGCGCATGACGTTCAGAGCTTTGGGCTTCAGCTTCAGCACATCCTGGTTATCAAAGAGGATCTGGCCTTTGGGGATTACCGCCTGCTCCGGCAGAACCCGCAGGATCGATTTGACGGTGGTGGTTTTGCCGCAGCCGCTTTCCCCCACCAGGCTGATCTTCTCTCCCGGCCAGACCTGCAGGCTCAGGCCGTTGATCACATAGGAATAGCCGCCGTATACTTTATAGTTGATATAGAGGTCGCGGATGTCCAGCAAGGGCTTGTTCTCGTTCATCGCTATACCTCCTTTGCGCCGAGCATATCGCCGACCCCGTCGCCCAGCAGATTAAAGGCCAGGACGATCAGCATGATGGCCAGGGCGGGGAAGACGGTGAGCCACCACATATCCGGCAGGTACTTGTAGCCGTCGGAAATCATGGTGCCCAGGGCCGGGTTGGGCGGCTGTTCGCCCAGCCCGACGAAGGAGAGGGCCGCGCCCATCAGGATGGCCACGCCCATATCCAGGGTCATTTTCGTCAGCACGGTGGAGGCGCAGTTGGGCAGCATTTCCCGAAACAGGATATGCAGCCGCCCGGCGCCGATCAGCTCGGCGGACTGGATATAATACTCGCCCCGCACCGAGGAGGCGGCGCTGTAAACCAAGCGGGCGTACCAGGCCCACCAGGAAAAGGTGATGGCCATCATGGAATGGAACAGGGTGGGCGAAAACATCGCGCCCACAGCCAGGGCCAGCACCAGGGAGGGCAGGGAGAGGAAAATATCCACCACCCGCATGATCACAGTGGAGATGAGCCGGCCCTTCAGATAACCGGCGACCAGGCCCATGATCACGCCCACAGGCGCGGAAATGGCGATGACGCCCAGGCCCATGATCAAAGCGCCCCGGAAAGAGAAGATGATACGGGACAGCACATCCCGGCCGTTTTGATCCGTGCCCAGCCAATAATCGGCGCAGGGGGCCTGCTTGGCCGCGGCAAAATTGGTGAAAGCGCCGGCATGCTCCGGATAGGGGGCCAGCTGCTTCTCAAAAATGGCCGCCAAAATGATCAGCAGGACCAGGATCAGGCCGACCACGGAAATCTTATTGCGGGAAAACTTATACCAATTGCGTTTCAAGCTGTCCCAGCGGGCCTGGGCCACGCTGTGGACCTGACGCGTTGCCAGTTCTTTGGCCATCACTCAGCACCCCCCTGATAACGAATACGCGGATCCAGATAAGCGGCCAGCACATCCACAAGGATATTCACCAGCAAAAAGGTGATGCCGATGATCATCACCACGCCCACAATGGCGTTCAGATCCTTGGTGAGAATGGCGGTCATGCCGTATTTGGAAATGCCCGGATAGCTGAAAATCTGCTCCACCAGGAAAGCATTGCCCAGCATGGCGGCAATATCCAGGGAAATAATGGCTACCGTGGGCGTGGCGGAAGGCCGGAGCACATAGCTCATCATCACCCGGCGCATGGGGATGCCGGAAGAGATTTCCGCCCCCACAAAATCCTTGCTCATATTTTCCAGCATGCTGGTGCGGGTAATGCGGGCGGACTGGGCAATGCCGGCCAGGGACAGGGCCACGCTAGGCATCAGCAGATGCTTGAACGTATCCCAGGCCGCGGCGGTATTGCCGCTTAAGAGGCCGTCCAGGATAAAGAAGCCGGTGATATGGCTGGGGGCCGCCATATGGGAGGAGATCCGGCCGATGGTGGGCAAGATTTGCAGGACATAACAGAAAAGCAGCATAAAGAGAATGGCCCAGACAAAGGAGGGCGTGGCGATCCCCAGATAGGAGGTGACGCGTACCGTATTATCGATCAAACCGCCGGATCGCCGCGCCGAAAGCACGCCGAACAGGATACCGAAAAAGATTTCCAGGATGGCGGCAATAAATATCAATTCCAAGGTGGCGGGCAGGTATTCGGCAATATCCTGGGCCACCGGGCGTTTGGTTTGGGCGGAATCCCCCAGGTCGCCGGTTAAGGCGCCCTTAAACCAGTAATAATACTGCACGGGAATGGCTTTGTTCAAATGGTTTTCTTCCCGGTACAGTTCCAGGGCCGATTCGCTGGCCGTGGTGCCCAGGGCCAGCACAGCCGGGTCCCCGGGGATGATGCGGGCCACAAAGAAAATGAGCATAGATAGCCCCACCAGGACGAATATTGACCACAATATCCTATTGAACACATATTTTAGCGTACTCATGTGTTGACACACTCCTTGGCTTAAACGGCAGTTCAAATACACGGCTGTGCAGAAGGAAAGCGGGTTCCCGGGGGAGGCGGAGCCTCCCCCGGGCCAGAAAATGAGGAGAGAGATTCAGGGTCAGGGCTAGTCCTTAAAGGCCATGGTGCGGAAATAGAGGGCGCGGCCCATGATGGGGGCGTTGGCGTCAGCCTCGGCTTCCGGCCAATGGAGGTAAGCGGACTGGTAGCAGCGCTGCTCCGGCCATTCCAGAACACTGATGGTGGTGCACATATCCACCAGGTCGGCCTGGATCTGCTTGTACATTTCCAAACGGGTATCCTTATCCAGCTCGCCCAAGGCAGCTTCGATAGCGGCGTCGATCTCCGGACTCTGCAGCCATTCATACTGCTGGAAAGTACCGGTAGTGGAGGAATGGTAGCGCAGGCTCAAGACCGCCCCGGCTTCGGCATAGCTGTCGCTGGGATACATGATGGTGATATGGGCGGTGGTTTCCGGCGTGGCAGCCTCAGAAATCAGGGTGGTGAAAGGCGCGGCCGTGATATTGATGGTGATGCCCAGCTGAGCGGCTGCTTCCTGCAGCAGCAGGCAGAATTTTTCCTCATCCGGCACATCGGCGGAATAGTGGATCTCAATGGGATAATCGCCAATGTTATCGGCATACTTGGACAGGGCCAGCTCTTCCCGGGCTTTTTCCACGTCAAAGCTGTAAACCGGCACATCCGGATTATGCCCCTCATAGGAAGCGGAAACATAACCCACCGCCTGTTTGGTGCCGGGATAGATATATTCGGTGGCGGTATCGTAATCAAAGAGCCAGGACAGGGCCTTCCGGAGATGGACGTCGTCGGTGGGGGCCTTCTTGGTATTCATTTCCAGATTGGCCACGGCGCCGGTATACATATAGGTCAGGTCAACGCCTTCCAGGGCGTCCATGGCCTGCAGGCTGTCCTGGGCCTGCCATTCGTCGGTGATCTCCAGCTCTTTGTTGGCGATCAGCGTGCGGACCGTGGCGGTATCGTTCACCGCCTGGACCGTGTAGCCTTCCGGCGCGTTCTCGCCCCAGCCCTGCCAGTAATCAGCGAATTTGGTGCAGTTAACGTATTCGGAGACATTGATATCATTGATGATATAGGGGCCGCTGCCTGCGTCATGGGTGGTGAGCCAGGCCATGCCGTAATCGCCGAATTCGCCGTAGCTGCCGTCGGCTTTATTGGCCAGCACCAGTTCCTTGTTGACAATGCCCAGGCGCACCAGGGTGGCCACAAAGGGGCCGTAAGTCTGCTTCATGTTAATCTGAACCGTCACGTCGTCAAGGGCCACCGCGTCCTGAACATAAGCGGTCCACAAATAGGAGAAGCCTTGTCCGATGGCTAAGGCCCGGTTCATGGAGAAGGCCACGTCCTCCGCGGTGAGCAGGTTGCCGTCATGGAATTTGACGTCGTCCCGCAGATGGAAGGTATAGGCCATCCCGTCATCAGAGACTTCCCATTCCGTGGCCACATGGGGCAGAATGGTGCCGTCCACATCAGGAAAAACCAGAGCGTCGTAGACATTGAAGCACATGGACGCGTCAATAGCGGTAGAACCCACGGCAGGATCGGGGTTCAGCGGCAGGCTGGCGTTGACGCGCACGATCTTTTCCGGATTCGGGTTGGCGGTGTCCGCCGGGGCCGGGGTTCCCGAATCAGGCTGCTGCTCCTGGCCGTCCTGGGTATTACCGCAGCCGGCCGCAAACAGCAAGCCCAGGGTCAAAAGGAAAATCATGGTCCAAACTAGGCTGGTTCTCAACTTCATATACTTCCTCCTCCTTTATACATCCTTCTTACTTATTCACTTTTTCCAACACTATCATTATCATTCCCGCAGCCAGGCCCGGTCCTGCCGTTCTCCCAGGGCCTGAACGGGATTGACAGCAAATTATTCGGCGGCGGAGATGGTCACTTCTTCCATGCCCCGCAGCCAGATGCGCTCGCCGATCTGATCCATTTCCGCTTCCTGGGAAAAATCCACCCGGCCGATCACATTCACGCTGAGCTGGCCCTGATTGCAGACCAGGTTCTCCGGTCCGTAGAAAATGGAAATGGTTTCCGCGTCCGGGATGCCGGGCAGGTTTTGCTCATTGCCCCAATCCCGCCAATAAGTGATATCGAATTTATTGACCACGCAGCTTTTGTTTTCCCGTCCCGGGCTGGTCGGGGTGGCGATGCCGGTATAAATCTCCCTGCCGCACCAGCGGGTATGTTTCATCTGCGCGGTCAGGGGCAATATGGATTTGATGCTTGCCACAGTTTCCGGGGCCTTATCGCTATACAGCTCGCCATACAGCGCTCCGCCGCGGGCAAACTCAAACTTAATTCTCATCATCTTCCTCCGAGTCGAAAAGGTTTAGGCAGCAGGGCTTAGTCAAAGAGCCCGTTTTCTTCGCGGTTTACATAAATCAGCTTCACCAGCTGGCTGGTAAGATTGGCCCAGTTATGGGGCGTTTCCGACTTGATATGCAGGCTGTCGCCGGGATGCAGTTCATAGACCCGGTCTTCCACAAAAAAGGTCATGATGCCCTCCAGCACATAGCCGAACTCCTCGCCCTCATGGGAATAAACCACCACATCCTTCCGCTCCTGGCCCGGCAGCAGCGTCACATGAACCGGGATCAGCTCCCGTTCCTCCTTGGGGATATTTCCGGCCAGGCTGCGGTAAATGGTATAGGAGCCGTCCAGGCGGAAGCCGTTTTGCTCATAGCTGCGGGTGACTTCATGATGCCCGGCCCGGGGTACATCGAAAAAGACCCGGCTGTTAACGCCCATGGCCGTGGCGATCTTCTGCAGGGAAGTCAGGGAAATGGAGCAGCGCCCCCGTTCCGCCATGGAGATATAGCTCACGGAGAGGCCGGCCTTTTCACCCAGCTCCTTTAAAGTCAACTGATGCTCCAAACGGAGTTTTTTGATTTTCGCGCCTAATGCTTCGTCCATGTTATCCTCTCCCCTGGCCGATTGTTTTACCCCTGGTCAATCTTCCGGCACATCCCGCATCACGCAGATCAGGGTGCAGGGCTCGTCTAAATCATTGCGGCACCAGTGGGCGTGGCCTTTTTCAATGAAGCTGGCCTCCCCCGGGCCCATGGGCTTTTCCACGCCGTCGCAATTGCTGATAATCCGCCCGCTGATGAAATAGCAGTATTCATCCGTGTCGTGGGCTGCCGCACCCTCCGCCGGGATGCGGACGCCGGGCTGGATGGAGACATGGCTGATCTCCAGGCCCGGGGCCTTGTACAAGAGGCGGATCTGGCAAGCCTGGCTGCCGGTTTTTTCAATCTGCCTGATATCCCGTAATTCCATTTCCGCCTACCGCCTTTCTTCCGCCTGGGCCTGGCGCAGCCGGGCTGTGGCCGCCAGGTCTATCTGCCGGTCGTCGGTGATGATCACGCCGTAAGCATCTTTGGCCCGTTCCCGGCTGATAAAACCGTTCAGATAATCCTTGAGCACCCGTTCCGGCTCCCGTTCCAGGGGGTTGCCATACCCCCCGCCGCCGCCGGTTTTCATTTCAATGACCCAGTTCTTGCCCACCGGCACATTGTTCATTTTCAGCGCCCTGCTCACCACCTGGCCGTTCTCATCATAGATGGTGACTTCCGGTCCCTTGGCGCTTTGGCCGCCCAGCACGCCCCAGGCCGGCATCTTGGCCCGCTCGAACCACATATAAACATTGCAGCCTTCCGCCAGGGTGCGGTAAACCCGCCGCACGCCCTGGCCGCCCCGGTTCCGGCCCGCGCCCTCGCTGTCTTTGCGGATGGCGTAAGTCTCCATCAGGCAGGGCAGCAGATGCTCGCAGATCTCCACGGGGAAATTCTTGAAATCCCCGTTCTGCACATTGATCAGGCAATCCTGACCGTCGCCGTAAGCATGTCCGCCCCAGCCGCCCACCGTGGGCTCGTCATGGGCGAACAGCTCCCCGGTTTCCTGATTGATGCCGGTGATATAGCAGACCATGGAATCGCCGTAATGGGCGCCGGCGGACATTTCCGGCTTTACCCGGGAAATGGCCTTGACGATCAAATCGATGAGCAGGCCCAGATGGGAGAAATACCAGGAGAAAGCAGCCGGCTCCTCGGCGCTGAAAACGGTTTTCGGCGGGATCTTGAAAGTCAGGCCCTGGAAGGAGCCGCCGGTGACCGGAGCTTCCGGCAGGATCAGCATTTTATAAGCCACGCGGATGGCGGAAATGGTCTGGGCCACGCCGGTATTGGTGCTGCCCACCGCCTGGGGGCTGGAACCGGTCAGATCCACATCCAGATTGCCCTGGTCGTCCACGGTCAGGGTCATCCTGACCTTGATGGGCTGATCCACCACGCCGTCATTGTCCAGATAGCCTTCCTCCGTATAAACGCCGGCGGGGATTTGCCGCAGCACTTCCCGCTCCAGCACGGCGGTTTGCTCAAAAATCTCATAGGTGGCCTGGCGGATGGTCTCGGTGCCGAAACGCTCGATCAGGGCGCGGAGGCGTTTTTCCCCGGTTTTGCAGCCGGCGATCATGCCGTTTAAGTCGCCCCGGGCATTCCGGGGAAAGCGGCTGTTCATGCAGATGGTATCCACCACATCCTTACGCATCACCCCGGCGTCCACGATCTTCAACGGCCCGATGCGGATGCCTTCCTGGAAGATGCTGGTGGAATCCATGGGGGCCAGGGGCTCCTTGGAACCTACGTCCAGCCAATGGGCCCGGTTGGCGGCAAAGCCCACCAGCTCGTCATGATAGAAAATCGGCTGGAACACGGTCATATCGTTCAGATGGGTGCCGGAAATATAGCTGTCGTTCAAGATGAAGATATCCCCGTCCCGGAAATTCTCCTTGCCGCCGAAATAGTTGATGGCATAACGCACCGTCTCGTCCAGATTGCCCAGGAACAGGGGCACGCCGGTGCTCTGGCCCAGCACTTCCAGGTTTTCATTATAGAGGGCCACGGCGCAGTCCTTCATCTCGTAAATGATCGGCGTATAGGAGCTGCGGAAGAGGCTGTTGCACATTTCCTCGGCAGCGGAAAGGAAGGCGTTGCGGATGATCTCGGTGGTGATGGGGTTTAGTTTGCTTGTCTTAGTCATGGCGCTAGCCTCCTCCTCTAGTTGTCCTGCGCTTTGATAACCAGCAGGTTGCGGTATTCATCCACCGTGACGCGCCACTGGGGCGGGATCACAGAGGTGGCGGTCAGTTCCTCCACAATGGCCGGGCCGGTGAAAGCCTGGCCAGGCTGCAAATCCCGGCGCTGATAGATCCGGGCGGTATAGACCCGGCCCTTGAACAGCGCGGGCTGGGTTTTCGCCGCCAGCGGCGCTGCCTGGGAGAGAGTTTCCGATTTCACCTTGCCCATTTTGTCCAGGCGGCCCAGGCCCACCAGGCGCAAATTGACGATTTCCACCTCGCCCTCGGGGTTATTGAAGCCGTAGATCTGCATATGCAAGGCATGGAACCCGGCCTTCAATGCTTCCACCGAATCATGATCCACCGTCTCGCTGTTGAAAGTCACCCGCACCGTGTATTCCTGGCCCAGGTAGCGCATATCGGCGCTGCGGATGAATTCCGCCTGCTCCTTACTGATATGCTGCCGGTTCAGCAAGGCCATGGCTTCGCTGGTCATTTCCTCGTATTTGGCGGCGATATCCCCGTAATCCGCCCGGGACAGATTCACCTGCATGGTACGGGCCAGATCCTGCCGGATATCAGACTGCAGCATGCCCCAGGCGGAGAAGATGCCGGGCAGCTCCGGGATGAGCACGGTTTCAATTTCCAGCTCGTCAGCGGTGGTGCAGGCATGCATGGGCCCGGCGCCGCCGAAGGCCACCAGCACGAATTCCCGGGGATCAATGCCCTTCCGCACCGTCAGCTGGCGGATGGCGTCCGCCATTTTGGCGTCGGCAATATCGCAGATGCCCTGGGCGGTTTCCTCCACCGTCATGCCCAAGGGGCCGGCCACCGTGGCCACGGCCCGGATGGCCGCTTCCTTATCCAGGGTCATTTTGCCGCTGAGGAAGCCCTCGGGATCCAGATGCCCCAGCACCACATTGGCGTCGGTGATGGTGGGCCGCTCGCCGCCATTGCCGTAGCAGGCCGGGCCGGGATCAGCGCCGGCGCTTTGCGGTCCCACCCTGAGGCCGCCCGCCTCGATCCAGGCAATACTGCCGCCGCCCGCGCCGATGGTATGGATATTGACCATGGGGGTCAGAATGGGGAAGCCTTCCAGATTCACTTCAGAGGAAATATCCGGCCGGCCGTCCACCACCATGCTCACATCATAGCTGGTGCCGCCCATATCCACGCCGATCAGATTGGGATAGCCCAGCAGCTGGGAGAGGGACTGATTGCCCACGGCGCCGCCTACCGGGCCGGACATCAGGGTCTGGATGGGATGCCGCTTCGCCATCTCAGCCGTGATGACGCCGCCGCCGCTTTGCATGATATGCACATGCTTGGTATAGTTTTTGCCGGCCATGCGCTGTTCCAGGAATTCCAGGTAGTTCTGGACAATCGGCGCGATATAGGCGTTGATCACCGTGGTGCTGGTGCGCTCATATTCCCGCCACTCCCGGGCGGCCTGATGAGATAGGGAGATGGAATAGCCGGGCAGATATTTTTCCAGCAAAGCGCCGATTTCCAGCTCATGGGCGGGGTTTTCATAGGCGTTGATCAGGCAGACCGCCACGGAGGTATAATTCCCGGCCTTGATCCGTTCCGCCGCCTGGGCCACGCTGGCCTCGGAGACCGGGCGGTATTCCCGGCCGTCCGCCAGCAGCCTTTCTTCCACTTCAAACACATCCACCCGCTCCAAAAGCGGGGTGGGCTTGCGGTAGCGCATATCATACATGGGCGGCCGGTTGCCCCGGGCGATCTCATAGACGTCGCCAAAGCCCTGGGTGGCGATTAAGGCCACCCGCGCGCCTTTTCTTTCCAAAAAGGCGTTCAGGCCGGAGGTGGTGCCATGGACAAAGAAATCAATGTTCTGATAATCATCCACCTTTTCCTCAATACCGCTGATCACAGCGTCGGAAAGGTTCTGGGGGGTGGTCAGGGTTTTACCTTCCAGGTATTCGCCGGTTTCCATATCATAGAAGACCAGGTCGGTAAAAGTACCGCCGATATCAGCTGAAACGCGATACCTTTTGTTAGACATAGAGGTTCCTCCTTCAAGATAGCTTGATACTGAGATGGTTCTAATTCAAACGCTTTCGCTTTTTCGCCCCATGCAGACAAAGAGCAGCTTGGCCAGCCTTTTCGTCTCATTGCTGTAGCAGATCTGCTTCTGCCGGCCATAACTGATGCAATCCCCGGTGTTCAGGTAATGGATATGTTCCCCGGTATCCGCCTTGATAATGCCATCCAGCACATAGGAGAAGCCCTCAGTCCCGGCAGGCGGCCAAAAGCCGTAATCCTTTTGCCCCCGGCCCGGCAGCAGGGTGATGATTTTGGCGTCAATGGCCAGATCATCCCGGCCCGGGCCGGGAGCCTCGAAAAAATAACCCTGTTCCGGCTGGGAAAAAACCGCGTTTTCATAAGCATAGAAGATGCCGTCCTCCGGCCCGGCCGCGGCCCGGAAATCCAGCAGCTTATTGCTGCTGACGGCCAGGGCGGCGGAGATCTTGTCCAGGGCTTCCAGGGAAACCTGGACAATGCCCCGTTCCACCTGGGATAAATAGCTGATGGAAAAGCCGGAAAGCTCGCTTAACTCGTTCAAGGTCATGCCCTGGGCTGTGCGCTGCTGTTTGATTTGCGCGCCTAAATTTTCTTCCATAACAGATCCCCCGGCACTAAAATAATTATCAGATTAAACAGTATTGAACATGGATTTGCGCGATTGGGAATTTTAATCTTTTTCAACACACATTTCAGTATTCCTTTAAATTTTAGGAAAAAATTAAAAAATTTTAAAATAAATTGTCGGTTCCCAGAAACAGGCCGCAGACATAACAAAACGGGGCCGCACTTGGGCCCCGTAACGAACCAGGTATGCGCAACGCCGGCCAAAGGGTTGGGCGCTGCCTGCCGGTTATTTCAATAAAACCGGCTTTTCACTTGCGCTTTACTCAAACAGGTATTCCAGAGGGCTGACCTCCACATTATCTTTCAGCAAAGAAAAGGTCACTTCGCCGCTTTCCGTGACGCCAATAGCCTGGCCAATGGCCAGCTGCTGCCCGGCGCTGACCTCCACCTGGGAAAGTCCCTGGTAAACACTGGTAAAGCCGCCGCTGTGAGTCAGCTGAACCAAATAGCCTTCCTCGCTTTCACCCAGATACAGCACCTCCGCGTCTGCCGCGGCTTTCACGGTTTGCCCGGCGCTGCCCTGGATCAGGATGCCTTGCTCCGTGGCGAAGCCGGAGGCCGGCACATCCAGTTCCGTCACCACCACGCCCGAAGCCGGCGCTGTAAAGCGCGGCACTTCGTCGCTGCCGGCCAGGCTGCCGCTGCCATCCACCGCCACCGCCGGCGCCTCAGCATCAGCCTCAGCCCCGGCGCTTTCGCCCCCGCCAAAGCTGATCCAGCTATTCTCCGGCGCCAGCCCCTCGCCGGCCACATAGCGGGCGCCCTGGCCCCATAAATTATCCGCCGTGATGCCTGCCGCCACCAAAAGGAACAAGACCAGCGCCAGCCCGCTCTGGCGCAGCAATTGCTGAGGAAAGGTACGCTTTTTGCCAAAATCCCGGTCCCTGAGCCGCCGGCCGGCGCCGTAATCGTTCAGACTGCCCATATCCATACCTCCATCACCCCAAGGGTTTTGTATATAGATATGCTTGACCGGTTGTTTCTATACTTGCCTGAAACCCCTTCTTTTACTTAAAAGCAACGGTATCCGGCTCAGCCCAGGGCCACGTCCAGCACCATCATCACGGAAAAACCCACCAGGGTGAACAGGGCCATGAAATCTTTTTTTTCATTGGTCTGGCTTTCCGGGATCAGTTCCTCCACCACCACATAGATCATGGCTCCGGCGGCAAAGGCCAGGAGAAAAGGCAGGAATTGCCGGGCGGATAAAGCCATCAGCGCGCCGATCACGCCGCCGATGGGCTCAACCACCCCGCTAAGCTGCCCGTACATAAAGGCCTTGCCCCGGCTCATGCCTTCCCGGCGGAGGGGCATGCTGACGGCGGTGCCCTCGGGAAAATTCTGCAGGCCAATGCCTACGGTCAGCATGCAGGCAGCGGCCAGGGTGGCACCGGGCAGGCCGTAGGCCAAAGCGCCGAAAGCCACGCCCACGGCCATGCCCTCGGGTATATTATGCAGGGTGATGGCAAAAATAAGCATCTGGCAGCGCTTGCGGGAACTTTTTTCCGCACTGGGCTGTTTTTCCAGGCGGCTGCTGAGCCGGTCGCCGGCAAACAGCAGCAGGCCGCCGCTGAAAAAGCCGCAGAAGACAATGGCCCAGCTGCAGATGCCCAGCTCCACCGCTAAATCAATCGCCGGTGACAGCAGGGACCAAAAAGAGGCGGCAATCATCACGCCGGCGGCAAAACCCAGCATGGCGTCCATCACGGTTTTATTGATCTGCCGGAAAAAAAAGACCAAAGCAGCGCCCAGCGCCGTTACGCTCCAGGTAAAAACAGTGGCCAGCAAGGCTTGGGTCACATGGCTCAGCTGGGAAAATCCTTCCATCATACGCCCTCCGAATTTCCAGACATATGATAGAATATGGCGGAGATTGCCGGTGGTGCATGGCCAGAGTTCTTTACCGGTTTACAGGAAACTGGGCTTGGACGGCGAATAGTATTTTTATGGAAAAGTTATTAGTGATAACAAATTGGGTTAAATAAAGGAGCAAACTATGAGCGATTATATCATCCTGACCGACTCCTCCTGCGATCTTCCGGCCGAGTTGGCGGAAGAGCTGGGGCTGGAAGTCCTGCCCCTGGCTTTTGTCATCGACGGCCACACGTACCGGAACCTGCTGGACGGCAGCGAGATCGGCTTCCATGACTATTATGATCTGCTCAGGGCCGGCAAAACCGGCAGCACATCGGCTGTGAATATCGGCGCTTTCCTGGAGGCCATGCGTCCCCAGCTGGAGGCGGGTAAGGATCTGCTTTACCTGGGCTTTTCCAGCGGCCTTTCTGCCACTTTCAGCGCCGGCGCCACAGCCGCGGAGCAGCTCAGGGAAGAATTCCCGGAGCGGAAAGTCTATGCGGTGGATACCCTTTGCGCTTCCCTGGGCCAGGGCCTGCTGGTCTGGCACGCGGTTCAGCAGCAGCGCCAGGGCAAATCCATTGAGGAAGTCCGGGATTTCGTCGAGGAAAACAAGCTGCATCTTTGCCACTGGTTCACCGTGGATGATCTGATGCATCTGAAACGGGGAGGCCGCATTTCTTCCAGCACCGCGCTGCTGGGATCCGCCCTGAATATCAAGCCGGTGATGCATATGGACAACGAAGGCCTGCTGAAGCCGGTGGATAAGGAAAGGGGCCGGAAAAAAGCCCTGAAGGCCCTGGCCGACCGCTTGCGGGATACCGCTATCGGCGCTGCTGCCCAGACGGTCTTCATCAGCCATGGCGACTGCCGGGAGGAGGCGGAATACCTGGCGGATGTGATCCGGGAGCAAAGCGGCGTCAGCCGCTTCGTCATCAACTATGTGGGCCCGGTGATCGGCACCCATGCGGGCCCGGGCGTGGTGGCCCTGTTCTTCCTGGGTACGGAACGCTAACAGGCGCCAGGCCCGCCCGCTGTTCCCCCGCCCCATCCCCTGCCCGAAATTAAAGCCTTGCGCTTAACAGCGCAAGGCTTTTTTCCGCCCTTTTCCCCCGGCCGCCCCGCTTCTGCCGTATTTGCGGCGGCAGATTAAGAAAAGCGAACCGCAGAGCATAAAGGGCAGGCCAAAGACCAGAGCCATGTCCAAATCTTTAAGGCCGCCGTTTATCAAATGAAAGATTGCCATACCCATACCGCCAATGATTTGCAGGATACCGCCGGTCTTTTCGTTGAATAGGGCAATCACCCATCCCGCAATAGCCATGCCTAATAACGGGAGAAAGGGCAACAGCTCCGTATCAATGCCGTTTTGGATGATGCCGGGCAGGCCCTCGCCGACCAAAAACAGCAAGAAAAACCCGGAGGCGAAAAAGCCGGTCAGCCGCCCGGTCCATCTTAAAATCAGCCCGATACGCTTTCCGGATTCCTCAGCTTGATTTGCCATGCCAACCGCCTCATTTATAATAAGCCTCTAATCTTTATTTTAACGGTTTTGCTTGCCTTGTCAAGTTTCCCGCGCCGGTACCCTGCTCCATCTTTGATGGAGGATCAAACCCATGGGGCCCTATCTGTTTTTTCACATTGTGGAGCATTTTCAGCCTCATTCAATGGGAACATGGTTTAAATGGGTTGATGTTCCTGATTTTTCAGGGGAATGTTCTTTTGTGTCCCGTACGTTTTCGTTAATGCTTCTGAGAATCTTCTTACCCATATCTTTTATCTGTGCCGACGTTTTCTCCGGCAGATGCTCAAACAGCTTCTCCGCCATATTCAGTTTTAAACCAATAATCCTGCCTATGCGTTCTTCATCCATTATACTCGCCTCCAAAACGGATTTTCAGCATTCCATCCTCGAACGCCGCTTTTTTTATGGAACGGCTGAGAAGTGTCCGCGGCAGGGTAATGTTCCTTTTAACAGCTCCGGCCTTAACAATCAGTTCGTCACCCTTTTGATTCAGGGCAAGGTCTTTTTTCTCCGCAAAAGGAATCGTAAGGGAAAGGATATAATCGTCCCCGTCCTTATCCACCTGCTGTGTTCTGCCGTTATAGTCGATATCCGCCGGATTGCGGTCCTGAAATATCTCTTCGGCCATTCTGCCCAGCATCGTCCATCCGACCACCTCCGTCTCAAAAAGAGGCGCATAATAAATCGGGATAGGCGAGAAACTTTCGACGATATCCTTTTTATATTTCCGCTGGATATCCTTCCAGCCCTTAAAATAATCGTCTGTGATGCTTTCCGGGAATACGCGATTGACAACTACGGCGTCCACATTAAAATCATAGATATTGAGATAGGTAAAACTGCGTTGCGCCTCCTTTATAACCATTTTTTCAGGATTAACCACAATCCGAATGCTTGTGGTGTTTCTATCCGAAAATATCGTCCGCATTTCATCCAGTTCATAGTATATGTGATCAATCTCATCCATCACCTGACCGGACGGCATCGGAATTCCAGCCAATGCCCCAATGACAGGGCCGGCAACTTTTACGGCTTTCTTTTTGATCGGGAAGAGCTTTTCCATCCACCACCGGAGCATTTCAGGGAAACTTAAGAGCGCAAGCGTTTCGCCTGTCGGCGCGCAGTCGATGATGATTACGTCAAACCTGCCTTCTTTATAGTATTTCAGGATGCGCAGCAAGCTCAGAAGGTCCTGCATGCCGGGGAAAACTGTCAGTTCCTCTGTTGTTATATCTTTTACCGCCTTTGCCGTAAAAAGTTCAGTGAGATATTTCTGAACCTGCCCCCAGCCTTTTTCTACCTCATGGGTCGTATCGATCTCCTGGGCCCAAAGATTTTCTTTTATTTCCATCAGCTCGTTCGTTAACTTCATGTCAAAGGAATCCCCCAGACTGTGGGCTGCATCCGTACTGATAACCAGCGTTTTTAATCCCCGACCGGCACTCTTCACTGCGGTGGCGGCCGCAACACTTGTTTTGCCGACTCCGCCTTTTCCGGTATAAATGATAATCCTCATAAAAAGCCTCCTTCCGCATTTAATTCATAGTACGAATACTACTAAATACGAAGTAATTGACGAAAAAATTTGCGGCTGTTAGTCGATTTCAATTTTCCGTATGGCATTTTCATGCTGTTGATTAGCCGCCTGCGCTACGGATTCCTCAGTTAAAATATTTAGGATTTTGCCTGCGATCTGAGCCAAAAAGCGTATTTCTTCCTGCGTCAGCTTATCAGCCACTTTGTTCATATATTCTGCAACAAGCTCTTTAAGTCTTTTGATCTCTTCAATTCCTTTTTCTGAAAGCCTCAGAACAACGATTCTCCTGTCTTGTTCACTTCTTTCCCTGATGATATAGCCGTTCTTAACAAGCCTGTTGATAATGCCCGTCGCCGTACTCAAGGGTGAATGGATATATTCCGCAAGCTCTGTCATAATGATTTCTTTTTTCTTTTCAATCAGCAGCAGAGCGAATATCTCTGTTTTAGAAAATTTCAGGTCAAAGCTAAGCCATTCTTCCGGGAAAAATAATTTTTTCAGGTTATTAAGCAATAGGTCTGTAACATATTCAGTGTCCATAAAACATTTTACCTCTCAAATAATTCTCTGAACGTACTATACGGAGCTAATTATATTCGTCTTAACCATTTTTGTCAATAGTAATAGAAAGGGTATTATCCCTCAAAAATATCAAGAGATAATACCCTTACTTTATTTATGCTTATCCCCTAAAGCCTTGGTATATAAAAACTTTTTACCTCTGGCCGTCAGGGGGCGGACAAGCTAGGCCTCTTTAATAGCGGCCTGGGCGGCTGCCAGCCGGGCGATGGGCACCCGGAAGGGGGAGCAGGACACATACTGCAGGCCGATCTGATGGCAGAACTCCACAGAAGCCGGATCGCCGCCATGCTCGCCGCAGATGCCCAGATGGATATCAGGCCGGGTGGCTTTGCCCTTTTGAACCGCCATCTGCATCAGCTGGCCCACGCCCTTGAAGTCCACCCGGGCAAAGGGATCGCTCTCGTAAATCTGCTTCTTGTAGTAATCATCCAGGAAAGCCCCGGCGTCGTCCCGGGAGAAGCCGAAGGTCATCTGGGTCAGATCGTTGGTGCCGAAGGAGAAGAACTCGGCCACCTCCGCGATCTCATCAGCCAGCAGGGCGGCCCGGGGGATCTCGATCATAGTGCCCACCAGGTAGTTCAGCTCAATACCGGCCTCGGCAATGATCTGGTCGGCCACCCTTTTCACGATATCCGCCACATATTTCAGCTCTTTCACATCGCCCACCAGGGGGATCATGATCTCAGGCTGGATATTGTAGCCCTTGTTCTGCTTGACCTGAAGGGCGGCTTCAATAATGGCCCTGGTCTGCATCTCGGCGATCTCCGGATAGGTGACGGTAAGGCGGCAGCCCCGGTGGCCCATCATGGGGTTGAACTCATGCAGCGCCGCGGACCTGGCTTTTACCTGCTCAAAGCTGATGCCCATATCTTTGGCCAAGTCGGCGATGTCCTCGTCTTCCTTGGGCAGGAATTCATGCAGCGGCGGGTCCAGCAGGCGCACGGTGACCGGCCGTTCCGCCATGGCTTCGTAAATGCCGATGAAATCTTCCCGCTGCATGGGCAGGAGCTGATCCAGGGCCTGGCGGCGGGCAGCCTCGTTATCCGCCAGGATCATCCGGCGCATCACCGGAATCCGGTCCTCGTTGAAGAACATATGCTCGGTGCGGGTCAGGCCAATGCCCTCGGCGCCGAATTCCACAGCCCGGGCCGCGTCCTTTGGCGTATCCGCATTGGTGCGTACATGCAGCTTGCGGTACTGGTCGGCCCAGCCCATGAAGCGGCCGAAATTGCCGCTAATGGAAGCGGGCGCGGTTTTGATATCCCCGGCGTAAATCTTGCCGGTGGTGCCGTCCAGGGACATATAATCGCCCTCATGGAAGATATGCCCGCCCAGCTCCAGGGTTTTAGCCTCTTCATCGATCCTGGCTTCGCCGCAGCCGGCCACGCAGCAGGTGCCCATGCCCCTGGCCACCACGGCGGCATGGGAAGTACGGCCGCCCCGGGCGGTAAGGATGCCCTCGGCAGCCACCATACCTTCGATGTCCTCAGGCGAGGTCTCCGTCCGGGCCAGGATCACCCGTTCTTTGCGCTCATTATGGGCGATCTTGGCGTCCTCGGCGGTGAAATAGACGCGGCCGGCGGCAGAGCCGGGGCTGGCGGGCAAGGCCTGGCCGATGGGCTGGGCTTTGGCCAGTTCAGCCGGGTCAAAGGTGGGATGCAGCAGCTGATCCAGCTGCTTGGGATCCACTTTCATCAGGGCTTCCTTCTCCGTGATCATGCCTTCGTCTACCAGATCCACGGCCACCTGCAAGGCGGCGGCGGCGGTGCGCTTGCCGTTCCGGGTCTGAAGGAAATAGAGCTTCTTATCCTCAATGGTAAACTCCATATCCTGCATATCTTTATAATGGTTTTCCAGCCTGGTGGCGATTTCCACAAACTGCTGGTAAACCTCGGGCATATCCTGTTCCAGCACGGAGATGGGCTTGGGCGTGCGGATGCCGGCCACCACGTCCTCGCCCTGGGCATTGATCAGGTATTCGCCGAAGAGCTTCTTCTCGCCGGTGGCGGGATCCCGGGTGAAAGCCACGCCGGTGCCGGAGGTATCGCCCATATTGCCGAAAACCATCATCTGCACATTGACGGCGGTGCCCCAATCGCCGGGGATATCGTTCATGCGGCGGTAGACGATGGCCCGGTCGTTATTCCAGGAGCGGAACACGGCTTTCACCGCGCCCAGCAGCTGTTCATGGGGATCGGCGGGGAAATCCTGGCCGATCTTGGCCTTGTATTCCGCCTTGAACTGCTCGGCCAGCTCCTGCAAATCGGCGGCGGTGAGCTCGGTATCAAACTCCACGCCCCGGGCTTCCTTCATCTGGCCGATCAGCTGCTCGAAATACTTCTTGCCCACTTCCATGACCACGTCGCTGTACATCTGGATGAAGCGGCGGTAAGAATCGTAAGCAAAGCGGGGGTTGCCGGTCCTTTTGGCAAAAGCCGCCACCGCCTCGTCGTTCAGGCCTAAGTTAAGGATGGTATCCATCATGCCGGGCATGGAAGCCCGGGAGCCGGAACGCACCGATACCAGCAGCGGGTTTTCAATATCGCCAAACTTTTTACCGGAGATCTTTTCCAGTTCAGCCATGGCCTCGTCGATTTGAGCGATGATCTCAGCGCTGATCGTCTCGCCATTTGCGTAATAGTCGTTGCAAGCTTCCGTCGTCACCGTAAAGCCCTGAGGAATGGGCATGCCCAGGCGGGTCATTTCCGCCAGGTTCGCGCCCTTACCACCCAGCAGGTTCTTCATGCCGGCATCGCCTTCACGGAAATGATACACGAATTTTTTGCTCATACATCTTCCTCCAATTTATTAAATATAGTCCGGGAAACCATGGGTGAAAGCTGTTTTATTCAACGATCTGGCTTAGCTCGGCTATGCCGTCGGTCAGCGTTACGATCCGCTGCAGCAGGGCCAGCCGGTTGCGGCGGCAGGCCTGGTCCTCATCCATCACCATCACCGCCTCGAAAAAGGCGTCGATATAGGGCGTCAGCTTGCTGGCAGCCGCCAAAGCGCCCCGGTAATCCCCGGCCTGCACCAGGGGGGCCAATTCCCCCCGGACAGCCAGGGCCGCCTGGTAGAGCCCGCCCTCGCTGGCATCGGCGAAGAGGCTTTCCCGCACTTCCGGCAGGCCCGCCGCCAGATCCGCCTGAGCCGCGCCGCTCTTTAAAATATTGGCGGCCCGGTGGAAACCGGCCAGCAAGCGGCGGAAAGCCGGCTCGGAGCGGAATTCCTGCAAAGCCCGGGCCCGTTGCCGGACAGCCAGCAGGTCCCCTTCCGCCAAGCCGATCCGGCTGAGGGCGTTCAGCACATCATAGCCGATCCCACCCTCGCCCAAAAGGTTTTCCAGGCGCTGCTGGATAAAGCGGAGGACGCTCTCCACCCGCTCCGCCAGATCCGTCCCGGCCAAGGCCGGCACATCCCGCTCCAGTAAAGCCATGGCCCGGGGCAGCAGGGCCCGGAGGCTTAACCGCAAGTCATGGCCGAGGATAATCTGGATACAGCCCAAAGCGGCCCGGCGCAGGGCATAGGGATCCTGGGAACCGGAGGGGGCCTGGCCGATGGCAAAAAAGGCGGCCAGATTATCCAGCTTATCCGCCAGGGCTACCGCCATACCGGCCTTGGTCTTGGGCAATTCGTCCCCGGCAAAGCGGGGCAGATAATGCTCCCGGATGGCCTGGGCCACGGTGGCGTCCTCCCCCTGGGCATTGGCGTAATACTCGCCGATGATGCCTTGGAGCTCTGGGAATTCATACACCACATGGGAAGCCAGATCCGCCTTGCAGAGCCTGGCCGCCTGCTCAGTCTGAGCCAACGCCTCCTGGCTATAGCCCAGCAAACCGCCGATCTGGGCGGACAGGGCCGCGATGCGCTGGATTTTCAGGCTCAGGCTGCCCAGCTTTTCGTGGAAAACCACGGCGGACAACTTGGCTACCTGATCCGCCAGGGGCAGGCGCAGGTCTTCTTTATAGAAAAATTCAGCGTCGGCTAAGCGGGAGCGGAGCACGTTTTCATTGCCTTCCGCCACCACTTGCAGATCATGGCTGTCGCCGTTACGCACGGTGATAAAGCAGGGCAGCAGCTTCCCGGCCCGGTCATAGACGGGGAAATAGCGCTGCTGGTCCACCATGGGCGTGGTCACCAGTTCTTCCGGCAGGGCCAGGTATTTTTCTTCAAAGCGGCCGGCTAAAGCCGTGGGATATTCCAGCAGGTAGGTCACTTCTTCCAGCAAGTCCGCATGTTCATGGAGGCAGCCGCCCAGGCCCTCAGCCACAGCCTGGATCTGTTCTTCGATCAGCCGCTGCCGCTCCTGCTGGTCCACGATCACATAATGGGCTTGCAGCTTGGGCAGATATTCAGCGGTATGGGCCAGCTCCAGATGATCGCTGCCCAGGAAACGGTGGCCCCGGCTGTAGCGGCCGGCCTTGACCCCGGCATAGGTCATTTCCGCCACAGTATCGCCATAAAGGGAGACCAGCCAGCGGATGGGACGGACAAAGCGCAGGGGATTATCCCCCCAGCGCATGGGCTTGGCAAACGAGAGCTTATCCAGGACAGCGGTGATCAGCCCCGGCAGCAGGGTTGCCGTTGGCTGGCCGCTGGTCTTTTTCAGCGCGAACAGATAAAGGTTGCCGGAAACTTCCCGCCGCTCCAATTGCTCCGGCTCCAGGCCCTGGCTTTTACAGAAACCCAGCAAAGCCCGGGTGGGTTCCCCCTTTTCATCATAAGCGGCTTTAACCGCCGGGCCTTTCACCTCGCTGAACGTATCGGCGGAGTGTTCGGCCAGCCCATTGATGAGCAGGGCCAGGCGGCGGGGGGTGGCCAGCACCCGCAAGTTGCCATAATCAAGGCCCGCGGCGCTGAGCTGGGCCGTGGCCAGCTCCTCCATTTGCTTGACCAGGGGGGGCAAAAAACGGGCCGGTATTTCTTCCACACCCAGTTCAAAGAGGAAATCCTTATTCATGCTCAGCCACCGCCTTTCCCAAGCCCAGGGTTTCCCTAACCGCCGGATCCTTGACCAGGGGGAAGCCCAAACGCTCCCGCTCCGCCAGGTAAGCCGCTGAGCAGGCCCGGGCCATGGCCCGTACCCGGAGGATATAGCTTTGCCGTTCCGTCACGGAAATGGCGGAACGGGCGTCCAGCAAATTAAAGGTATGGGAACATTTCAGGCAGCAGTCGTAGGCGGGCTGGGGCAGATCCGCCGCCAGCACCCGGCGGCATTCCGCCTCATAAAGATTGAACAGCTGGAACAGGGTATCGATATCCGCCACCTCAAAATTATAGCGGGAATAATCCACCTCATGCTGATGATGCACATCGCCGTAGGTGATCTCCCCTACCCATTGGATATCATAAACGCTGCGCTTCTTCTGGATGACCATGGCCAGCCGCTCAATGCCGTAAGTGATCTCGCCACAAACCGGGCGGCAGTCAATGCCGCCGAATTGCTGGAAATAAGTGAACTGGGTGATCTCCATGCCGTCCAGCCAGACCTCCCAGCCCAGGCCCCAAGCGCCCAGGGTGGGGCTTTCCCAGTTATCCTCCACAAAGCGGATATCATGGGACAAAGGGTCGATGCCGATGCTGGCCAGGGAATCCAGGTACAGCTCCTGAATATTGTCCGGGGACGGCTTCAGCAGCACTTGATACTGATAATAATGCTGCAAACGGTTGGGGTTGTCGCCATAGCGGCCGTCGGTAGGTCGGCGGGAGGGCTCCACATAAGCCACGTTCCAGGGCTCCGGGCCCAAGGCATGCATGGCGGTGGCCGGATTCATGGTGCCCGCGCCCTTTTCCGTATCATAGGGCTGGACAATGATGCAGCCCTGATCGCCCCAGAATTTATTCAGCGCCAAGATGATCGATTGAAAATCCATTGAACCTCCCCGTTCCTTTAATAATTAAACCGCCGCTGCCGGAAGCGTTCCGGTGAAGCGCAGATGACTAAGCAGTCTTTCGTATTAAATAGTCTTTCCATTTTACCGAGAGTATTATATATAAAAGCCCTGTGAAAGTCAAATAAAACGCCAATATTAAGCAATGTTGCGAATTTTTATAACGTATGCAGAAAAACGTAAACGCCTGGGGCTCCTCTTAAGCCTCCAAGGCCGCCTGCAGCCGGGCCCGGCTGCGGCTCTCCCCCAGGGCCTTTGAAACCTGCCAGAGATCCGGCGAATTCTGCCTGCCCGTGATGGCCACCCGGATGGTATTGCTCACCTCCACAATGCTGCCCTGGTACTGCTCCGGGTTTTTCTTGTACAGCTTGGGCTGGGGGGCGTAATGCTGCTCCGTGCAGATCCGCTTCACCTTGGCGAACCAGGCCTCATTATCGTCCCGGAAATCCACCAGCTCCAGATAGCGGCCCAGCACTTCCCGCCGCTGTCTTCCTTCCAGGGGAAAATCATCCTCCCGGCGGAAGCGCTGGTCATAGAAGAAGGAGAGAAAATCCGCCGCCTGCTTCCAGGCCACCAGATCTTTCCGGGGCCGGTCGCCGCCTTTGCCAATGGCCAGGGCCGCCAGGGCATAGTCCCGGTCCTGAGCCAGCAAGCCGGCAAATTCCGGATCATACTGGCGGCACCAGGCTAAAAGGCCGTCATAAACCGCTGCCGCATCCATAGCGGCCAGCACCGCCTTGCTGATATCGTTCAGCTTATCCAGATCAAAGAGAGCGCCGCTATTGCTCATCTTTTCCGTGGTAAAGGGGAAATCCTCAGCCAAGGCGGCTGGGTTATCCAGCCGCCACTGCTCGAAATTGGAATTGAGCACGGTCAGCAAATATTCCCGCACGGCCCCGGGCAAATAGCCTTCGGCCTGATAATATTCCAGGGCCAGCTCCGGGTCTTTGCGCTTGGAGAGCTTCCGCCGCACTTCCCCGTCCAGCTTCATCAGCTGGGCCGTATGGCAGTACAGGGGCCGCCGCCAGCCCAGGGTATCGAAAAGCTGCACATGCAGGGGCAGGGTAGCCAGCCATTCCTCCCCCCGCACCACATGGGTGGTGCGCATATAGTGGTCATCCACCACATGGGCGAAATGATAGGTGGGCACGCCGTCGCTTTTCAGCAGCACAAAGTCCTGATAGTTCTCCTGCACCTGCAGCTCGCCCCGGATGGCGTCCGCCACCGCCACCGTGTTATTGATATCCCCCTGGCTACGGAAGCGCAGCACAAAGCCGCGGCCGGCCCGGAGATTTTCCGTGACCTGCTCGAAGGTCAGATCCCGGCAGGCCGCCCATGGCCCATAATAGCCGAAATTTTGCTTAGCCCCGATCTGCCGCTCACGCATGGCGGCCAGGGCTTCCTCCGGGCAGAAGCAGGGATAGGCCTGGCCCAGCCTGACCAGATGCTTGGCGACAGCCTGATAGATCCCTACCCGCCGCCGCTGGCGGTAAGGGCCGTAAGCGCCCTTTTCCCCCGCCAGGGTCACGCCTTCGTCAAAGCGGATGCCGAAGAAATCCATGGCCTCAATGATGACCCGGGCGGCGCCGGGCACTTCCCGTTTGGCGTCCGTATCCTCAATGCGCAGGAAAAACACGCCGTTGCTCTGATGGGCCAGCCGCTCGCCGATCAGGGCGTTATAAAGATTGCCCAGATGCACAAAGCCGGTGGGGCTGGGGCCGATCCGGGTAACCTTGGCTCCGGGGCGCAGCTGACGGGGGGGGTACAGGGCCTGGTAATCCTCTGGGGTTTGGTCGATCTCCGGGAACAGCAGCTCTGCCAAAGCGTCATAATTCATGAAAACACCTCATATGGTTTATCGTTCTCCATCAAGGTATTATACCAATATCCCCCAGGTTTGACAATACGGTACATTTATTGTAAAATGATACGACACGATTTCTTCTTTTGCGCATAAACAGGCGGTTTAAATCAAAGCCTTAATGTGTTAAAATCAATTATAAATCAATTAAGGGAGGCTTAGGCATGGGTAAAGAGATCGTCACCGCGCTCGGCGTCATCGATATCAGCAGAGACGTTATTGCCACGCTGGCAGGAATCGCCACCACCGAATGCTTCGGCGTCGTCGGCATGGTGTCCTCCCGCATTTTCAGCGACGGCATCAGCGAGCTGCTGGGCCGGGAAGCGCTTTCCAAAGGCGTGGATGTGGCCATCAGGGACAATGTGCTGCATATTCGTGTTAATGTGGTGGTGGGCTATGGCAACCGGGTCTCCGTGATTGCCACCAATATTATCGAAAATGTCAAATATATCGTGGAAAGGCATACCGGGCTGATTGTCGATCAGGTGGACGTGCATGTGCAGGCCGTCCGCGTGGTGGACTAAGGCAAGGAGGACGATAAGCGGATGAGTAAACAAATCGAGCGGATGGACGGGGCACGGCTTGCTGCCTTTTTCAGGCATGGCTCCGACTATCTGGGCCAGCATAAAGAAGCAATCAACGCCCTGAACGTCTTTCCGGTGCCGGACGGCGACACCGGCATCAATATGTATCTGACCGTCAGCTCCGCCGGGGCCAAGCTGCCTCAAGACCCGGCGGGCATCCCGGTGGGGAAAATCGCCGCTGATTTTGCCCAGGGCACGCTGATGGGGGCCCGGGGCAATAGCGGCGTGATCCTCTCCCAGATTTTCCGGGGCTTGGCTTCCTCCCTGGCCGGTAAAGACAGCGCCGGCCCGGCCGAACTGGCCGCCGCCCTGCAAAAGGGCTCGGATATCGCTTATAAATCCGTGATGAAGCCGGTGGAAGGCACCATCCTCACGGTTTACCGGGAATTTGCCGCCGCCGCCCTGAGAGCCGCGGAGAAAAAGGCGGATATCCTGGAAATGCTGGGCCAGGCCCTGAAAGCCGGGGAAAAAGCCCTGGCCAATACCCCCAACCTGCTGCCGGTGCTCAAAGAAGCCGGCGTGGTGGACGCCGGGGGCAAGGGCCTGCTTTGCTTTATGGAAGGCGGCCTGGCCGGCCTGGCTGAGGGCAGGCTGCCCATACGGGTTCCCACAGCGGCCCCGGCTCCGGTAACGCCGGCCCCCGCTGCCAAGATCCCGCCCCAGGAGGCAGCGGCTGAGGAGGCTATCGCTTTTACCTACTGCACCCAGCTCCTGGTCAAGGGAGAACATCTGCCCATTGACCAAATCCGGGAACGGCTTTCCCAGGATCCCCCCGGCGACAGCCTGCTGGTGGTGGGGGACGAAAGCCTGATCAAAATCCATTTCCACAACAACCATCCCGGCCAGGTGCTGGAATACTGCGCGGGCTTCGGCAGCCTGCATGATATCATCATCGATAATATGCGGGATCAGCATCATCAGACCATCATCGACGCGGCCGAGGCTGAGGAAGCGGCAACAGCCCAGGCCGCCCCGGCTTGGACGTTACCGGCGGCAACCCCGGTCCGCTGCGGCGTGGTGGCGGTTTGCGTAGGCGAGGGCCTGGCCGGCATCTACGAAGACCTGGGCGCCCAGGTGATCTCCGGCGGCCAGACCATGAACCCCTCTGCCGAAGACCTGGTACAGGCCGTGGAGGAATGCCCCGGGGCGGAAGTGGTGATCCTGCCCAATAACAGCAATATCATCCTTACCGCCGGCCAGGTGCAATACCTGACGGAGAAAAAGGTTTGCATCGTGCCCAGTAAATTCGTGACCCAGGGCCTCACCGCCATGCTCCGCTTCAACCCGGAGCATGACGCGGAGCAAAACGCCGCGGCCATGGAAAAAGCCGGGCAAAAGGTGCTGAACGGCGAGCTGACCTATGCGGTGCGGGATACCAGGTATAATGGCTTCGAAATCAAATCCGGGGATATCCTGGGGCTGTTCCAGGGCGAGATCGTGGCCACCGGCCAAGACCTGGGGCAAACCTTCCAACAGCTGATCGCCAAAATGGTGGGAGAAGCTGAGGAGCCGGAGCTGCTCTCCCTTTTCTACGGCCACGACGTGGACGCGGAACAGGCGGAAGCCCTGGCCGGCCAGGCGGCTGAAGCTTGCCCGGATCTGGATGTGGAGACCCATTTCGGCGGGCAGCCCCTGTACTATTTCCTCATCGCGGTTGAATAACAGCGGCGGCCCGCCTGGGCCGCCCTTTTTTATGTCGATTTTTGTTGAATTTATTTAAAAGCTTTAAAACCGTTCTTCTTTTATAAAAGAAGAACCAAGAAAATTTTAAAGTAATGATAAAGGGTACATAAACAACCTGCTATTATTTAAAGTTCTTTTGCTGCTTTTCTTACAAGAAAAGCAGGGTTTTAAAATCAGCTTATAAAATAAATAAACCATACATTAAGCTGCGGTTAAGAGGTTAGCGGTATGGAAGAATTGCTGAGATTATTGGACAAGGAACAAGCGGTGGGCTATACGGACAGCGCTGTTTTCGGCGGTCTGGGAGCTTATTTATCAGCCTGGGCAGCGGAACAGAGCCTGCCGGAACTGGCCTTGCTGGCCCAGAGCTATCAGCAGGCCAGCCTGGCCCTGCGTCCGGAACTGCTGCGGCAGATCAGCGCGGCCCTGGCTATGGTGAAAGCGCCGGCCCTGGTGGCGAAAAAGCCCGCCCCGGCCCTGGCCGCCCCCAACCCCGCCACCCTGAGCCTGCCTTTGACCACCCTGGCCAGCGTGGGCGAAAAGCGGGCCCAAACCTTTGCCAGGCTGGGGCTGAAAACCATCGGCGATCTGCTGGCCTTTTATCCCCGGGATTACCGGGACCGCCGCAGCGTCACCCCCATCAGCCAAGCCCCCGTCAACAGCCTGGTCCAAGTGCGGGGGGAAATCGTCGGCAGCGAGAGCGTCCGGACCAACAGCGGCCTGCCCATCCTCACCTGCCTGATCCGGGACGACAGCGGCGTCCTGGCCCTGATCTGGTTCAACCAGCCTTTCCTGCAGAAAAAGCTGACCCAGGGCCGGGAGATCCTGGCCTATGGTAAGGTGGAAAAGCGCTATGGCAAAATCAGCCTTACGGTTCAGGATTATCAGCTGACCGATGAGGAAAACGCCCCCGGCCCCGGCATCCTGCCCATTTATGACGGGACGGCCGGCCTTTCCCAGAAAATGATCCGGGCCGCGGTGACCGCTGCCTGGCAGCGGGGGGGCAAGCAGCTGCCGGAGCTGATCCCGGAAGCGCTCCGGGAAAAAAGGATGCTGCTACAGCGGAGCGAGGCGGTGGCGGCCATGCATTTTCCGGAGAGCTTCGCCCAGCTGGAGATTGCCCGCCGCAGCCTGGCTTATGCGGAATTGCTCGCCATCCAGCTGGCCGTGGCCAGGAATGTGGTGCCTCCGGCCAAGGTGGTGCGGGCCACGGATCAGCAGGACGCGGATAATGAAGAGATCTACGCGGATTTCGCCGCGGCCCTGCCCTTCTCCCCCACCCCGGCCCAGGAACGGGTGATCCGGGAAATCTACGAAGATATGGACAGGGGCCGGGCCATGAGCCGCCTGGTCCAGGGGGATGTGGGCAGCGGCAAGACAGCCGTGGCCGCCGCCGCCATCTATAAATGCTGCCGCCGGGAAGAGCAGGCGGCGCTGATGGCCCCCACGGAAATCCTGGCCCGGCAGCATTATCAAGGCCTGCTGCCCCTGCTGACCCGGCTGGGCCTGACCGCGGCCCTGCTCACCGGGCATACCCCGGCGGTGGAGCGCCGGGCCATCCTCTCCCAGCTGGAAACCGGGGTGCTGGATTGCCTGATCGGCACCCATGCCCTGATCCAGGAAGGGGTCAATTTCCGCCAGTTGGGCCTGGCTGTTACGGATGAGCAGCATCGCTTCGGCGTGGCCCAGCGAGCACGGCTCCGGGGCCAGGAAGATACGGATCTGCTGGTGATGACCGCTACCCCCATTCCCCGCACCCTGGCCATGACCCTCTACGCGGATCTGTCCTTCTCCGTCATCGACCAGCTGCCGCCGGGACGGAAGCCGGTCCGCACCTATGCGGTGGATTATAGCTATGAGCAGCGCATCTATAAATTCCTGGATCAGGAGATCGCCAAGGGGCGGCAGGCCTTCGTCGTCTGCCCTTTGGTGGAACAAAGCGAAAAGACCGACCTGGACTCCGCCACGGAACTGTTCCGCAATCTCTCCGCCGGGGTGTTCCGCCACCGGCGCCTGGCCCTGCTCCACGGCAGGATGAAGCAGGCGGAGAAAGAAGCGGTGATGGACGGCTTTTACCAGGGGGAAATCGATATCCTTATCGCCACCACCGTGGTGGAGGTGGGGGTGAATGTGCCCAATGCCACCATGATGCTGATCCGGGACGCGGAACGCTTCGGCCTGGCCCAGCTCCATCAGCTGCGGGGCCGGATCGGCCGGGGCGGGGAGCAAAGCCACTGCATCCTGATGCATAATGCCCAAAGCGACGTGGCAAAAGAGCGGATGAAGATCATCAGCCAGACCAGCGACGGCTTTGCCCTGGCCGAGGCGGATTTGCAGCAGCGGGGGCCCGGGGAGATCTTTGGCCAGCGCCAGCATGGCCTGCCTGAGCTGAAAGTGGCCAATCTGTTCCGGGACGCGGAGCTGCTGAACCTGGCCCAGCAGGACGCGGCCCAGCTCCATTCCGGGCATATCAAAACCACCCCGGCCCTGGAAGCCGAGGTGGGAAAATTAACCGCTTTGCTGGTCTGAACGCCGCCACAACCGCCGGCGCGGCTGATCAGCGGCCTGCAGCCAGCCGGTTGCCGCATTCAGAGCAGAACAAAGCCCTGGCCGGCAGGATTTTGCCGCAATAAGGGCAGGGCTTCCGCTCCGCTGCCGAAGGGATGGCCGCGGGCTTAGGGGAAGCGGCCTGCTTCACCGCGGCGGGGATGCTGTCTTGAAGGGCTTTTGCTTTGGCCGGGACCGGAGACGGCTGGGGTATGTATTGATCCTCCGGGACGCCGAAGGCCTGGGCAGTCAGGGCGGGCGTGTATTGGTTCCGGGGCGCGGGCATGCTCAGGGGCTCGGTGTATTGCCGGGCAGCCGGGGCTGGGGCCGTTGCCTCAGCCACCCGCCGGGCCTGGGCCTTCGCCGCCGGCGGTATGGGCTGGTTCGCCAGGGCGCTGCGGTCGGTCCAGATGCCGCCTTTGGCCGGGGCGGGCTGGGGCAAGACTGCCGGATTCAGGCCGTCGCCAACGGCCTGGGCCAGGGGGACAGCCAGATCCGCCTCTTGGCCGTAGAAATCATAATCGCAGTTTTCGCAGAACTCCGCCCGGCGTTTGTTCCTGGCGCGGCAAACCGGGCATTTCTTTTTCCGCCCTACCAGACAGGTGACGATCAGCAGCAACAGCAGGATGGCGGCTGCCCAGATCAGCACGCAAAAGCCGTAGGGATGAGGGCAGAAATGGCAGAGGGAACAGACGCCGCCTGCCGGGGCAGACGAATCCGGACTGGCCAAGGCCGGGGCGGAAAAGCACCAGAACAGGGCAATCAGCATTACCAGCTTTGTTTTCATCATGTTTATCCTCTTATCCTCAGCCTTTCCGGAGCAACGGCGTTACCTGATAGGTGAAATTTTTAGGCGCGGCAACATTATATCAAAATCCGGCCAGGTTGACAATAAGCAGCCGCCAACAGAACCCGACTTTTTCCCCCATGGCCATTTGCCGGTTTTCTTTTGCCAGCAGCTGTGGTAAAATATTTTGTTATTAAATTTATTTCCAGCGGCAAAACGGTAAACACGGGGAGGGCGATGGGATGACAAAATTCATTTTCGTAACCGGCGGCGTGGTATCCGGCCTGGGCAAAGGGATCACCGCGGCTGCTTTGGGGCGGCTGCTGAAAGCCAGGGGACTGAAGGTCGCCGCCCAGAAGCTGGATCCCTATATCAATGTGGATCCGGGAACCATCAGCCCTTATCAGCACGGCGAGGTCTTTGTCACCGAAGACGGCGCGGAAACCGATCTGGATCTGGGCCATTATGAACGCTTCATTGACGAGGACCTGAACAAATATTCCAATCTGACCACCGGGAAGGTTTACTGGAATGTGCTGAACAAGGAGCGGCGGGGCGAATATTTGGGCGAAACCGTGCAGGTGATCCCCCATATCACCAATGAGATCAAAAGCTTTATCTATGCCGTGGGACAGGCCGGCGGCGCGGATGTGGTCATCTCTGAGATCGGCGGCACCATCGGCGATATCGAAAGCCAGCCCTTTCTGGAAGCCGCCCGCCAGGTCGCCTTGGAACAGGGCCGGGACAATACCCTGTTCATCCATGTGACCCTGGTGCCTTATATCGCCAGCTCCGGCGAGTATAAATCCAAGCCTACCCAGCATTCGGTGAAAGAGCTCCAGGGCATGGGCGTCAGCCCGGACATCATTGTGCTGCGCTGCCCGGAACCCCTGCCCCCGGCCATCCGCCAGAAAATTTCCCTGTTCTGTAACGTGGGCCCGGATTGCGTGATCGAGAACATCACCGTCCCCGTGCTTTACGAAGTCCCGCTGATCCTGGAGGCGCAGCATTTTTCCGCGATCGTCTGCCGCCAATTGAAAATCAGCGCCCCCGCGCCGGACCTTGATGAATGGCTGGCCTTGGTCCAGCGCATCCACAGCCGGGATAAAAAAGTCCGCATCGCCCTGGTGGGCAAATATGTGCAGCTCCACGACGCCTACCTCTCTGTGGCTGAGGCCCTGCGCCATGCCGGCTATGCCTGGGGCGCGGAGGTGGAGATCCAATGGATCGATTCGGAAACCATCACCCCGGAAACAGCAGACGAAATCCTCAGCCAGGCGGAGGGCATCCTGGTGCCCGGCGGCTTTGGCAACCGGGGCATTGCGGGCAAGCTGCTGGCTGCCGAATATGCCCGTTTGCATAATATCCCCTTTCTGGGCCTGTGCTTGGGTATGCAGATCGCGGTGATCGAATTCGCCCGGCATGGAGCAGGCCTGAAGGACGCCGATTCCGGAGAATTCGACGAGCAGGCCCCACACAAGGTCATCGACTTCATGCCGGATCAGAGCAACCAGATCCCCAAGGGCGGCACCATGCGGCTGGGGGCATATCCCTGCCGGATCCGGCCCGGCACCCTGATGGCCCGCTGCTATGGCCAAACCGAGATCAGCGAACGGCACCGCCACCGCTATGAATTCAACAATGATTACCGGGAGCTCCTCACCAGCCAGGGCCTGCTGATCAGCGGCCTTTCCCCAGACGGCCGCATCGTGGAAACCGTGGAGCTGCCTGGGCATGATTTCTTCCTGGGCGTCCAGTTCCACCCGGAATTCAAAAGCCGCCCCAACCGGCCCCATCCCCTTTTCCTGGGCCTGCTGCAAGCGGCGCTGAGAAAGCGGAGTTAAGGCCATGAGCCGGATCATGCTGCATCTTTATCCGGATCAGACGGTTCCCGGCCGGGAGGAGCGGCTGCGCGCCGCCGCCCTGGCCTTCGCGGCGGCCCTGGGCCGCCCGGAGCCGGATCTGACCCTGGCCCGGGGCGCATACGGCAAACCCTATTTCCCCCAGGCCCCCTGGCTGCATTTCTCCATTTCCCACAGCGGCGACTACTGGCTGCTGGGCCTGGGCTGCTCCCAGCTGGGCGTGGATATTCAGCAGAAGCGCCCGGTGGATCACCAGGCCCTGGCCCGGCGCTGGTTCACCCCGGCGGAAGCGGCGTATGTGGCCCAGGGAGGCCGGGAAGCTTTCTATGCGGTTTGGAGCGCCAGGGAAGCGTACTTGAAGCTGCTGGGCTGCGGCTTGGACAACCAAGATCAAAGCGTCAGCGTGGTCCGGGACGGGCAGCTGCTCAAACGCCTGGGCGATACGGAGCTGATCAGCCTGCCCCTGCTGGAAGGCTATGCCGTTTGCCTGGCCTGCGCCGGCGGGCCACTGGAAGTGATCCGCCATGATTGCTGAAAACCGGGATTGCCCGGCCCCAAACCGCCAAGGCTGATGACAGAAAAAAAGCCCCTGAGCTCAGGGGCTTTTGCTTTTGCTTATCAGATGATCTCGATGTGGTAATCGCCCTTGGCCCGCACCTCGCCGATGAGAGCCGGGGCGGGCAGGGCGTCCTGCAAGCGCTTGAGCAGGGCCGGGGCTTCCCGTTCCGGCACCGCCAGCAGCAGGCCCCCGGAGGTTTGGGGATCATACATGATATCCTGGCTGGCCAGGCTCACCTGAGGCGCGGCATGGGTATGGCATTCGGCAAAATGCCGGTTCCGGTACAGGCCTTCCGGCAGGATGCCTAGCTCCGCCAGGTCTATGACCCCCGGCAGCAAGGGCAGGGCGCTGTGGTCGATCACCGCCGTCACCCCGCCGCCCCTGGCCATTTCCAGGGTATGGCCCAGCAGGCCGAAGCCGGTCACATCCGTGCAGCTGTGGATGGTGAAATCCGCCGCGATCTCCGCCGCGTATTTGTTCAGCTGCCGCATCTGCTCCACAGCCTGTCCGTAAACCGCCTCGTCCCCTACCCCGCCTTTATGGGCGGTGGTGATGATGCCCACCCCCAGGGGCTTGGTGAGGATCAGCAGATCCCCTTCCCGGGCCGAGTTATTGCTGAGAATGCGGCTGGGATGGGCAAAGCCGCTGACAGCCAGGCCGTATTTAGGCTCCTTGTCCTGGATGGTATGGCCGCCGGTGATGATCACCCCGGCCTCGTAAGCCTTTTCATAGCCGCCTCTGAGCACCGCGTGGATGGCCTCCCGGTCCATGTCCGGGGTGACGGTCATAATATTCAGGGCCAGCTTGGGCGTGGCGCCCATGGCATAAACGTCGCTGATGGCATTCACCGCGGCGATTTGGCCAAAAGTGAAGGGGTCGTCCACAATGGGCGGGAAAAAGTCCACGGTCTGCACCAGGGCGATCTCATCGGTGACCAGGTAAACCGAGGCGTCGTCGCTGGTATCATAGCCCACGATCAGCTTTTCGTCCCGCAGGCTGGGCAAACCGGCCAGCAGCTCCGAGAGCATGCCCGCGCCCACCTTGGCCCCGCAGCCGGCGCATTCCGCCAATTTGGTCATTTTAATGCTTTCAGTCATGGCTCCATCCTCCAAAATCCTTTATGGCCTGCAAAACGCCTTCGCCGATGGCCAGCGCTTTATCGGAAATATGATAACAAAGTTCCGGCTCGATCCGGGGGTCGATATCCCCGGATTTCATGCCCTTGGTCACGATGGTGCCTTTAGCCAACATGCCCCGGACCAAACCGGTGAGCTGGGCCTGGGCCAATTGATCCCCTACCCGGGCCACCGGCCGCCCCTTTTCCACAATATCGCCGATGGCGGCCAGGGGGATAAAAACCCCGTCCCCCGGCGCCCGGATGATCCGCTCCTTGTCATAACCCAGCACCGGGCCGGGGACGCCGCTGTCCGGCTCCGGGGAACCCTGCCACAGCACCTGGCCCAGATTGGGCCCCCGCTGGCTTTCGACGGCCGCATGGCAGTCTTCCCCGGCCACAAAACCAGGGCCAATGGCGATCACCAGAGGCGCGTCCGTCTTGCATGTGCCGGTATTATGCTTGGCAATGATGGCGTCCACCAGCACATCCGGCTGTAAGGCCTTCAGGCAGCGGGTTTCCGGGTCGATGAGCACCGCCGCGATCCCCTGCCCGGCCATTGCCAGAGCCTGATCGGGACTATCCGCCAGACGGCCCCGGATCTCTTCCAGCTGCGCGTTACCCTGTTCCGCCGCCACGGCAAAGCTGACGGTGCGCCGCACCACGGTGGGGCGGGCGATTTCCGTCATAATCACCTGATGCCCGGCGCGGATCAAACAACAGGCAATACCTGAGGCCAAATCCCCAGCGCCCTTAATCATGACCAGCATAAAATCCCCCCTGTATGGATCAAGGCTGCCCCGGGCTTTAAGCCGGGTAAACCAAACGCCGCTGCCTTAGGGACACCGCCGCCACCGGCACTTCCGGGGCCCGGGCCTTCAGGATGGCCAGCAGCGGGCCGGGGTCGGCGGCATCCGCCTGGTTGAGCAGGATGCGGTACCGCTCCTCTGTGTCCGCCCCCTTCATCTGCCCGGCCGGGGACAAGAGCAGGCCTGCCATCAGCTCCGGCGTGACCAGGGCTGTCTGCCCTACGCCCAGCAAAGGCGCTGCCAGCTCAGGCCGGTGGCAGACTTGGTTCAGGGGCTGGCCCAGGGCGCTGAGCCCGGCCACGGCGACCAGCTTGTCCCAGCCGGCGGGCAGCACCGGTTCCCAGGCTGCCGGGGCTTTCATGGGCAGGCCCTTGGAGCCGTCCGCCTCCACGATCAGCCATTCCGCCAGGGCTTTCAAGCGGGCCAGGGCAGCTTCGCCAGGCCCGGTCAGGCGGCCCTCCGGCCCGGGCAGGGCGGCGCAGGGGATCTCTCCCCTGGCCCAGGCCGCTGCCGCCAGGGCCGGATCCCCCTTGATCAGCGGGTAAGCCTCCGGCGGGCGGATATGGGTGGTGGTGCTGATCAGGGCCCGCCGGCCCTGGGCGCGGGCTTCCTCAGCCAGGGCGTACATCAGCGAGGTCTTGCCGCCGCCGCCCACGATGGCGATGAGCCCCCCCGGAGCCAAAGCCAGGGCCTCTGCCAGCCCAGGCAGGAAAAAGTCCTGATATGGTATTTTTTCGGCGATAAAGACCACCTGCTTGCTATTATAGAAAAGTGAGAATAATCACTTTGCACAGTATAACACAATAGGAGCTGTTTGTAAATTATATCCGGAATAAAATAACTCCGCAGATGGGCTATTCGCCCAGGCGCTTATTGATAAAGGCTTCCGCTATGGCCACCAGATAATACATGCCCGCGGCCAGGATGGAAAGCAGCAGCACACTGCCCATGACCAGGTCCATCTTGAACACCTGGCCGCCGTAGACGATCAGATAGCCCAGCCCGGCCCGGCTGACCAGGAATTCTCCGACGATCACCCCCACCCAGGACATGCCCACATTGATTTTCAGCACGGAGATGATCGTGGGCAGGCTGGCCGGGAACACCACCCGGGTGAAGATCTGCTTCCGGTTGGCGCCAAAGGTCCGGAGCAGCAGGATCTTTTCCTGATCCACTTCCATAAAGCCGTTCAGTACGCCGATGATGGTCACCACAATGGAGATCAGCAAGGTCACCACCACGATGGAGCTCATCCCCGCCCCTACCCAGACAATGATCACCGGGCCCAGGGCGATCTTGGGCAGGCTGTTCAGGATCACCAGATAGGGGTCGGAGACCCGCTGGGCCAGCTCCGAGCACCACAGCAGTACCGCCGCACCCAGGCCCAGCAGGGTGCCCAGGCTGAAGCCGATCACGGTTTCCAGCAGGGTCATGCCCAGATGCTGCCAGATGCTGCCGTCGGCAAACATCCCGGCCAGCAGGGTCACGGCCCGGCTGGGCGAGCTGAAAATGAAAGCGTCGATCCAGCCCAGGCGGGCGGAAAGCTCCCAGAGGCCCATCAGGGCCACCAGCAGCAGCAGCCTAAGGGCCTGCACCAGGATATGCCGCTGTTTCAGGCCTTTCAGGTATTGCCAATGCTCTGGGGAATGCTGCTCAAGACGCGCTTCTGCCTTAGCCATTCACATTCAGCTCCTTCCAGATCCGGTTAAAATAGCCGCGGAATTCCGGGGCCTGGCGTTTATCGATCACATGCCCGCTCTCGCTGGTCAGCCGGATATCGATTTCGCTTTTCAGCTGGCCGGGGCGTTCCGACATCACCAGCACCCGGTCGGCCAGGGAAATGGCTTCGGAAATATCATGGGTGACCAGGATGGCGGTTTTGCCCTCCTCCCGGATGATGCCGGCAATATCGTCGGAAACCGTAATGCGGTTCTGATAATCCAGGGCGGAAAAAGGCTCGTCAAGCAGGAGGATCTCCGGGGATACGGCCAGGGTGCGGATGAGGGCCACCCTTTGCCGCATACCGCCGGACAAATGCCGGGGAAAGCTGCTGAGAAAATCCCCCAGGCCGTACTGTTCCAGCAAGCCCCTGAGCCAGCGCTCCTTTTCCGGCGTTACCTGCTTCCTTAAGTCCAGGCCCAGCAGCACATTTTTCCATACGTTGAACCAGGGGAACAAATGGTCATGCTGCAGCATATAGCCCACCGACCCCAGGGAATCCGGGCCCACTTCCCGGCCGGCCACAAAAATACGCCCTGCCGAGGGCTGTATCAAGCCGGAAATCAAGGAAAGCAGTGTGCTTTTGCCGCAGCCGGAGGGGCCGACAATGACCAGGAATTCGCCTTCCCGCACCTGAAAACTCATGTCGTCCACTGCCAGCGTTTCCCCCTGAGGCGTATGATAACGGAGCGATACTTGCTCCACGCGAACCATTGGTTTTTCTGTCATGATTTCCTCCCGGCAAGCTTAGTCTGTTATAGTATATGGGCCGGCTTGGCGAAAGTGAAAAAGGGACAGGCCGGTTCGGCCTGTCCCTTAGCTGGCATATTTCTTGACCCGGCGGCATTCTTAATCCAGCAGCATTTTCATCTCCACGCCGCTGATGAAACCATCCTTCACATAGTAGCGTATTTCCTGGGCCGGCCGGTAATCCTGGCTGACAAAAACATAAGCCTTGTCAAAATCGCACCAGCTCTCTTCCCCGCCGGGCTGCAGCTCCGGCTTCTCCGCCGCATCCGGATAGGTGGAAAGCAGCCGGGGCTCGTTCATGCCGCAGGTCAAGGCCCCGGCAGCCGCCGCCGGGTCCGTGGTGCGGAGGCGGCTGATATAGCTGCGGCCGGTTTCCGCCAGCGTATACCAGTCCACCCAGGTCTGGCCCTCCTCCCCGGGGATGGTGATGCTGTAGCAATCCACCCCGGCGTCGTCGCCGCAGCTGATAGCCGGAGCGATATCCGCCAGATCCTCATTCTCCCAGGGAAAAGCCCCGAAGACCCGGCCCAGGCGGAAGGCGAAACCCGCCTCCCCCTCTTGCCAGCGGTGCATGGTGAAGCGGTATTCGCTTTCACCATACGCGCCAAGGTCCGGCGCCTCCCCCCGCTGATAAGCCTCGTCCAGCATCGCCTTTAAACCTTCCTGCAAGGACAGGTCAAAAGCCGGCGAGCCCAGGTCGGTATAGGTGCCGTCTTCGTTCAGGGAGAGCACCCGGGTATTGAAGCGGTCGTCCCGATAATAGCCGTCCTCGATACGGGCGGCCCCGGCCAGGCCCTGATCTTCGCCAGACTCAGCCAGCTGTACGCCCCAGGCCATCTCGTACAATTCCAGGCCCTTTTCCAGGGTTTGCCTGTGCGCCACGGACAGCACCGCATAGCCCGCGACCTCTGTGCCCTGATTGACGAAGGAGATGGCCCGTTTCCGGGCCAGCAGATCCGCGATCTCTTCCGGACTGCCGGTCGGATCCTCCCCCTCCGCCGGCAAGCCGGCCTGCAGCTCTTCCAGGGTCAGTTCCGCCGGCCGGCTTATCTCCCAGCCATTATCCCCCGGCGGCTTCCCCCCCTCCTGCCGCCAGGCGCAGGCGGAAAGAGCCAGCGCCATACCCAGCGCCAACAGGCAAACAAGCGGCTTCTTCATACAATCCACCTCCCATATCCTGTCAGACGGGCGGGGTGCTTTTCTTGTTCCACAGCCGAAAGGGGCGGCTCCCGTGAACCGCCCCTTGCTACCGGCTGAATCAACCTATTTTCGAACGCTTTCAGCTATGGTATTATCGATCAGGTCTTCATAGGCGGGCCCGGATTGGATGACCCCTGCTTCAATGATGATATCCAGCAGGCGGCCGTAATCCGCTTCCAGCATCACCGGGTCGCTTTTCCAGACGTCGATATCCTTGTAGCGCTGGGCCACCACGGTGAGGAGATCCACGTCGCTGTCGGGGAAGCTGGGAGCCAGGGTTTTAGCCACATCCTGGGCGGAACTGCCGATCACATATTGCTGGCCCCGGTAGACGGCCCGGATAAAGCCGGTAAGCAAATCTTTGTTCTTTTCCAGATAGCTCTTTTTCACCATAAAGCAGGTATAGGGCACCTCGCCCCCGGCCTCGCCTACGCTGGCCACGATATACCCCTCATCCGCCAGTTCCATGGTGGAGGCGGAAGGCTCGAACATGGTCACATAGTCGTCGTTGCCGCCGATGAAGGCCCCGCCCATCAGGTTGAACTGCACATCCGTGCGGACAGTGATATTTTTCCCATCAACCAAGCCATGCTGTTTCAGCACATACTCCAGGGTCATCTGGGGCATGCCCCCGGCCCGGCCGCCAATCACCGAGGTGCCTTCCAGCTTCGACCAATCAAAATCAGGATCCGGCACTTTGCCCAGGAGGAAGGAGCCGTCCCGCTTGGTCAGCTGGCCAATGACCACCGCATAGTCCTCTTTGCCTTCATTGTGCACATAGACGGCGGTTTCCGGGCCCATCAGGCCGATATCCGCCTGGCCGGAAAGCAGGGCCGTCATACTCTTGTCAGAGCCGCCGCCATTGGTCAGCTCCACCTGCAGGCCCTCTTCCTCAAAATAGCCCAGGTTGATCGCGGCATAGAAAGGCGCGTAGAATACGGAATGCGTCACTTCATTAACTTTCACGATTTCCAGTTTATCCTGGGAGCAACCGGAAAACAGCAGGCCCATCCAGGCCAGCAGCAGTACCAGCATCAGTAGGGGAAGCCATTTTGTCTTCATATCTTTACCTCCTTCTATGATACCGCCATTATATGACGCTCCCGGCCGGAGGTGCGTAAAAAACATAACGCCGCCCGGTAAGGGCGGCGCTATGCCAAAAGAGAAGGGGGAATGTTACAAACGAAATGTTTGTCATGAAGAAGAGAAGAAGGTTTGTCTTGTTACTTTGCTATCCTCTATTTCGTTATCAGTATAACACGGCTTTTTGATAACTGCGTGAAAATCAGCTGAGCAATGTTGGAAAGCAGCTTGATTTTCCCCCTGCTTCCCGGCCCCGGCCTGTGCCGGCCGGCCCGGCGCTTAATGCTCAATGACAAAACGCAGCCGGACGCCGGCTCCCTCCTGGCCAAGGGTCTCATCAATCAGCAGGGGCCTGAGAATGCGCCTGCCCAGCTCGTCCACTGCCGGATGGTCCAGGGCGGAGGCCGTCAAACTGGAAAATTCCAGATATACGTCCTTAAAGCCGGTCCGGTCCGAGCTGCGCAGGCGGAAGACGGCCTCGGGGGCGCCGCCCTGGCCCAGGATGGGGTAAATCAGCTCTTCGTAAATGGCCGTGATCATATTCATCTGTTTTCTGCTATAGCCGTAGGGGATGCAATATTGCCGGATCCGGCTCATAAAAGAGTAGATATCCAGGTTTTCGCCAATGATCCGTTCCTCGTAGACCTTCAGCTTATCCACAAAGGTGCGGGTCTTTTCCCGCTCCGGCGCGTCAAAGATCTGCTCCGGCGGCCCGGCTTCATAAATGCCCTGCTCCGCCATGAAGACAATCTTCTTCCCTACGGCCCGGGCAAAGTCCATTTCATGGGTGACCATCACCGAGGTCAGGCCTTCCTGCACCAGGCGGAGGATCACGCTTTGCACCTCGTCCACCATGGTGGGATCCAGGGCCGAGGTGGGCTCGTCAAAGAGGATGATTTCCGGATGCATGATCAGGCAGCGGGCAATGGCCACCCGCTGTTTCTGCCCCCCCGACAGCTGGCTGGGCATATGGAATTTCCGGTTATCCATGCCCACCAGGGCCAGCAGGGACAGGGCCTCCTCAATGGCCGCTCTTTTCGGTACACGGTTCACCCTGATTGGCGCCAGGATCATGTTTTCCAGCACATTCAGGTGGGAAAAGAGGTTGAAGCTCTGATAGACCATGCCGATCCGGGCCCGGAGCCGGTCCAGGTCAGCCCCTGGGGCCAGGATATCCGCCCCATCCAGCAGGATTTGCCCGCCGCTGGGCGTCTCCATCCGGTTGATGCAGCGGAGCAGCGTGCTCTTGCCGCAGCCGGAGCCGCCGATGATCACCAGGGAATCCCCCTGCTCAATCGTGAGGTTCACCTGCTGGAAAATCAGATTTTCGCCAAACTTCTTGCTGAGATCGCGGATCTGGATCATAGATCAGCCTCCGAAAGATGCTTTTCCCGGCCCAGCAGGGACAGAAGCGCCGAAGCCAGGCAGCCGATGAGGATATAGAGCAGGGAGACGATGACCAGCCCGGCCACGGCGTCAAAAGTGCGGGAGGTGATGATATCCGAGGCCCGGGTCAAATCCTGAACCGCCAGATAGCCCACCACCGCGGTTTCCTGCAGGGTAATGACGAACTGGTTTTTATAGATGGGCAAGGCCTGGCGCACCGCCTGGGGCAGCACCACCCGGAGAAAGGCCTCCCGCTTGCTTAAGCCCAAGGAACGGGCGGCCTCCTTTTCCCCGGGGGAAACCGTTTCCACCGCCGTATAGAAGATGCTGTAAATATAGGCGGCGGATTTGACGGTCAGGCCCAGGATCACCAGGAGCTTCAGGCTGAGAGCGGTATTGACGAAGATGACGTAAATCATCAGCATCAGCAAAACCAGGGTGGGCAGGCGCACAAAGAACTGGGTCAGGATATCCACGGCCCTGCCCAGCCATTTGTAGCGGGAACGCTTGCAGATGCAGAGCAGCGCGCCTAACAGGCTGCCGGCAATAAAGGCGGAAAAAGTCAGCAGCAGCGTGGTCAGGAGGCCCTCCAGCAAAAAATGCCAGCGGTTCTGATGGATCAGGTTCAGGTACAGCCGGTTTTGCAGGGAAGCTAAAAATTCACCCATGAAACCATCCTTTCAGCCGGTTGCTCAATAGAAGTCCAGCACATCTTCGGAGATGCCGCTTTCCAGCAGGGATTCGTCGGTAATGGCCACCCAGACCAGCTGGCTGACATAATGGGGCTTGGTGCAGAGCAGCCCGGAAGTCCGGGCATATTCCTCATAATAGCCGGATAAGCCGTCGATCATCATTTCCGCCCGGCCCACGGTCAGGTCGGTGATGGCCGCCATATAGGAGCTGAAAATGAATTCCGCCTGGTAATTGCGGGAATTGGCAAAGTGGGTGACCAGCTCTACCTCCAGCCCGGCCAGGGACTCTTGCTCAAAATCCCAGTAGCAATAGGGATAATAATCCTCGCAAACCACCCGGATCGTTTCTCCGGTACCGGTAGCCGGCACATCCCGGCGCTGATAATCCGCCAGAAAAGCCGCGTCCCCCCGGCGCACAAGATCCGCGTAAGCTTCCGTTTGCTGGAATTCCTCGATAAAAGCGTCGTATTCCTGCTGCAGGTCAGGCCGCCCCGGCGTCACAAAGGCCAGGATTTCGTCTTCCACGATGGGCGGGGAGAGAACGGTAAAAGCCGGCATGCTGCGGCACAGCAAGCCGGCGCTGGCCATTTCCAGGGCCAGATAATCCACATAGCCGTATTTCATGGCCATCACCGCCCCGGCCATGCTGTTATAACGCAGGATCTCCGCCTCTTCCGCCCAAGGGCATTGATCAAAATAACAATCCGCGTTCCAGCTCAGGACGACGCCGATGGTACCGCTTTGCCAGTCCTCCTGGTCCGGTACGCCGGTGGGGCGGGCCTTTGGGGCGCAAGCGGACAGGGCCAGCAACAAAACCAGAAACAGCAGGGCGACAGACGCCTTTTTCATGCCTTCATCTCCCAGGCAACCCGAATCATGCTTTACAACAACATATTTTAGCAAAATATTACAATATCTGTCAATAAAAAACGCCTAAAAAAGGCCGGGACAGGATTTGTCCCGGCCTTGATGCGTACCCGCCGGCTTTTATAAGGTAATGGACGAGGTGTATTCCACCTTGATCTCATTATCCTTGGTCCGGGCCAGTTTGGCCTTGTTGCCCCGGCCGTCGTCAATGGTCATTTTCTCAATGCTGAACTGGTTAAAAAAATTGACCGCATCGGCTTCCACAAAGGCGGCCCAGTTCTTTTTCCGCTGGCTGCCCGGCGCCAGGGCTTCTTCCAGGGACTGGGGATTTGCATAATTCTGGCTCATAGTTTCCTCCTCTTGGCTTGGTCTGCCGTTTTAGTATACCACAGGGGGAGGGGGGAAGTAAATGCTTCCTTTGGCCAAAAGCGGCAAACAGGGCCTCAAGCTTTACATGGATTTTACAGAACTGGAAAATCCGTCGCTTTTTACCGCTTTTTTGCAAATAGGGCTTGAAGTTTGCATCTATATTCTGTTATTATTAATTTACGCTGAAAGAACCGCAGTATTGTTTCTGAGATTTTGCTGTTCATTCAGATTATATTAATTCACATTATTAGGAGGTTTTTTAAAATGAAGGACATGAAGCTGTTGCTGGTCATGGCGCTGGCCCTGTCTTTAGTCTTCGCTTTTGGCGCTGTTGCTCTGGCTGAGGAGGCCACCCCGGCTCCCGACGCTACCACCGAGACCCCCCCTGCGGAAACGGCCCAGCCCACCGAAGAGGTGACCACCGACGCCCCTGCTGAGGAAGAAGCGCCCGCGGAACCCTTTGTGATCCCGGTGCCGGAAAAGGTTCAGCTGACCAATCAGGCCCTCACTGTTGACGGCAAAGCCGTGACCCCTGCCGCTTACAATATCGACGGCTACAACTACTTCAAGCTCCGGGATCTGGCCGCGCTGCTGAAGGATAGCGGGTCCAAGTTCAACATTGCCGTGGATGCCGAGACCTTCACCATCACCCTGACCAAGGGCGAAGCCTACACCCCCATCGAGGGCGATCTGGCCGCTATTGAAGACAAATCCGCCACCTGCGTGCCCAGCACCTGGAAGGTACAGATCGGCGACGCAGCTGCCGAAGTCCTGGTCTACAATATCGGCGGCAACAACTTCTTCAAGCTGAGCGACCTGGGCACGGCCCTGGGCTTCGGCGTGAAGTATGACGAAGCCAGCCGCACCATCATCGTGGAAAGCGCCGGCTATGTGGCCCCCGCTGAAACCCCCGCCGAGACCCCTGCCGAGACTCCTGCCGAAACCCCGGCGGAGACTCCTGCCGAAACCACCGAAACCACCACGCCTGACGCCTAAGCCGGTTTTCGGCCAGGCTTTGCTCAGCAAAGTACAGCTTTAGACATAAAAGTACAGCTTTACACCTATCAGAACAATGGCAGGCGGCCCTTTCGGGCCGCCTGCTTTTCCACTTTACCCGGGCGGGATCTTAGGCTATAATCGTACTATATTGCGGGTTCTATTGCCGGGCTGTCCGCTGTTTCCGCCCTGACGGAAGCCAAAGCCCAGGCTGATCCAAGGGGGATTCCATGCACGTTTTCCTCACCGGCCCGATCCAGGCGGGCAAAAGCACCGTGATCAACAAAACCGTGGCCAATCTGCCCCCAGAACTGCTGGCCGGTTTCCGCACGGTCAGCCTGGCTTCCCAACTGCCCCAGGCCCTGGCGGAAACCTATATCGTGCCGGCCTGGGAGGCGGCGCCGGCCCTGAACCGGGACCGCCTGATCGGCATCCGCTGGGGGGAAGGGCTTTATACCCCCTTTGCCGGGGCTTTCGATAGCGGCGGCCTGGCCATCCTGGGGGCAAAACGGCAGGCCAATCTGTTGCTCATGGATGAGCTGGGCTTCATGGAGAGCCAAGCGCCCCGCTTCTGCCAGGCTGTGCTAAGCCTGCTGGATCAGGATACCCCCATCCTGGGGGTGGTGAAGCCCAGATCCACGCCCCTGCTGGACAGTGTGCGCCAGCATCCCGGCGTCAAAGTGCTGACGGTCAATGAAAACAACCGGGATCAGCTGCCCCGATTGATCCGGGAATTGCTGATCCTCCAGCCGGCGCAGCCTCGGCCTTAGGCGTTGGCAAAAAAAGCCTTAGCCGCCGCCACCACCTGCCCGGTTTGCCCCGGCCCCTCAAAGCGGTGATTCGCGCCGGCTACCACCAGCAGCCGGGCCTTGAAGCGCTGGGCAAAGGCCTGGGCGTCCGCCAGGGGCGCGGTCTCATCCGCGTCCCCATGGATCATCAATAGCTCGGCCATGTCCGGGCGGCACAGGCTGAAGGCGTCGTGAGTCTGTAAATCCCGGCGGAAGCCGGGGGTCACTTTAAAAGGCCGCTGATAATCCCCCCGTACCCAGCACCAGCCCTGGGCTTCCAGCAAGGCCAGATCCTCCGGGGCGGCTTCGGCCTCGAAAAGGTTGGGCATGGTCACGGCGGCGCAGCGGAGCATGGCCTTTTGGCCCTGATGGGGTCGGAGGGCCAAATAGAGGCTGAGCAGATAAGCGCCGAAGCTGGAGCCAAAATAGCAGAGCTCCGCCTCAGGGGCCTGGGCCAGGGCAAAAACCTCTGCCGCGGCGATATCGTCCAGGCAATTGCCGATCCGGAGGCTTAAGCCCTCGTCCCGGCTTTCGCCATGGCCGGGAAAATCAAAGCAGAGATACCCCAGGCCCAAAGGTAGCAGGGCTTGCCAAAGCTCCTGATTGGTGCCGCTGTCTTTGCTGGAGCCAAAGCCGTGGCAGGCCAGGACCACCCGTCTGGCCTGGGGCGGGATTTGGTACAGGCAGGGGATGGCGTAACCGGCTTTGCCGGAAAGCTCAGTCTTGGTCATCATGGTTTCAGTCATCCTGGAAGGCGTCCTTTTCCCTATTTTTCTTATATTTTCCACAATTATCACTGAAAACCTGCCTGCTCTCCCCTGATGCCGCCAGATTTTCCTTGCCCCGGGCCCTTAGGCTTAGTATAATAGCAGTAGCATCATGATAATACCTATTCCGGATTCCGGCAGGCCTGGCCGCCGGACCAGAGAGAGAGGCGGGCAAAATGGCCAAATACCAAGTAAACGTCCCGGAGCTGGATATACGCTGGCGGGACCGGAAAAGGATCATCTTCGGTTTACCCTGGACCTTTACGGTTTATTCACTGACGCCGGAAAAGCTGCTGATCGAAACCGGCCTGTTCAATAAAAAGCAGGAGGAAATCCGCCTCTACCGGGTGATGGATCTGACCCTGAGGCGGCGGCTGGGCGAGCGCATTTTCGGCCTGGGCAGCATACACTGCTGCTCCGCGGATAAATCCACCCCGGAATTTATCATCAAGCGGATCAAGAAAAGCCCGGAGGTCAAAGAGCTGCTCTCCAATATGGTGGAAAAGGAGCGGGAAGCCAAGCGGGTGTTCAGCCGCGAATTCATGAGCGATATGGACGGCGAAGCCATCGGCTGACCCCGGCGCATAAGCAAAAATTTAGGGCGTTCCCCCTGGGGGAACGCCCTTGTTTTCTTGCGGCCGCTTAAATATAGTGAATCTCCACGCTGCCCATGGTGACGGCGCCGCAGACGGTGAGCTGGGGCGCTCCCTCCTCCGGTTGGGAAAGGTACGTGTCGTTTTCCACACCGCCCAAATTGGCCCGCAGCTGATCCACGACCCGCCAGCTTCTGGGTACAAAGAGCTTGATCTCGCCAAAGCTGCAGTCCAGCTCGACTTGAGCCCCTGCCGGGCTTAAAATCGCCTGGTCAAAGAAGACGCTTAAAGCGCCGAAGGAGACGCTGAAATTCCCGCTGCTCAGGCAATCCCCATGTAAATACTTGCTGGAAGCGCCGAAGCTGACCCGGACATAGGGATTATTACCGTCAATATCCTCCCGGGTTTCCCCATGCTGCCCGTAAGGCCCGCAACCCTCCCGGCGGCGGCTGAGATAGCGCCGGCTGTTGTTCCGGAAGATGCAGGACAGGCCGATGCTGAGCAGGATAGCGGAGAGCAGCAGCAGCCAGAAGGAGATATAGGCCAGGCCCAAAGGCTGCTGGTAAATCAGATACAGCAAAGCCAGGCTGAGCAGGATGCCGAAAAATTCCCCCTTGACCGCGCTTTTGATCAGCACCGCTGCCAGCAAAATCGTGGCCAGCAGGCTGACAAAGCCGATTTGGCTAAAGCTGCCCAGCTGGCTGGCCAGGAGGAAAACCGCTGCCAGGATAAAGAAAACGCCCCAAAACCAATTCCTTTTATCATGCATAAAAAAGCTCCTTTCTTTAATAAACCCGTTCTTTAATATACCCGTTCATTCAAACGCTGCCTGAGCGCCTGATAATAGCGCCGGGAAACATAGACCTGCTTATGGCTGTTCCTGAATTTGACCAGGCTGGAGGCTGTGAGATTGACGGCGATGGAATAGACCTGCCGGGTATTGAGGATGGCGGATTTGGAGGCGCGGATAAAGCAGCGGGGCAGCAGGTTTTCCAATTCATACAAACGGTATTTGATGCGGAAAGCATCGGTATCCGTATGGGCGAAAATATCATCCCCATCCGTTTCAAAGAACAGCACCGTCTCCAGGGGGAAATAAAAGGCCTCATTGTCTTTGTAGAAGGCGATCCGGCTGTTGGCGGCGTCCTGCTCCCGGATGAATTGGGCGATCCTCCGGATGTTTTCATCCACGCGGCCGCAGCGGATCAGCGCTTCATCCTCGGCAAGCCCGTTCACCAGTTCAATATGTACCTTCACCCGGCATCCTCCTTTTCTGTAGCAGTAAAAGCTTTAGCCTGGCTTCTGCCGTCATTATAACGCCTGCCGGCCGCTTTGGGAAGGGCTTTTGGCTATGCGGTAAGCTTTAGGCCTCAAGCGGTAAGGATCCCGCTATCAAAGCCCGGTCCCGAAGCTTGGCCGGGCTTTGCCTCACCATTTCCGCTTTGGGCAATAGACTATAGCAATAACGAGAGAAGGAGGGCATACTATGATCGCCGTCTTAGCCATAGATGGCGGCGGTATCCGGGGGATCATCCCCGCCGCTTTCCTGGTGGAATTGGAAAGACGCACCGGCCAGCCTATTTGCCGGCTCTTCGACCTGGTGGCCGGCACCTCCACCGGGGGGATACTGGCCGCCCTGCTCACGGTTCCCAATCACCGCAACCAGCCCAAATACTCGGCGGAGCAGGCGCGCCTGGCCTATCTGCAGCATGGGGGGGAGATTTTCCACCGCAGCCCCTTAAGAAAAGCCGCCACCCTGGGGGGCCTGACCCGGCCCAAATATTCGCCCAAAGCCCTGGAGCGGATCCTTGAGGAATACCTGGGCAAAAAGCGGCTGCATACCACTTTGACGGAAATCCTGGTCACCGCCTACGACATGTCCAGCAGCACCCCCTGGTTTTTCAAAACCTCCTTTGCCAGAGAGCACCGGGCCCCGGCGGACGATCCCCTGCTGACCCAGGTGGTGCGGGCCACCACAGCCGCGCCCACCTATTTCCCGCCCCTGGCCATGGAAGGCCACTGCCTGATCGACGGCGGCGTCTTTGCCGCCAATCCGGCGGTTTGCGCCCTGGCCCAGGCCCGGAACATGTACCCGGAGGAGCGGGATTTCCTGGTCGTCTCCCTGGGCACCGGCCTGATCACCCATAACCGGCCCTGCAGCCAGGTGGAACGCTGGGGCACTGCGGATTGGGCCGTGCCCATCAGCTCGGTGATGCTAAACGCCGCCAGCGCCACGGTGAATTATCAGATGCGGGCCCTGGCCGGCAAGAAAAAGTATGTACGCTTCCAGGTGCTGCTGGACGGCGCTTCCAGCGACATGGACGACGCCAGCCCGGAGAATATGCTCAAGCTGGACGCCATTGCCCAACAAGCGGTGATCCGGTATGACGCCGCCCTGGACCGGGTCTGCACGATGCTGGAAGAAAAAAACCAGGCCGCCCCGGACTAGCTGCTTAATTCCGCCAAAGCCTTGGCCCAGCAAGCCCCAGCGCCTTTAGGGCTGATACATAATCCGGCGCCGACCGCGCATACTGTTAGCATCCCAGCAAGGAGGCGCTTATGGACAAAATGCAGGAAAAAAGGGACAGAAGCCTGGACTTTCTGGACGGCTGCCAAGTGGCTTCGGCCAGGGAATGCACCGGCTTGATCCAGGGTATGCCCACGGATGAGGGGGAAACCGAATCCTATGCGGATCTCTACCCCATCCCGGAGCAACAGCCCCTGGATCCGGGGAAAACCAACCGCCAGGATCTGCGGGATCCCATTGGCAAAAACCTGAAATCCCTATAGGCCCAAAAACCGCCGCTGTGTAACCACCCCTTTCCGGAGGGTCTAAACAGCGGCGGTTTTATTTGTTTGGCTCTGATAAAGCTTTAGAACGCTTGGCAGAAGGGCTGGAAGGCCGAGGGCAAGGCCAGCTTCCCGGCCAGCGCTTCCCTGGTGGCCCAGGTGAAGCCGGGAACCGTATCCGTACAGCTGACCACATAGCTGGTCATCTCCCAGACCACATGGGTGAACACATGCTTATAACCGGGCCCCTGCCGCATCCCGGCAACGGTGAGGCCCCAGGCGCTGAGCTGCCCCGCCGCCTCCCCAGGGGTCAAAGCCCCCTCCACATTGGGAAATTCCCAAAGCCGGGCCAGCAAGGCCCGGGCCGGCCGCTGCCGCAGGGCCACCTGATCCTGGGCCAGCAGCAGGAAAACGGTTTTCTGTTCCAGCCTTTTGGGCCTGCTTTTGGCCTTCACCGGCAAAACGGCCTGTTGGCCCCGGGCCAAGGCCTGGCAGCAGAAAGCCAGGGGGCAGAGGCCGCACTGGGGCTCAGGCTTAGGCTGGCAGATCAGCGCGCCCAGCTCCATCAGGCTTTGCGTGAAATCCCCTGCCCGGCCAGTTGGATAAACAGCTTCCAGCAGCTTGCTGATTTTCAGCTTCATGGCCGGGGCGGCAATATCCGCAGCGTCCCCGGTAAGCCTGGCCATGACCCGGAGCACATTGCCGTCCACAGCGGGCCGGGGCTGGTCAAAGCAGATGGAGGCGATGGCCCCGGCGGTGTAGGGGCCGATCCCCGGCAAGGACAGGATATCCGGATAATCCTCTGGAAAACGGTTGTTGAACTTTTCCCGGATCATCCGGGCCGCCTGTTGCAAATGCCGGGCCCGGCTATAATAGCCCAGGCCTTCCCAGAGCTTCAGCAGCTGGCCTTCGTCCAGCTCAGCCAGGCTTTGAAGATCCGGAACCGCTGCCAGGAAGCGGTTATAATAAGGCAGGGCCGTCTCCACCTGGGTTTGCTGCAGCATGATTTCCGAAACCCAGACCCGGTAAGGGTCCCGGTTCAGCCGCCAGGGCAAAGCCCTGGCGTTTTCCTCATACCAGGCTAAAAGCGGCGCGACAATGGCCTCTAGCCCTTCCCCGCTTTTGGCGGTGTTTTCCTCGGTCATCTTTATGAAATATCCCCCGGCACTGGTATCAAAATTGCGGGCGGTTTCCTTGGCCCGGCTGCCAACAGTATAGCAATGTTCTTGGTAAAAGTCTATGGGGAGGCTGCCGGATCCCGGCCCCTGGAAATACTTACCGGTCAAGTTTAAAAAGGCCGGCCTGCCCTATTCCAGCCATTCAACCAAATCCCGGAATTCTTCCCGGTAAGGGTCGCTTAAATCCAGGCCGTCCAGGGTATCCAGCACCTGGTCCAGGCTGGTGTCGCCCTTGTAGGCGCTGTCCCGGATGACCAGGGAAAGCGCCGCTACCGCGCTGACGAAGCGCCAGTCCCGGCTGGGGCTATCGGTCAGTTCAGCTTCGCCAAAGGCATAGGCCAGCAGACGGCTTTCGCTGGCGCCGGGGTTCTTATAGCGCACGGAGAGGGTCAGCCATTCCCCACTGTCCGCAGTCCCGCTCAAAGAGCCGCTGTCCTGATATTTCAGGTCCGTGCCCTGGACTTCCATGTCCGAATCCAGCGGAACCAGCTCATAGGCCACCGTGACCTGATGGCCCGCGCCCACCTCCCCCCCGTCCTTGCTATCGTCCTTAAAATCCGCCGTGGCCAGCTGCCGGTTCTCATAGCCGATCTGCCGGTAACCTTTCACATAGGCCGGGTTGAACTCGATTTGCAGCTTCACGTCGTCGGCCACGGTGAGCAGGGTGGCGGTGATATCCTCTCCCAGCACCTTTTCCGCCTCGTCCAGGCAATCGATATAATGGTAATTGCCATTGCCGTGATCGGCCAGGGTCTCCATTTTATTGTCCTTGTAATTGCCCTGGCCAAAGCCCAGCACCGAGAGATAGACGCCGTTTTGCCGCTGCTCGCTGACATAGTCGTGGAGGTCGGAAACGCTGGTCATGCCCACATTCAGATCCCCGTCGGAAGCCATGATGATGCGGTTGTTGCCGCCTTCGATATAGTTTTTCTGTGCCAGGCGATAGGCCATTTCCAGGCCGGATTGCCCATCGGTGCTGCCCCCGGCGGACAGCCTGCGGATGGCCCGCAGGATCTCTTTGTCCTCATTGCCGTTGGCCCCGTCCAGCACCACCCGCTCCTCCCCGGCATAGGTGACGATGGAAACCGTATCCTTGGGCCCCAGCCGCTCTACCAGGTAGGTGAAAGCGTCCTGGAGCAGGGGCAGCTTATCCGGGCTGTCCATGGAGCCGGAAACGTCCAGCAGGAACACCAGATTGGAGGCGGGGGCGTTTTCATAATCCAGGGGCTCTGTGGCCAGGCCCAGCACCAGCAGCAGGGTATCGCTGTTCCAGGGGCAAGGGCTGATCTCCGCGCTGACGCCGAAAGGCTCGCCCCGGGCCGGGGCCGGGTAATCATAACGGAAATAATTGACCAGCTCCTCGGTGCGGATCGCGCCGCTGGGGATCTGATCCAGGCTATAGCCCTCCCGGATCAGGCGGCGGAGATTAGCATAGCTGGCCGTATCCACATCCGCGGCAAAGGTGGACAAGGGCCGGTCCGCCACGGCCACAAAGGGGCTTTCACTGATCACGTCATATTCCTCCGTGTTCCAGTCCGTTTCCTGCCATTCCCCCGTGGGCGTCAGGGCTTCCGGTTCACTGCCTTCATCGGCGGCGGCATCCGTACCGGCAGCCCCTGAGGGGGCTTCTTCCGCCGGGGCCGGGGCTCCGTTGACGTACATGCCGCTGCCGCAGGCGGTGAGAAGCAGGCAAAGGCTGATCAGAATCAGCGTCAGGCTAAGGGTCTTTTTCATGGGCGCACCTCCGTTATTTGCTTTGCTACCCATAAAGACGCTGGCCCCCGGGCTTTTGTGACGGTTAGGTGAACAATAAATTTTCCGCCAGCTTAAGGGCCTCCTCCCGGAGTAGATCAGTACGGATGGTCACCGGGTAACCGGGCGCATAACAGATCAGTTCCCATTCGCCGCCGGTTTCTTTGAGATACCAGAGCCCGTTGGCTAAGGTCAGCCATTCATAGCTTTTATCCCGGGCCAATTCCCCTTCCGTCAGGCTGCCGTCTGTTGAGATATGGATATATTGCCCGGCTTCATTGGCCCAGCTGCCTTCCGCCGTAGCAGTGAAGCCTGCCGGCAGCCAGCCCGGCCTGGAGACGGGTTGCGGTTCCCCGGCATCTTCCCCCGCCTCCCCGGAGGGTTCGGCGGCTTCCTGGGCAGGCGGCGCGGTGGCCGGGGCCTCCGCCCCGGCCCCGAACAAAGCGCGGAACAGTCCGGCCCCGCTGCCCAGGCCGATGAACAGCAGCAGGCAGGCGGCGGTAACCGCGGCCCAAACCCAGCCGGGGATGGGACGGCGCTGAGGCCTTTGCTTGCCGCTGATCAGCGCCTGGATCCTGGCGTCCAGGGCGGGGGTGGTGACGCAGGCGACCGCTCCCTGCTCAAAGCGGGCGATCTCCGCGTCCAGGGCCTGCTCATACTCAAACAAAGCCGCTTTCAGCACGGTTTCTTGCCAATGAAGATCAGCCACGCTCTTCCCCTCCCTTCGCCAGCTGTTCCGCCAATTTGGCCAGGCCCCGGCTCAGCCGCTGCCGGGCGTTTTCCGGGCTGACGCCGGTCAGCTCACCGATCTGCCGGGAATCCAGATCCAGATAATATTTCAGATACAGCGCGTCCCGGTAATTGGGGGGCAGCGCAGCCAAAGCCGCCCGCAGATCCAGGCTGGCTTCCTGTTCCGGCCCGGCGGCGGCATCAGCGCTGCCCAGCCGCGCCAAAATCTCGTCTTCCAAGGGCTCCGGCCGTCCTTGGCGCAGCAGGTCCCGGCAGACGTTCCTGACCACAATGACGAGATAGCGCTTCAGTTTGTGACGCTCCAGGCTCCGCAGGGTCTGCTGATGCCGGAGCAGCTTCAGCCACACGGTTTGCGCCGCGTCCTCCGCCAAATAAGTATCCCGCAGCAATTCTTTGGCAATATAGTAGATCAGCTTATGATAATCCTGATACAATTCAGCCAGAAAGCCGCTTGTATCCAAAGCCAGCAATAAAGCCAGCATCAGGCCACCCCCTCTTGCCCGTATTCCTTAGGCCAAGTGTAGCATATCCGCCCGGCTGCGGTAAAGCTAATTGAAAAAACCGCAGCAATCATAATCGATAACTGCGGCTTTTGATTTCAGGGTCAAACAAGGGGCGGTTTTCACTTTAGCGGATGCGGCTGCCGCTTACAATAAATCTTCCAGTATCTCCAGGGCATCCGCCACAAAAGCAGGGCAAACTTCCAGAAAGACACCGCTTTCCGCGGCCCGGGCAAAGGCTCCGGGCTGGGAAAAATCATAGCTGATCAGTTCCCGGCAAATCGTCGTGCCATGCTTCTCCATAAAGCGCTGCTGGAATTCGGCCACTTTTTCCCGGCACAGCGCGTCCTGCTCCTGGTCGCCGGGCTGAAAATGGCCGTATTTCATGCCAATGGCGATCATCGCGCCGGTTACCGCGCCGCAGGTATCGCCCCGGAACATGCCGGCGCCGAAAGGCGCGGCCATCCGCAGGGCTTCCTCCCGGTCATAGCCCAGTTCTTCCGCCACTTCCCCCAGGACGACCTGGGAGCAATGGATGGATTTTTGAAACTGATTTCCGATCTGGGTTTTTGTCAGCATGGGATTTTCCTCCTCTATGTTTTTTTGTAGCAGACGGCTGGCTGCTGTTCCACAATTCCTGAGCACCAAACGCAGCGGAAATTAAATGTCCCCCCAGGGATTGGGCCTCACTTATCCTCAAGTTCAGCCTCGACCTCAGCCACCTTTCCCCTGGCCAGCGCTTCCGGAATATAGATGAAGCCGCAGCAAGGGCATTGGGGCAAATCCACATTAAAATGATGCCCCAGATATTCCAGGGTCGCGTTTTTAACAACCAGCGGGGTCTGGCAGCAGCCGCAAATCAGATCCGATTCATCCATATCTCTACCTCGGCAGACGCAGGCGGTGGCAATAAGCGGCGTGGAGCATATAGGCGTCCGCTGTTTTTTCATATTCCGCCCAATAAGTAATGGGGCCAATGGCCAAATTGCCGACGCAATGGCCATTGTCACGGCGGATGGCTTTCCGCCCGCTTTTCTCACAATGCGCAATGGTTTGCCAAATATCTTCCCGGAGGATCAAATCCCTGTCCATCTGTTCCGCCAAATCAGCCGGAATCGTGAGGGCGACGCCCGCCCCGGGATAGGTTGCCCCGGCAGCCCCATCCAGGCCGAAATATTCCCTTAAAGCCCGCTGCTTTAGCAAAAAGCGGTTTTCCCGGCGCTGATCAATACCCGGCGCCGGCCTGGACTTGCCGTTCAGGGCAAAGAGCAGGTCCAGCAGGTGGTAGCAGCTTTTGCCGGACTTGGCGAAAAGATCCCGGCAATTGGCGCAATAGGTCAGGTAAGGCAAAGGGCTTTCGGCGATCCGCTTTTGAATGACGTCCGCGGCAAAAGCCGGCGCGGCAACGGCGGAATGACCGCCCCAGCCGCAGCAACGGCCTATTTCCCCGCTATCCGGCAATTCTTCCGGCACATAGCCCGCATCAGCCGCCAGCTGCCTGACGCTTTGCCTGAGCTCTGGGTCGTCCTTGGCGGAGCAGGGATCGAATACCGCCAGGGCCTCCGGCTCCGCCTGAGCCGGCCCGGCGATTCCCCAGGCCGCCATCAGGGTATAAAGGGATAGGCCTTTGATCCCGGGTAAATATTTGGCAAACATCTTTTGGCAGGTGGCGCAGGCAAAAATCACCTGGGGCCGGCCCAGGCCGGCCCATTCCTGTTCCAGGGTTTCCAGCTGCTGTCGCAGCAGCCCTTCTTCGCCGGCCCATTCGGCGGGAGCGGCACAGCAGGACAGCCAGAGCGCCGTATCCGGCTGCCGCTCCCTCAGCCAGGCATAGCTCCGCAGCACATATTCAGGATCGCTGGCTCCCAGCTGGCAGCCGGGAAAAAAGGCAAAGGCGCTTTTCTTTAAACCTGGGGGGCGCTGCGCAAGATGGCAAAGATCCCCGGTGGCAAAGGCCATGTCCCGCAGCCAGAAATCGTGGAAAGGCCCGGGCATTAAGTCCAGCTGCCGCAGCCTGCGCCGGCTTTGGAGGAAAAAATCTTCCATGGCCACATCCGCCGGGCAGGCTTTGAGGCAATTGCCGCAGGCGGTGCAGGAATTGATCAGCCGCAGCGCGCCCTTGGGGCTGAAACTGTCCGGCTCAAAGGTGGCGAAGACTTCGTTCTTGATCTTTAACGGATACCGCTGGTAATACGTCATCAGATCACAATGGCGCAGGCAATTATCGCAATCGCATTTCAAACAGCGGGCCGCTTCCGCCTGGGCTTCCTCAGAGGTATAGTCCGCTGCCTCCGGGATGACCGGCGGCAGCGGCTTGATTTCCAGGGGAAAAGGGAAAGGGTTGGCCTTTGGCTCGCTCTGGGCAGGAGCGCCGCCGCCCCGCAGAAAGGCCTGGATGGCCCCTGCCGCCTGCAAGCCCTGGGCAATGGCGGTCACCGGATCCGCGCCGGTCAGTTCGCCGCCTAAAAACACCTGGGGCAGCCGGGTGCGCGGCGCGGAGGGATCCGGCAGCGGCAGCAAACCGAAGTCCCGCCCCCCTTTGCCGGTGGCGATATAGACCGCGTCCGCAGCCAGCCCGCCCAGGTCTTTGATCTCCTGTTCCAGCAGCAGCTGATAGCGGATAAACTGAAACTCACGGGCGAATTCCTGGGTGAAGATTGCTTCGCCTGCCAGGCGTCTGGCTTGCCCTCCCGGCCGGCTGGTTTTTTCATAAACGCTGACCTGATAGCTTTTTTCCGCCAAGCGGATGGCGCAGGCCAAGCCGCTCATCCCCCCGCCCACCACGGCCACCCGCTCTGCTTTGGGGGGCAGATGATAATCCGGCGGATCCTTTTTACCAGCCAGATTGGCGCAAGCCCGTTCCAGCTCCGCCAAGGCCACCGGGGCGTCGGCGGCGGCGCGCAGGCAAGCTTCCCGGCAAAAGGCCGGGCAAAGGCGGGCCACAATATTGGGAAAAGCCACAGCGTTACGGTAGAGCTTCAGGGCGGCGTTGAAATTGCCTTTAGCCGCTTTATCAGCAAAGGCGCGGATATCCAGGCCAAAAGGACAAGCTGTGACGCAGGGCGGCGGCGCGCCGCGAAAACAAAGATCAAGGTTATTCTCAAACATGTCT
>DAIMZM010000002.1:0-40106 GCA_036733985.1 Bacillota bacterium
GATCTCTTCCGTTTCCAACAGGCGGCAGGCCAGATGCTCCATATCATGATAATCGATCAGGCCCCGGCGCAGCTTTTCTGCGGTCAGGGCCTGGTGGAAGCGGCTGATCAAGTCCACCAGCTGGCTGAGGAGGGGGCCCAGGGCTTGCAGATCCGCCAAGAGCCGCTGATTGTCCGCTGCCGCGAATTTGGCCGCCGCCTCCTGGGCCGCTTCCCGCCCGGCTTTCCGCAGATCCTTGAAGCGTAGCATGGCGTCTTCATCCGGCTCCCGGCCCGGCGGCAGGCCCTGGCGCACTTGCTTTTTGCCGCTGGGCAGCCGCTCAAAGCTGAGCTGCCGCAAAGCTTCCAGCTGGGCCGAGAGGGTTTTGGCTTCCCGTACCTGGTTGACTGCCGCCAAATCCCGGTTGATCAAATCCTGCCAGAGGGGGGGCAGCATTGCCTGGAAGGTCAGGGCCCGGGCCTGGGCCAAAGGCCGGGCCGCTAAGGCCATTTTCAGGGCCAGGACTTTTGCCGCGTAAGGGGCAAAAGGATAATCCTCCAAGCATTGCCCCTGGCTAAAAGCTGCCGCCGCCTGGCGCAGCCAGGCAAAAGGCTCGGGCCGGGACAGGCTGTATTGGTAGAGGGCCAGCATCAGGTTGACCAGGCCGCTGTCGTCCTTAGGCCCGCCGTAAGCGTCGGCCAGGCCGGGCAGGGGGCTGTCGGCCGCGGCATATTCCGCTTCCAGGAAATCGTCCAGCACTTCCCGGAGCAGCAGGGCGTTTTCCATTTCCGAAGCCACCCGGAAGCCGGCGGGCAGATCCAGGCAATAATAATACTTTTTCAGCAGGGAGAGGCAAAAGGCGTGGATGGTGCTGATCTGGGCCTGGGGCAGCAGGGCCAGCTGCCGCCGCAAATGGCTGTTCTCCGGCTGGGTGCCGGCCCCGGCGCTTAAAGCCGCCTCGATCCGCAGCAGCATATCATCAGCTGCCGCATGGGTGAAGGTCAGCACCAGCAGGCGGCTGACGCTGCCCCCGGCTTCCAGGTAATGGATGATGCGGTTTACCAGCACCGTGGTTTTGCCGCTGCCCGCGCCCGCCGCCACCAGCAGATTCCGGCCTTTAGTCTGGATGGCTTCCAGCTGGGCTTGATTAAAGGCATACCCGCTCATGGCCGCCCTCCGTCACTCAGCAAAGGATCCTGGCGCTTCCGGGGGGCCGTCGCTTCCCGTTCCAGGCCGCAGACGCTGTGGTAGTCGCAATAAGCGCAGGCGTCGCTGCCCTGGTCCCGCAAGGGAGCCACGGCCACCAAGCCGGAGAGCATGGCTTCCGCGCTTTCCCGCACCAGCTCAGTCAGACGCTGGTTCAGCTCTTCCCAGGTTTCCCGGTCCAGGCCCGGGCTGTTCTCATAAAAGCGCTCTCCAGCCAGGGCCACGGGGATGACCTTGCTCTGGCCGTTGATCTGCCGGTCCTGCAGCAGCACGCTTTCTTGATCCAGTACGGTCAGGCCCCCCATTTTCAAGCCTTCCGGCCGGGCTGCCGGGGGCGGGCCGGCCAGGCTGACGATCTCGTCCTTCACCGGCGCGTAGAAAGCCCCGGCTGCCAGGGCTTCCCGGCCCGGGGTGAAAAAGTCATGGTTGGCCAGGGTGACCTGTAAGTAAATCAGCAGCTGCAGCCGGAGCCCGGCCTGGATATCTTCCGCTTTCAGGCTGATCTCCCCGGTTTTATAATCCACCACCCGGAAAAAGGCCCGCCGGCCGTCATTGGCTTGGGCCGCGTCCACCCGGTCGATGCGGCCATAGAGTTCCAGGGTCTTGCCCTCAGACAAGGGGATGCGGAAGGCCGGCAGGCTGCCCGGCTCATCGCTGCCAAAGGGCAGCTCAAAGGCGACGGGGCGAAAATCCCCCTGGCGCAGGGATTCCGCCAGCAGCAGGGCTGTGGCCACCAGGGCGTCCCTGAGCCGGCCCCGGACATAAGCATAACGGGCGGAGCTTAAGAGCATGCCTGAGAGGAAGCGGGGCAAATAGGGCGCCAAATGCTGATCCACCAGGGCTTCCGCCTGCTCCCGCTGTAGTTCCGCCCAGTCCAGGCCTTGGGCTTGCAGGGAGCGTCCCAGCTCCGCCAGGATATCATGGAAAAGCTGGCCCCGGTCCGCTGCCTGGAATTTATATTCCCGGCGGGGGCTCAGCTTCAGGCCATAGGCGGCGAAATAGGAAAAGGGGCAGCGGCGGTAGCGCTCCAACCGGGAAACGCTGCCCCGGAGGGTGGAACCGTAAAGCCGTTTCAGCAGGGCGCCGGACAGGGGCCGGGTCTCCGGCTGAAAGCCCAGGCCCTGTTCCACCCGGGCCAAAGCCAGGCCCAGGCCTGCCGCTTCCCCATAATGGGCTCGCACCGCCTGCCAGAGGGGGGCCTGATCCCCGTCCCGCCAGGCAGCGGCAGTCAAAGCCAGGTCAGCCCCGCCCCCGGCCAGATGCGCCGGGCCGATCTCCCCGCCGTCCTCTGTTTCCAGGGCCGGGAACAAGCGCCGCAGCTGCCGCACCAAGGGGGAAGGGGACAGCAGGGAGCCGTCGTCCTCCTGCAGGGCATAGCTGAGATAGAGGCGCTGGCCGCTTCTGGTCAAAGCCACATAGGCCAGATAATTTTCCCGGAACTGGCGCAGGGCCAGATCCGGGCCCAGCCCCAAGCCCAGCCTGGCCAAAGCCCGGCGGTCTTCGTCGCTGAACAGGCCGTCGTTGGCGGCTTTCCGGGGCAGCTGGCCTTCGTTGACGGTCAGCAGAAAAGCCGCCTTGATCTCCGGATTGCGGCTTCTTTCCAGAGAAGCGATGAAGACTTGATCCCGGCCCGGGGGGATGGTGGACAGGCTCAGGCCGGACAAGGCCGCCTCCAGCAATTGGAAAAGCTGGGCGGCGGGATAAACCCGGTCCCCTAAGAGCTGTTCCGCTTCTTCCAGTAAATTGGTGAGCTTTTCCCCGGCCTGGCGGTGATAAGCGGCCCGCTCAGCCTGGCCTTCCGCCAGGGCCCGGCTTTCCAGCTCCGCCAGCCGCTGCCAGACCGCCAGCTGATCCAGCAGGGCCAGAAGCCCTTGCCGTACTTGGGAAAAGGCCGCTTCCCGGCCTAAGGAGGCGCAGAATTCCAGCAGCGGCCTGGCGCCTTTGGTTTTCAGGGCCGCCATCTCCCCTGCCAAATCCGGGCTTTCCCCTGCCAGGGGCGGAAAATCCCAGCTTTCCTTGGCCCAATCCCAGAAGCGCAGGCCATGGGCCAGGCAATAATTGTCCAGGGCGTCCGCTTCCGGTCCGGCAACGGGGTTCAGGCTGTTCTTGAGGAAGCGGAAAATATGCCGGTAATGGGCCTGATAGGCCCAAACCTCCAAGGCGGAACGCAAGAGCTCCACCAGGGGATGATAAAGCAGGGGCTTTTTGCTGTCGATAAAATAGGGGATGCCCAGTTCGCCGAAAACTGCCGGCAGCAAATAAGCGTAAGGGGCGCTGTCCCGGGTCAGCACGCTGATATCCCGGTAAGAGAGGCCTTCCTCCCGGGTCAGGCGGATGATTTCCCGGCCCGCCCATTCCAGCTCAGCCCGGCGGTCAGCCGCCTGGATCAGCCGGATGCTCAGAGGCTTGTCCCGGAAGGCTGCCGCCCCTGCGCCGGAAAAGTGCCTTTCCACCGCCTGCAGCTCCGGGTTTTGGCTGAAGCGGCCCGGTTCGCCCCGGAGACAGAGGGGTTCCAGGACCTCCGCCCCCTGCCTGCGGGCCAGTTCGCTTAGGGCCGCGTATTCATGCCAGGCCGGGTAAAACACCGCGTCCTCCTGAAGCGCCTGCTCAGCCTGGTCAGGGTCTAAAGGCAGCATGATTTCCAAGCCTCGGGTATGCCCCATCAGCGCCGCCACCACCTGGCGTTCCGCCGGGGTAAATTCACCGTAACCGTCTATGTAGACCCAGGCGTCCTGCAGCAGCCCTGCTTCAATGGCCTGGGCCAGCTCAGCCAAACCCTGGGCATGGCTGGCGAAGCGGCCGTCCTGGCCCTGGCGGTAAGCCTGGTATAAGCAGGCGATTTCCCCTAAACGGGCGTTCCCCAGCCTTTCCGCGGCCTGGGACAGCGCTGCCGGGCTGATCTGATAAGCCTGCAATTCCTCGGCTGCGGAAGTCAAATAAGCGGCAAAACCGCTGTTCCCAGCCTGGTTGGCAAAAATCTGCAAATCCTCCCGGCAGTCGGCCAGGGCCGAAGCGGCCAGCAGCAGCTTGCCGGCCTCGCTGAGGCCGGGCAGGGCAGCCGCCTGCCGGGGCAAACGGCGCAGCAGCCGGTTGAAGCTGGTGACCTCAGCCCGGCTAAAGCCGCCTCCCGGGGCGACCCTGGCCAGCATCCGTTCATGAATAAAGGTGGCCTGCTCCGGCAGGATGAACAGCAAAGGCGGGCCCAAAGGATCCTGCTCCAGCGCTTGCCGGAGCCTGGTCAGGCAATGATAAGTCTTGCCCGCGCCCGCCGGCGCGAGGACGAAGCGTAGGGGCATAAGGACGTCCTTTGATGTATTGAAAGCGATGGCGGTTGATATATTGGAAGTGAAGACCGTTCTTCTTTTGTCAAAGAAGAACCAAGAAAACTTTAAAATGGTGTACAGGGGTAAGCTGGCGCAGGTTTTACCTCAAAAGGAGAAATGTCAGGCGTCCGGAGCGCGGCGAGCGCCCTGGCCTCAGATAAAACCGCCTCGGCGTAGGGTAGTGACATAGGGCCCGTACCCCCGGCATAGCGTAGGACACGCGGGCTATCATCCAGCGCCGCGTAGCGAATCTCCTGGCCTACTGATCCAGCTCCACAATGGTGACGCCGATGCCGCCCTCATGATAGCCGCCGTCCCGGAAGCTTTTCACCAGGCGGTGACGGCGCAGTTCCTGATGGACGAAATTCCGTAAAGCCCCGGTGCCCCGCCCGTGATTGATCTCCACCTGCTTCAAGCCGGCGATGAAAGCGTCGTCCAGATATTTTTCCAGCACCGGCATGGCTTCCATGGTATCCAGGCCATGCAGGTTCAAGGTTGGCTCCACGCTGGCGCTTTTTTGGTAAGCCAGGGCCGCGTTGCCCCGGCTCCTCCCACCCTTGCCCGGCTTTTTCTGCTGCTCCGGGTCAGCCAGGCGGATCTCGCTCAGCTTGCCTTTCAGCTTCACCACGCCCACCTGCACCATCACCTGGCCGTCGCTGCCGGCCGCGTCCAGCACGCTGCCGTATTTATCCAGCTTGGGCAGGTAGACATAATCGCCGGGCTTCACCGCCTTGGGCGCGTTTCCCTGGAAAACCGGCTCCGGGATCTCCTCCTCCAATTGCTGCTGCCAGGATTTCAGCTTTTTCCGGCTTTCCTGCCAGATCCGCTCCGCCGACTGCTGCTCCGCGGTTTGCCGCTGCTGTTCCTCATAAAGGGCCCGGCTTTTGGCCAGGGTCTCCTCGAGGATCGCCTGGGCCTGCTCATTGGCTGCCCGGATGATTTCCGCCTCCCGGGCTTTCAGGGCCTGCTGCCCCTCGTTCATCTGCTTTTCTTTGGCCATGGCGCTGAGACGCAGGGCCTGGGTCCGCTCCTGCTCAGCCGAAAGCTCTCGGCGCATATCCTCCAAATTGGCCAGCATGGCCGCTACCGCCACATCCTCGCCGGAAAGGCTCTCCGCCGCCTCCTGGATGATGGGCTCGGGCAGGCCTAAGCGGCGGCTGATCTCAAAGGCGTTGCTTTTGCCCGGCAAGCCCATAAGCAAGCGGTAAGTGGGGGAAAGGGTTTGCACGTCAAATTCCATGCTGGCATTGATAAAGCCGGGCGTATTGTAGGCAAAGGCCTTTAATTCGCTGTAATGGGTGGTGGCCACGGTTTTGGCCCCGCTGTTTTTCAGGTGCTTCAAAATGGCCATGGCCAGGGCCGCCCCCTCCGTAGGGTCGGTACCGGCCCCCAGCTCGTCCAGGAGCACCAGGCTGTGGCTGCCGGCCTGGGCCAGGATGGCCACGATATTGGACATATGGGAGCTGAAGGTGGAGAGGGATTGCTCAATGCTCTGCTCGTCGCCGATATCCGCCCAAACCGCGTTGACAAAGGCCACCTCGCTGCCGGAATCCGCGGGAATCTGCAGGCCGGAGAGGGCCATGGCGGTTAAGAGGCCGATGGTTTTCAGCAGCACGGTTTTGCCCCCGGTATTGGGGCCGGTGACCACCATGGCGGCAATGCCCTTATCCAGGCGGGCGTCCACCGGTACCACCTGGGCGGCGGGGATCAGGGGATGGCGGGCCTTGACCAGCTGCCACACGCCCTCGTCATTGATTCTCGGCACCACCGCGTCCATATCCAGGGCCAGGCGGCCCTTGGCCAGCAAAAAGTCCAGCTGGGCCAGGATGGTTAGATCCGCCCGCACATCCGCGCTGAAACCGGCTACCACCAGGGACAGTGCCCGGAGCACGGCGGCGATTTCCTCTTCCTCCTCATGGGCCAGCACCGCCAGCTCATTGTTCAGCTCCATCACGGCCAGGGGCTCGATAAAGACCGTGGCCCCGGAACTGCTCAGGTCATGGGCCACGCCGGAAATCTGGGCCCGGTATTCCTGGCGTACCGGCACCACATAGCGGCCTTCCCGGATGGTGACGATGGGCTCCTGGAGAAAGCGGGCGGTATTGGCATTCTTGATCAGGCTGTCCAGCCGGTCCTTGACCCGCTCGGTTTTGTCCCGCTTTTTCCGGCGGATGCCGGCCAGGCGGTCGGAAGCGCCGTCATTGATGGAGAGATCCGGGCCAATGGTTTTTTCCACAGCGCTTTCAATGGTTTTCAGCAGCACCAGGGAACGGGCCAGGCCCTGCAGGGCTGGAAAATTGCCTTTCAGCTCGCTGAAAAAAGCCTTAGTCATCCTGGCGGAACGGCAGAGGGCCGCCAGATTGACCAGGGCTTCCGGTTCCAGGGTGCCGCCGATCTCCGCATGCTTAAGGCTGGAGCGGATATCCCAAAGCCCGGTCAGGGAAAAAAGCGGATTCAGCCGCAGCAGCTCCCGGGCCTCCTCGGTTTCGGCCAGGAGCAGGCGGGCCTGGTAGCTGTCGCCCACCGGCTGCAGGGCTTCGGCCAGCTCCCGGGAGACGGCAAAGCCGCAATAGCCCATGAGCTGGCTGATAATTTTATCATATTCGATCTTAAGCAGGGATTTGTTATTCATCTGTTTTGGTTTATCCGGCATTTGCCTGAGAATCCGGGGCCTTTAAACGCCGCGGTACAAATGCCCCTTGGTATATTCTTTCATGATAGTGGGCAGGCGCAGCTTGGCTTCCTCATAGCTGAAAGCGTCCTGGCGCGCGTCCCGGTACAGCTCCATGATGCGGTTGCCCCGCTGCTCCGGATAGAGGCGGATATCCAGCAGCAAGCGGCGGACGCCCGCCGCCGCCAATTCCGGCAGCTCGTTCAGGAGGCAATGCTCCCGGGCATTGAAAATATGCATGCGGCAGTCATTGTCGCAGCGAAGGGGGAAGCTGAAGCCTTTCTCATCCCGGAGATACAGGGGCCGCTGGCTGCGGCAAGGGCGCATGCAAGGCACGTCCTGGCCGTTTTGCCGGTTGCGGAAGCCGCATAAGGCTCCGGGCAGGCAGTATTCGCTGACCATCAGCTGCAGGGCTCCCTGACCGAAAACTTCGGTTTCCAGGCCGTTGCTGTCCAAAGCCGCTAATTGGGACAGGGTCAGCTCCGGCGAAAGCGTGGCCCGGCGGATCTGGTTCCGGTAGAGGAAGCGGCAGGCGGCGCTGTTATAAATGTTGCAGCCCGGCCCGGCATAGATCTCCCCCTCCCAGCCCTGCTTCCGCAAAAAGGCGGCCTGGCCGATATTGTTCACCACCAGGGCCGGCAGGTTCAGGCTTTGCCAGAGCCGCAGCCGTTTCAGCCAGCTTTCTTCTTCCCGGGGCAGGATCACATGGGGCAGATAGGGGATCAGCCTGGCCCGGCGCTCCTTTATTTCCGCCGCCAGCACCCGCAGGTCCACAGGGCCCTGATCCACAAAGCCCACCGTGTCAAAGTAAATATCCGTGATGCTCCGGGCGGCGGCTGCCAAGGCCTGGGCCGGGGTTTGGGCCAGCACGGTCAGGGCTGGGAAAGCCGGGCGGCCGCCGGAGCGGGCCGGGGCTTTTTCCTTCTTTTCCGCCACGGCTTTCAGCATGGTGGAGAAGCGCACATTGTCAAAGGGGCGGGCGTCCTTGGCCCGGCGCTGCAGCATCAGATTATGCACCAGTTCCCGCCGGAGCTGGTTTAAAACAGAGCTGGGCAGCATGGCGTTTTCCGCCACTTCCCCCTTGAGGCTGGCCAGGGTATAACCGGTGCCGCCCAAGCGGCCCAGCTGGGAAAAGGCCACGGTCAAGGGCTTTTGGCTGTTTTTCGCCGGTTCCACCACATAAGCGCTTTCCCTGGTGGCCTTGTAGCCGTCCGGGTCTTCCACGGAGACAGTGAGCCTGCGGCCGATCTGGGCTGTCACATGAAAATGCAAGGGCTTATCCGGCAGGCGCTCATAGCTCAGCTCAGCCCCTTCCATCAGGGGCGCGTCATAAGTCTTGAACAAGCGGTCCCCCACCCGGCAGCTGCCGGACAGGGGCAGGCGGACAATAGCGCCCGCCGGGGCCAGGGCCACCAATTCCTCGCCGTCCAAATAAATCTGCTCCGTCTTGAAGCCTTGGCGCTGGCCGCTGGTCCAGATCTCCACCCCGTCCCCCCGGTGCAGGGGCTGGGCCAGCTTCACCGTAATCCGGCCCCCCTTGAACTCCAGGATGCGGCCCAGGAACAGGCCGCGGTTATTGGGCCGGGAGAGGCTCATCAGGGCCAGGCCGGGGTTGCCTTGCCAATAAGCGCTGCAATGATCCCGGTTAAAAACCTGGGTCAGCTGGCGCAGCTCTTCCGCATCCGGGGCAAAGTGCAGGCCCTGTTCCAGCTGGCGCAGGGCTTTGCTGTAAATGCGGCAGACCGTGGCCACATACTGGGGCTTCTTCATGCGGCCCTCGATTTTCCAGGCTGCCAGGCCCAGCTGATACAAGTCGGCCAGATTTTCATAGCCGAACAAATCCTTTGGCGAGAGCAGGTATTTCCCCTCGGCCAGGGTTTCGATCTCATCGCCGAATTCATCGCAAAGCTGATAGGCCATGCGGCAGGGCTGGGCGCAACGGCCCCGGTTGCCGCTGCGGCCCCCCACCATGGAGCTGAACAGGCATTGGCCGGAATAGCAGACGCATAAGGCCCCGTGGACAAAGCTTTCCGCCTCCACCGCCGTGGCTTGGCGGAAGGCGGCGATATCCTCAAACCGCATCTCCCGGGGGAGGATGACCCGGAACACGCCGTTTTCCGCCAGCAGATCCGCGCCGGCCCCATTGGCAATGGTCATCTGGGTGCTGGCTAAAAGGGGCAGCTCCGGCAGGGCATAATGGAGCAGTTCCAGCATGCCCAGATCCTGGACGATCACCCCGTCCACCCCGGCCTTGTACAGCTCGGCGCTGTAAAGGAGCAGGGCCGGGGTTTCCTTATCTCCCACCAGGGTGTTCACCGCGGCATAAGCTTTCAGGCCATGGAAATGAGCCAGCTCCACAGCCTGGGTGATCTCCTCTAAGCTGAAATTATCCGCATAGGCCCGGGCGGAAAATTCCTTCCCGCCAAAGTAGACGGCGTCCGCGCCATTGGCAATGGCCGCCCTTAAGGCCTCCATGCTTCCGGCGGGCGCTAAAAGCTCTGTCATGAAAAGCGCTACCTTTCTATTCTTGTTAATCCGGAGCAGGCCAGGATTTCCAGGCCCTGAGCTTGCAGGCGGTCCAGGAACAGGTTCACGCCCAGGCAATCCGAGGGCATATGCCCGGCGATGACCACGTTCAAATGGGCTTCCTTGGCCACTTCCAGAATTTCTTTGCCCGCATGCATGCAAAGAACCGTGCCCACATGGGCTTCGCTGACCAGCTTATAGTATTCCTTGGGCCCGCCGGTGCCGCCGGTCATATCCACCAGCACTTTGCCGGCGCTGCGGCCCTCGGCCCCGGATACCACCTGGGGATGATTATTGTTGCGGCAGGCAGCGGCGTATTCGGGGATGGTTTTGAGCAGCTTTATCACATCCCCCACGGTTTCCGGCTGCTCCGCTGCCATCAGGCAGGTCAGGAAATCCACCACCAAATTATCGCAGGGGGTATGCACGCAAAGCATGGGCAGGTTCAGCAGCCGGGCCGCGTCCACGCCCCGTTGATAATTGGTCACGCCCACGCTGGTATCCACTTCTTTGGCCCGCCCCTCCATCAGGGCTTCCGCCACATTCAGCTGCACGCCGCAGGCGGAAAGGACGGCAGGTTGCATCTGCATCACTTCCGGCAAATTCAGCAGGGCCCGGCCTTCGGGATGATGGGCCAGCACCAGGTCGATCCCGGCGCCCCGCTCGTTCAGCCGGTCTGCCAGCAGCAGCTCGCCGATTTCCATATCAATACCGGCGATCAGCCGCCTGACCTCCAGCTCCGCGTCGCCGTTTAAGATCCGGGTATCCCCGTAGGGGTTGATCAGCTTATCTTGGTCGAAAAAGGGTTTGTCCGCCTCGGCCAGGGCTTCGTAGGCCTTTTTGGCCCGGGCCAGATCCTTCAGGGCCTTTTCCCGTCCCCGGGGATCATGATCCGCGCCCAGATCGATGGCCAGCTGATAAATGTCTTTTAGTTTCATCCGATCCCTCCGTTATTATTTTCCTTGACTGAACAGGTCGCCGCCGCCAATGCCCGCTTCCAGCAGCAGCTCGGCATATTCCGCCTTCATGGTCAGCAGCTCCTCGGCCAGCTGCAGTGCAGCCAGGGTGGAGGCGCGCATGCTGGAATAGGCCGGGGCCAGGCGCCGTATCTCCTTGATCTTTTGTTCCACCATCCCCACGATGGTCTCCAACTGCTCCCGGCTTTTATCGCCCCGGAGCACATAATCCACGCCGTCCATCCGGAACTGAATGCTGTTATCCCTGGCCATAGCAGTTTCCTCCTTGCGCACTTTTGACAGCTGTCAACAAATCTGCGCCTGGGCAATTGAAGGCCGCTAGCGCAGCTTATAGCCGTATTTATCCGCCAGGACCGCCTGGATATCGGCAAAGGCCCTGTCCACTTCCTGGTCGGTCAGGGTGCGGTCCTCAGCCCGGAAAGAGAGGGCAAAGGCCAGGGAGCGAAACCCCGGCTGGATGGGGGGCCGATCGTAAAGGTCGAAAAGCCGGGCGGATTCCAGATCCGCCCCGCCGGCCTCGCTGATGGCGGCCAGGATGGCGGCAGCGTCGATATCCGCCGGGCCGATCACCGCGATATCCCGGGTGGAAGCCGGATACCGGGGCAGGCCATGGGGCTTATTGCCCTGTTCCAGGGCTGCCAGCAGCAGGGGTTCCACCGCCAGCTCCGCCACAATCACCCGGCCGGTCAAATCATAAGCCCGGGCAGCCTCCGGATGCAGCTCGCCCAGGACGCCGATGGTTAAATTGTTCAGGCGGATCTCCCCGCTGCGGCCGGGATGGAGATAATCTTCCCGGCTGCGGCTGAAGCTGAACGCCGGCAGGCCCAATAGCTTGCCCAGGGCTTCCAGCAGGCCCTTCATGGTGAAGAAATCATATTCAGACCCCTTGGCCAGCCATTGTTGGCTGGGCGCGCCGGCCAGCAGCAGGCTTAAGGTGAGAATTTCCGCGGGCTGCTGGCTATTGGCCTGCTCCGGGGCTGGGATGAAGACCCGGCCGGTTTCGAAAAGGCGCAGGTCCAGATTACGGCGGCTCTGATTCCGGGCCGCGGTATGCAGCAGGCCGGGCAGCAGGGTTTGCCGCATTACGCTTTGCTCTTCGGAAAGAGGATTGCTGATGGTCAGGTTCCGCCGCCAGGGATGGTCAGGGGCAAGGCCCAGGCGATCCCCTTCCTTAGGGCTGATGAAGCTGTAATTCACCGTCTCGTTCAGGCCTAAGCCGGCGCAGTAAGACTTCAAATCCAGCAGCAGTTTTTGCCGCTGGCTGCGGCCGCCCCGGTTGGCGCTGGCCGGGATGGTGGCGGGAATCTGGTCGTAGCCCTTGATCCGGGCCACTTCCTCAATCAAATCCACCTCGTAAACGATATCCTGGCGGTAAGAGGGCGCGCTAACCAGGAGATCCCCCCGGAAATCCTCATAGGGGAAGGCCAGGGCTTCCAGCACCTGCCGGATCTCCGCCGGGGAGAACGCCGTGCCCAGGATCTCGTTGACCCGGGCCGGGCGGAGGATGATCTTTTTCTCGCCAAAACCCGCCCCGTAGCGGGAGGCCCGGGCGTCCACACAGCCCTGGTCAGCCTGGCCGCCGCAGTAGGCCACCAAAAGCTGGGCGGCCCGCCGTGCAGCCAGGTCGCAGCCGGCAGGGTCTACGCCTTTTTCAAAGCGCTGGGAAGATTCGGAGGGGATGCCCAGCCGCCGGGCTGTGCGGCGGATATGGGGCGGGTCAAAGCAGGCCGCCTCAATGAGGATATTCCGGGTCTCCTTGGTCACTTCGGTATCCAGGCCGCCCATGACCCCGGCGATGCAGACCGGGCCTGCCCCGTCGCAGATCAGGATCTCTTCGCCGCTGAATACCCGGTCCTTGCCGTCCAGGGTCCGCATTTTTTCGCCAACCCCGGCGGCCCGCACCCGGATCTGCTGGCCCCGCAGCTTGTCATAATCAAAAGTATGCAGGGGCTGGTTCATTTCCAGCATCACGAAATTGCTGATATCCACCACATTGTTGATGGGCCGCATCCCCGCCGCCAGTAGGCAGTGCTGCATCCAGAGGGGGGAGGGGCCGATTTTCACGTCACGGACGATGCGCCCCACATAGCGGGAGCAGAGACTGTCGTCCAGAATGGCGATGTCAATAGCGTCCTGAACCGGCCCGCCCAGCTCCGGATAGGACAGCTCCGGCAGCTTGACTTTTGCGCCGGTGAGGGCCGCCGCTTCCCTGGCCAGATTGGTCATGCCCAGGCAATCGCTGCGGTTGGGCGTCAGCTCGATCAGCAGCACGGTATCAGCCAGGCCCAAAGCCTCCGCCAGATCTTGGCCCAGGGGCGCTTGCCCGGCGGGGAAATAATCATCCAGCACCCAGATGCCGCTATGGTCTTCGGAAAGGCCCAGTTCCCTCTGGGAGCAGATCATGCCCTGGCTCAAATGGCCGAAGGTTTTCCGGGCCGTGATCTTAAAGCCCCCGGGCAGCTCCGCCCCTACCTTGGCGCAGGCCACGATTTGCCCCGCCGCCGCATTGGGCGCGCCGCAGATCACGGAAAGGGGTTCCCCTTGGCCAATATCCACGCTGAGCAGCTGCAAATGGTCGCTGCCCTTTACCGGCTCGGCGGTGAGCACTTTCGCCACCACCACATTGCTGAAATACCGGCCCCGCTGGATGATCTCGTCCAGCTCCAGGCCGGCAAAGGTCAGGCGCCGGGCCAATTCTTCGGCGCTAATGGGCAGTTCCACATATTTTTTCAGCCAATTATACGAAACCAGCATCTTTTTTCCTCCACCTGATTAATATCGTCAAAATTGCGCCGCTTAAAACCCGGCCTAAAACCCGGCTAAAAAGCGGATATCGTTATCAAACAGCAGGCGCATGTCGGTGATGCCGTATTTCAGCATAGCCACCCGCTCCACGCCCATGCCAAAGGCAAAGCCGCTGCAAGCCTCCGGGTCATAACCGGACATCTCCAGCACCTTGGGGTTCACCTGGCCGGAACCTAAAATCTCGATCCAGCCGCTGCCCTTGCAAAGGCGGCAGCCGGCGCCGCCGCAGTTGAAGCAGGAGATATCCACTTCCGCCGAAGGCTCGGTGAACGGGAAATAGCTGGGGCGGAGGCGGATTTCCCGCTCCTCGCCGAACATGCTCCGGGCAAAAGCCAGCAGCGTGCCCCGGAGATCGGCAAAGGTGACCCTTTTATCGATGAGCAAGCCCTCCACCTGGTGAAACATGGGGGAATGAGTGGCGTCGTCGTCCCGGCGGTAGACCACGCCGGGGGAGATGATTTTTACCGGCAATGCCCCCTGCATGGCCTCCATGGTGCGCACCTGCACCGGGGAGGTATGGGTGCGCAGCACCATCTTGTCGCTGAAATAAAAGCTGTCCTGCATATCCCGGGCCGGATGCTCCGCCGGGATATTCAGGGCCTCAAAGTTGTAATAATCATATTCCACCTGGGGCCCCTCGGCAATTTGATAACCCAGGCTGATAAAAATATCCTCGATCTGCTCCTGCACCTGGGAGAGGATATGCAGCCGGCCCAGCAAAGGCCCTTGGCCGGGCAGGGTGATATCAATGGCTTCCGCCGCCAGCCGGGCCTGCTGTTCCGCTTGGCCCAGCGCCGCCCCTTTGGCAGCCAGGGCCGCTTCCACCGCGTCCTTGGCCTGGTTCACCAACCCGCCGAACAGAGGCCGCTCCGCCGGATCCAGCTGGCCCATCATCCGGGACAGGCTGGTGATTTCGCCCTTTTTGCCCAGGTAGGCGACTTTCAGCTCCGTCAGCCTGGCCCCGTCGGTTGCTTGGCTGATTGCCGCCAGGGCCCGGGCCTGAATTTCCAACAACTGTTGCTGCATAGCGATATCCTCCATTTTAATAATTGGCATTTTTTCAATAAATTTAGGAAAGCGTGTCTGATTTCAAAGCGCGTATAATTGGAAAATGCCCTTCATCCGCGGGGACGAAAGGCATAGTCTGTCACATATAGCATCCCTGTACCGGCATTATTGCAGTATCATCCTGCGGTAGATAATATATATGGCTACGGAACCGGTCTGCTCAAAGATTTTCCAAAAAGCCTCGGCATTTGGTTGCATCAGCTCACGACCTTTCGCTTATCCCGGCAGGGTATGATATTACATATGTGCATTATAGCATGGTTTTTCGTCAAGAGCAAGGTGGTAAAACGCATTATTTGCCGGGGTGGAAAAAATAACTATAATAAAGCAGGATCGCCCCGGCTGTTGCCACATTCAGGGATTCCGCGTCCGGCCGCATGGGCAAACGCAGCACCTGATCCGCCTCTGCCAGCCAAAAAGGGGCCGCCCCCGCCGCTTCTGAGCCCAGCACCCAGAGATGGGGCTGATCCAGGGCCAATTTTGCTTCCCGGATATCCCGGCCCTGGGCCGCGGCCACATAAACAGCCAGGCGCAGCTCCCGGCATAAAGCCAGAGCCTGATCTGGGCTTTCCGCCCGGTAGAGGGGCAGCTTGAAGCAGGCGCCCATGGCGGCCCGCAGCACCTTCGGGTTATAGATATCCGCGCTTTCCGGGGACAGCCATAAGCCCCCGGCATTGGCCGCGTGGGCGGTGCGGATCAGGGTGCCCAGGTTTCCCGGATCCCGGATATCGTCGGCATAGACGAAACAGGGTTGTTCCGGCAGCAGCCGGGGCAAGACCGACGGCGGGATGGGGGCCAGCAGGGCCACGCCCTGGGGATGCCCGGTGGCGGAAACGGCGGCGAACAGGCTGTCGCTGATCCGGGCCGCGGGCGCGTCCAGCCCCTCCAGCCGCCGGGCCAGGGCCTGGATCCGGGGATCGTCCAGGGCGCTCTCGCTGAAGAGGGCGTAAAGGGGCTCCACCCCCTGATCCAGTGCTTCCTCCGCCAGGCGCAAGCCCTCCGCCAGGAAGCAGCCGTGGGCCAGCCGGCCTTTTTTCTCCCGGACAGCCCGGGCCATTTTCAGGTATTGATTATCTTTGGAGGTGATGATCTGCACGGACGGATTCCTTATGCCAGGCTGGCTGGAAAAAAACCGGCCTTTGCTAAAAAGGCCGGTTGGGGGCGGGGGTTACAGATTCGCTTTGGCAAGATCGGTATATTGGCTGAAAGCGGCGGCGTCGTTCACCGCCAGCTCCGCCAGGATTTTGCGGTCCACAGCCACGCCGGCGTTTTTCAAACCGTGGATCATGGTGCTGTAGCTCATGCCGTTGCTGCGGGCGGCAGCGTTGATGCGGGCGATCCACAGCTTGCGGAAATCGCTTTTCTTCTTCCGCCGGTGAGCGAAGGAATAATACATGGAATGGAGCAGCTGCTCATTGGCTACCCGGTAGAGCTTGGAATTGGAAGCGCGGTAGCCCTTCGTCAGCTTCAGAACTTTTTTATGCCGCGCGTGGCGGGTCATGCCTCGTTTAACTCTGGTCATTTTATTTTCTCCTTTTAGTCGCTGGTTTCATACCCGCCGCGTCTTTAAGCGTAGGGCAGCAGTTTGCGCATCTGTTTTTCCTCAGCCGCTACGAGCACGGCGGATTGGCGCAGCATGCGCTTACGCTTAGCGGTTTTGCTGTTCAGCTTATGGCTGCAATAAGCGTGGTGGCGCTTGAATTTACCGCTGCCGGTCACTTTGATTCTTTTGGCGGCGCCGCGATGGGTTTTCATTTTAGGCATTGTTTTCCCTCTTTTCTAGATTCTGTTCGGTTATTTGTTGGCCTTAGGCGCGAAGATAGCAGTCATATTCTTACCTTCCACCTTGGGGGCCTTTTCCTGCACAGCTATTTCCTCCACCCGTTCCGCCATTCTTTTCAGCAGAACGCGGCCCAGCTCCGGATGGGTGATCTCCCGGCCCCGGAACATCACGGTAGCCTTAACCTTATCGCCGTCGGCTAAAAAGCGCTCGGCGTTTTTCACTTTGGTTTCAAAATCATGCTCCTCGATATTGGGGCGGAACTTGACTTCTTTGATCTGGATGACGCGCTGGTTTTTCCGCGCTTCTTTTTCCCGCTTCAATTGCTCGAAGCGGTATTTGCCATAATCCATGACCCGGCATACCGGCGGCTTGGCATTGGGGGATATTTCCACCAGATCCAGTCCTTTTTCCACCGCGTGGGCCAGGGCGTCCCGGAAGGGCAGGATGATGTTTTCTTCCCCCTCTTCCACCAGGCGCACCTCAGCGGCTCTGATTTCTTCATTGATACGTAATTCTTTGATTCGACCTCACCTCCGTAAAGCGCATGCTTGCTCAATAGATACCAAATAAATGTAAAAAAGCGGCCGCAAAAGGCCGCGCATACACAAATATCCGGAAGATAGTTGGTACAAACCCGTGCGCTGGATTGCCCACAGGTGAGAAGCGGCAGCTTCTGCTTAATCTTTAACAACAGAATTATAGCAATCATTACGAAACTTGTCAAGGATATTTTTCCCCGGCCCAGCATATCATAGCAACATGTTGGAAATCATCATGCCAAACCACTATTGCCAGGATTTTTTGGCCGCTGCCAGCCGCTATGCCAGGCGGCCGGTGGCCATCCGTTTGCTGCCGGACCGCCTGCGGATCATTGGCATGCGGCCGGAACATCTGGGCCTGTCCCTGGTCTCCAGCGCCTTCCGCCGCTATGAGCAGGAACAGCTGGCCCTGCTGCTTAAGCGTTATTACCGCTGCTTTAACGAGGCGGAAAACAGCCGCATCCTGGAACTGGCCCAAGGTTTGCTGCAGGAGGAACCCTGCCGGGGCCGGGCTTACAGCGGGCCTAAGCGGGAAGCCCTGCTCGCCGATTTGCTGGCCCGGGAGCTGATTGCCGGGCCGGTGGACTTTGTGGGCTTCTGCCGCTTCCGCCTGGACGGCTACCGGGAATATCTGCGCTATATCCTGACCCTGGCCGCCGACGAGTTCCTGGGCGAGCAGGAGCAGGCGGAATACCTGGCCCTGCTCCGGGCCGCCGCACTGCCGGCCAAGGGCAGCCCGGCGCTGCATTTGTTTTTCAGCCCCGGCGCCCGCTTCCGCCTCTGGCAGGAAAGCGCCGATGGGGTACGGGATCTGGAGGGCGGCTGGTATAATGAAGAAATCCTGCTCAGCAATTTGATCGCCCTCCGGCCCAGCCGCCTGGTGCTCCATGATCCGAAGCTGGCCCTGGGTAATTTGCCGGCAACGCTTAAGGAAATTTTTGGCCAAAGGCTGGAAGTTGGCCCGCCCATGGAACAGGGTTGACAAAATCCCCGCCAGATGCTAAAATGGCTTTAAATGTATACGTAAAGCGATGATTCGGACATGAGCCGGAACAGCGGGCCTGACAGAGAGCGGCGGCAGCTGAAAAGCCGCAGGCAGCGCAGACGATCCTTACCGCCGAGGAGCGCGGGGGCGAACCCCCGCCGTGAAGCCGCGTCAGTGCTAAAGAGCGGCGCGCCCCCTTGGGGACTAAACGCGCAATTCGGGTGGAACCATGGAGCTAAGCTTCATCCCGTAGGGGATGGAGCTTTTTTGTTATCTACGGGGCTGAAGCCCCGCCGTTATATGAAGGAGGCCGACTTATGCAAATCGAAGTAAAACCCCTGGGCCTGATCCAGGCGGAAGCTGGGAAACCCTTGTTTGAGATTTTGCGGGACGCCGACCGGGAGCTGGCTAAAACCGCCTGCGCCGCCCGGGTCAACGGCGTGCTGAAAGATCTGCGGGAAGCAGCCGGGGCAGGCGATGTGGTGGAAATCGTCAGCTTCGGCGACGAGCAGGGCCGCCGGGTGTTCCGGCACACGGCCAGCCATATCCTGGCCCAGGCGGTAAAGCGCCTGTTCCCCCAGGCCAAGCTGGCTATCGGCCCGGCTATCGACGAGGGCTTCTACTATGATTTTGAGGTGGAAAGCCCCTTTTCCGCCGAGGATCTGGCAGCCTTGGAAGGGGAAATGAAAAAGATCGTCAAGGAAAACCTGCGCCTGGAACGCCATTATTGCTCCCCTGAGGAAGCAATCGCTTTTTACCAGGCCCAGGACGAGACTTATAAGGTGGAGCTGATCCAGGAGCATGCGGGTAAAGGCGAGCGCATCAGCTTTTACCGCCAGGGTGAATTCGACGAATTGTGCGCCGGGCCCCAGCTGCTGTCCACCGGCCAGGTCAAGGGCTTTAAGCTGCTGCAGACCGCCGGCGCTTATTGGCGGGGCGACAGTTCCCAGCCCATGCTCTGCCGCATCTACGGCACCGCCTTCCCCAGCCGGGAGGAATTGGAAGACTATCTGGCCCGGATGGAGGAAGCCCGCAAGCGCGACCATAATAAGCTGGGCCGGGAGCTGGAATACTTCACCACCTGCGATATCATCGGCCAGGGCCTGCCGATCATGCTGCCCAAGGGCGCCCGGGTCCTCCAACTGTTGCAGCGCTTTGTGGAGGATGAGGAGCAAAAGCGGGGCTGGCAGCTGACTAAAACGCCGCTGATGGCCAAATCCGATCTCTATATGCTGTCCGGCCATTGGCAGCATTACCGGGAGGGCATGTTCATCCTGGGCGACCCGGAGCGGGACAAAGAGGTCTACGCCCTGCGTCCCATGACCTGCCCCTTCCAATACCAGGCTTATCTCAACCGGGCCCGCTCTTACCGGGATCTGCCCCTGCGCTATAATGAGACTTCCACCCTGTTTCGCAATGAGTCCAGCGGCGAAATGCACGGCCTGATCCGCCTGCGCCAGTTCACCATTTCCGAAGGGCATCTGATCTGTACGCCGGAGCAATTGGAGGAAGAGTTCCGGGCCTGCTTGGAGCTGGCCATCTATATGCTGCAATGCGTGGGCCTGTTCGAGGACGTTTCCTACCGCTTTTCCCAATGGGATCCCAATAACCGGGAAAAATATATCGGCCGGCCGGAACAATGGGAGGAAGCCCAAGGCGCGATGCAGCGCATCCTCGACCATCTGGCCATCCCCTATGTGGTGGGTATTGACGAAGCCGCTTTCTACGGGCCCAAGCTGGATATCCAGATCCGCAATGTCTTCGGCAAGGAAGATACGCTGATCACCATCCAGATCGACCAAATGCTGGCGGAAAAATTCGGTATGGAATATACGGATAAGGATGGGCAGAAAAAGAATCCCTATATCATCCACCGCACCTCCATCGGCTGCTATGAACGGACCCTGGCCCTGATCATCGAGAAATTCGCCGGCGCGCTGCCCCTGTGGTTGGCGCCGGAGCAGGCCCGGGTGATGACCATCACCGACCGCCAGGCGGATTACGCCGCGGAGCTGGTAAAAGCGCTGAAGGCCGCCGGCATCCGGGCTGAGCTGGACGAGCGGAATGAGAAGATCGGCTTCAAGATCCGCGCCGCCCAGACGGAGAAGATCCCCTATATGCTGGTGGTGGGGGATAAGGAGCAGGAAGCCGGCGCCGCCGCCCTCCGCCACCGGGGAGAGGGCGATCTGGGCAGCTACAGCCTGGCGGAAATCATCAGCCGCCTGGTCAAGGAGATCGAGGATAAGCGCTTATAAAGCCGGGCAGCCGGCAGCGCCGGCAACCAATAGCCGAGATTAAAAGAACCGCCCCCTTTGGGGCGGTTCTTTGCTGCACGTTCATTCAGCCAGGGAAAAAAGCCGGATTTATTTGGCGGTGAGTCGCATGGTATCCCGGGCGATCATCAGCTCCTCATTGGTGGGGATGACAAAGACCCGGACTTTGCTCTCAGGCTTGCTGATCTCCACTTCCTTGCCCCGGCAATTATTGGCCTCTTCATCAAATACCACGCCCAGGTAAGCCAGGTTGGCGCAGATATCTTTCCGCATGTCCGGGCCGTTCTCGCCAATGCCGGCGGTGAAGACGATGGCGTCCACCCCGTTCAATTCAGCGCTGTAAGCGCCGATATAGCGGAGCACGGTTTTTTTGAACACGGCCAGGGCCAGCTTGGCCCGTTCATTGCCCGCATTGGCCGCTTCCTCGATATAGCGCATATCGCTGGAAACGCCGGAGATGCCCAGCAGGCCGGATTTTTTATTCATCACCCCGTCCATTTCCTCCGGGCTCAGCCCTTCCTTTTTCATCAGGAAGGTGACCACCGCCGGGTCAAGATCGCCGCAGCGGGTGCCCATCAGCAGGCCTTCCAAAGGCGTATAGCCCATGGTGGTATCCAGCACCTTGCCGTCTTTGATGGCGGCCAGGGAAGAGCCGTTGCCCAAATGGCAGGTGATGATTTTGCTCTGAGCCGGCTTGCCCAGCAGTTCCAGGCAGCGGCCGGAGACAAAGCGGTGGCTGGTGCCATGGAAGCCGTAACGGCGGATCCGGTATTTCTCATAATAGTCGTAGGGCAGGCCGTACATATACGTCTCAGGCGGCATGGTCTGATGGAAAGCTGTATCGAAAACCCCGACCATGGGGATGCCGGGGATCTTTTCCTGACAAGCCCGGATACCGTTGATGCTGGGCGGATTATGCAGGGGCGCCAGCTCCACCAGGCGCTCCATCTCAGCCATGACGGCCTCGGTGATGACGCAGGAATCGGTAAAGGAGGTGCCCCCATGGATGGTGCGGTGGCCTACCGCGTCGATTTCCTGCATGTCCTTGATCACGCCGTGCTCAGGGGAGAGCAAAGCCGCCGCCACCAGTTCAATGGCGACCTCATGGTTAGGGATGTCCCGCTCAATTTTAACCTTGTCCTGGCCAGGACGCTGATGGGTCAGAAGCGCGCCGGGAAGGCCGATCTTTTCCACCAGGCCTTTGGCCATAACGCTCTCGTCGTCCATATTGAAAAGCTGATATTTCAGGGAGGACGAACCGCAGTTCAGTACAAGAATTTTCATTTTCAACCTCCAGTTTTTAATAATACCCAAGACCGTTTAATATTATAACATAACCGCCCCTGCTTGGAAAGAGAGAAAAACATGTCTGTTGACAAAAAACGACTGGCTTTGCTGGTCCCCATGCTGCTGGTATTGATCCTGCTGATCGCCAGGCCCCAATTGGTTTATGCCGCCGCTCAACGGGGGCTTTCCCTGTGGTGGCGCATGGTGGTTCCGGCCCTGCTGCCCTTTTTCTTAGTCAGCGAACTCCTGGTGGAGCTGGGCATGGCCAGCCTGCTGGCCCCGGCCTTGGCCCGGCTGATGGGCCCCCTGTTCTATCTGCCGGGCACAGCCGCCTTGCCGGTGCTGATGGGTTTCTGTTCCGGCTTTCCCACCGGCGCCGTGGTCACCGAGCGGCTGCGGCGGCAGGGGCAAATCAACGCCGAGCAGGGGGCCAGGCTGGTGGCTTTTACCAATAATGCCGGGCCCCTGTATATCACCATCAGCGTGGCCTTGGGCCTGCTGGCTTCCCCGGCAGCCGGCTGGCTGCTGGCGGGGGTGCATTATGGCGGCAACCTGCTGCTGGGCATGGCCCTGGGCCTTTGGGCCCGGCTGCGGGGCAGCGGGCTCTCCCCAGGCCCCTGCCGCTGGCAGCCGGAACCTGCCGGCGTCTTTTCCCTGGGCCGCTCCCTCAAGACTTCCGCCCGGAACTCCGCTAATAATATCTTGCTGATCGGCTGCTATATGGTGTTTTTTTCCGTGATCACCGCGCTGCTGGACGCGCCCCTTTCCCGCCTGAACCCGCTGCTGCACGGCTTTGCCCAGGGCTTTTGGGAAATGAGCCTGGGCATGGATCTGCTGGCGGACAGCGGCCTGTCCCTGACCCGCATCCTGCCGGTGGCTTCCGCCATCCTGGCCTTGGGCGGCGTCTCCGTGCAAACCCAGGTGCTGGCTATGATCGCGGATTCGGATATCAGTCCCCGGGTCTATTTGGCCTGCCGGCTCCTGCATACCCTGTTCTCCTATTTCATCACCCGCTGGCTCTGTCAAATCATCATTCTTCCCGCCGCCGCTTTCGGCAGCCTGCTGCCGCCGGTTCAGCCCCTGCTGCCCCTGGCCTGCCGCCTTTGCGCCATTGCCCTGACTCTTCTGTGGCTGCTGGCCCTGGTCTGCCGGGCCGGGGAAAGGCGCTGAAACAGGGGAGCGGCTTCCGGCGGATTCTTTCGGCAGGGGCGGCGGGTTTTACCAGCAAACGGGCCGGAAATGGGCTGTTCTTTTCTAATAAAAAAGGATTTTCCCCCTGGCGGGCGAAATCCTATCTTCTAGAAACCGTCCGGAGGCGATGATATGAAAAAGGCGTTCTATATGATCGGCATCATTCTCATCATCGCCCTTTCTCTGGCCTTGAACTTCCTGGGCGGCTGCGAAAGGAAAAAGGACGGGGCTGCCGAGGAGCGCCAATCTGTGCTGACCGCCGCGAAAAAATCCCTGGTCACGGTGTATTATGCCACTGCCGACGGCCAGACCCTGCTGCCGCTGTCACTGGAAGTGAACGCCACCACCGAGGCGGCCCGGGTGGCTGTGGAAAAGCTGCTGGCCGGGCCGATGACGGAAGGGGCAACGGATTCCGTGCCCACCGATACCAAGCTGCTGGATCTCTACAGCATTTATAATACCGTTTATGTGGACTTAAGCCATGAATTTCTGGATATCCCCAGTGCAAAAGCCCAGTTGGCCGTGGACGCCGTGGTGGCCACGGTGCTGCCCCTGGCGGATTGCCAGAAGCTGCAAATCCTGGTGGAGGGGGAAGGGGTCAGGGCTTTTGGACCGGTGGATCTTTCCGATCCCTTGACCATGCCCGCCATCAACCCCCTGACTGAGGAAACCCCGGCAGGGGCTGGTGAAACGCCCCAGGAGGGCTTGACCCGGCTGCTGTTCTATTTGCCGGACAGCGCCAGCGGTTTTATCATTCCCCATAGCCGGGACGTGCTGCTGGACGCGGCCTTAGATCCGCCCCTGGCTCAAGCCACGGCCATCCTGGACCTCTGGGTGAGCCAGGGTTTTCTGGATGCCGCCTCCCGGCCGGTCCTGGACTTCAGCGATAATCTGCTGACTTTAGATTTCCCCGGCGCCCTGTTCCTGACCATGACCCAGGAGGAGGAGCAGCTCTTTTACCAGGCGCTGATCCATAGTTTTTGTCCGATCAAAGGGGTTTACGGGCTAAGTCTTTGCCTGGACGGCGGGGCCCCGGAAAAGCTGCCCCAAGGCCAGCCCCTGGCCCAGCCCCTGACCATTACGGAACCGGTGAACAGGATATGACTTTTTCCGGCAGCCCTTCGGCGGCCCGTTTAATTGAAATCCTGCAACAGCAGGCAGGAGACGGCCTGGCCATTGCCTGCTCCGGCGGGGTGGACAGCAGCCTGCTGGCTTGGGCGGCCCGGGAAGCGGGCCTGGCCCCGCTGCTGCCGGTCTTTTTCCGTACGCCCCTGAACACCCGGGAGGACGAGGCGGCTGCCTGGGAAATGGCCCAATTTCTGGGCTTGTCCCTGGAAACCGTGGCTGTGGATGTCCTGGCTCTGGAAGCGGTGGCCATGAACAGCAGGAACCGTTGCTATTGCTGCAAGAAGGCCCTGTTCCAAGCCTTGCGGAACTTGGCTGCGCGCCGGGGGATCAGCCAAATCGCCGAAGGCAGCAATCAGGATGATCTGGGCCAATACCGGCCCGGGGCAGCGGCCTGCCGGGAACTGGGGGTTTTGCAGCCCCTGATCCTGGCCGGCCTGGGCAAGGTGGAGATCCGGGCCCTGGCCCGGGATATTGGTTTGCCCATGGCGGAACGGCCGGCCAGCCCCTGTTTGGCCAGCCGCTTTCCTTATGATACGGCTCTTTGCCGGGACAAGCTGGCCCAGGCAGAGGCTGGGGAAGCCCTGATCCGGGAATTGGGCTTCCGGGAATTCCGCCTGCGCTGTCATGACCATTTTTGCCGTATCGAGCTGCACCCGGAACAATGGCCCAGGCTGCTGGTGCAAAGAGAAGCCCTGGTGACGGGGCTGAAAGCCCTGGGCTGGCAGCGGATCACTTTAGATTTGGAGGGGTTTGCCAGTGGCAGCTTTGACCGCTAAAACCGTTTATATCGACGCCCCCACCGGCCTGGCCGGGGATATGCTGTTGGCCGCTTTTTTGGATCTGGGCGCGGATCAGGCGGCTTTCCTCGCCGCTTTGCAGCGCTTGCCCATCGGCGAATGGGAGATGCGGATCAGCTCTGTTTCCCAGCAGGGCTTGGCAGGCCTGGATGTGGCCATCAGCTACCCCCACCAGCATCAGCACCGCCATTTGGCGGATATCGAGGATATCATCAGCGCGGCGGCTTTCCCGCCCCGGGCCGATCAGCTGGCCCGCCGGGCCTTTTACCTTTTGGCCGAGGCGGAAGCCGCGGCCCATGGCTGCAGCCTGGATGAGGTGCATTTTCATGAGGTGGGCGCGGTGGATTCCATCCTGGATATTTGTGGCGTGGCCCTGCTCGTTGATATGCTGGATATCGGCCCCGTCTATTGTTCGCCGCTGCCGCTGACCAGCGGCTTTGTGGATTGCGAGCATGGCCGTTTGCCGGTGCCCGCGCCGGCTGCCGCCTATTTGCTCCAGGGCTTCCATCTGGTGGGCAGCGCGCTTCAGGGTGAGGTGATCACCCCCACGGGGGCGGCGCTGCTCAAGGCTTTGAACGCCCAAAACGGCCTGCCGGATTTGATCCTGGAACGGGTAGGCCGGGGGGCGGGCAAGCGGCAGCTGGCCCAGGTGAATATGGTGCGTTTGCTGCTGGGCGCGGTTCCGGCAGGCGCCGGCCTGGAGCAGGACGCGGTGGAGGTGCTCACCGCCAATATAGACGATTGCAGCGGGGAAATCCTGGCCAGCTTCTGGCAAAAGGCCTTTGACCTGGGGGCTTTGGATATGAGCTATGGGCCGCTGCTGATGAAAAAGGGCCGCCCGGCCTGGCAATTGCAGCTGATCGTGGCAGAGGGCCGGGCAGCGGAATTCGCTCAATTGCTGCTGGCGGAAACCAGCACCCTGGGCTGCCGGGTCTCCCGCCAGGCCCGCTATAAATCCCCCCGGCAACAGCTGACGGTGGAGACCTCTTACGGCCCGGTGGCTGTGATCCGGGGCGGCAACACCCTGTCACCGGAAGCGGACAGCGTACAGCAGGCTGCCCAGGCCTACCGGCAGCCTTTCAAAACCGTTTATAACGCCGCCCTGGCGGCGGCGGCCAGCATCAATGAACAGTAAAAAGCGAGGGAACAAAGGATGAAGGCGTTTATTTTTGACCTGGACGGCACCTTGAACGACAGCGTGCCGCTGATCGTGATCACCACCTTAAAGGCTTATCAGGAACTGGGTATTGATCAAGGCGAGGACATCATCAAAAGCTATATCGGCGTGCCCCTGGTGGAAACCGGCGAAGCCCTGCTGGGGCCGGGCCGGGGCCAGGAATACCTGGAAGCCTATTTGCGTCATTACGACCCAATGGCTTATCCCATGCGGGCCTTTCCCGGCATTCCGGAGCTCTTGAGCGAACTCCGGGCTAGGGGGGCCAAGCTGGCCATTGCCACGGCCAAGCGGCGGCAAATGGCAGAGGATACCCTGGAGATCATCGGCCTTACCGGCATGCTGGACGTGCTGGTGGCCAGCGAATCCACGGAACGGCGGAAGCCCTTTCCCGACCCGGCGCTGAAAGCCATGGAACTGCTGGGGGCAAAACCGGCGGAGAGCCTGTTTATTGGCGACAGCGTCCATGATCTGCAATGCGCCCAGCAGGCGGGGATCAAAGCCTGCGCCGTGACCTGGGGCGCCGGCGGCAAGGAAGAACTGGCCGCCTGCGGGCCCGATTATAGCGTGGACACGGTGGCTGAGCTTTCCCAGCTCTTATTATCCCTTTGCTGAATCCGGCATAAGCCAAATCACCCCGGGCATACTAGCCTGGGGTGATTTTTAATGAAGAAAACCAAACGCGGTCTTCTGCTCTGCCTTTCCGGGGCCGCCATTTACCCCCTGCTGGAAATTGCCTGGCGGGGGCACAGCCATTGGGCCATGTCCCTGGCCGGCGGCCTGTGCCTGCCCCTGCTCTGGCGCTTGCAGCGGGGCAAAAAGCGCAGCCTCAGGCAAAACTGCCTGCTGGGGGCGGCCCTGATCACCGGCGTTGAATTCATCTTCGGCTGCGTGTTCAATAAATGGCTGCATTGGCAGATCTGGGATTATTCCCATTTGCCCATGAATCTGCTGGGCCAGGTCTGCCTGCCTTTTACCGCCCTGTGGTTCCTGCTCTGCATACCGGTTTTTTCCCTGCTGGCTAAACTGCGGCCTAACGCTTGATGGTCTGCAGCAGATTGATCAGCATCCAGTTCTGGGTAAAGGGGCGCATGATGGTCCAATAGCCCACCCCTCGGAGCCGGAGTTCCTCCGCCAGGGTCAACTTAGCCAGGATGCTGCGCACATCCTCGAACCAGACCACATGCTCCACCCCTTCCGGGGTAAAGTAGTGGAAATAGGGGGCCATGGCCTCCCGGTCGAATTCAATGGCGGCATTGTTTTGATAAGCGATGTCCAGGGCTTCCTGATTGCCGATGGTCACAGCCCGGCGGCCCTCCACATAAGGCAGGGTCCAATCATAGCCATAATTGGGAATGCCCAGCAGGATCTTTTCCCTGGGGATTTCGCTGATCCCGTATTCCGCCACCCGCCGCACTTCCTGGATGGGAGCCACCGCCATGGGCGGGCCGTAGGAATAGCCCCATTCATAAGTCATCAGCAGCAGCAGGTCGGCGATCTGGCCCAGGCGGTAATAATCTTGCCCCTCATAAAGCAGGCCCGGCTGCTCCGCGTAATACTTGGGCGCCAGGGCAATGCTGAGCAGATAGCCCTCCGCATGGAGCAGGGGGGCCAGCTCTTGGGCAAAGCGGATATAGGCCTCTTTGTCCTCAGCCTTCACATACTCAAAATCCAGATCCAGCCCCTGATAGCCCTTGGCCTCCATGGTGGCCAGGATCTGGCGGATCAGATTGGTTCTGGCCCGGTCGCTCTGGAGCACCGCGCTGATCAGGTCATTGTCAAACATACCTTCCGCCGTCAGGGGCGCCAGCACCATAAAAGGCTTGACCCCGGCGCCCCGGGACGTCAGCACCAGTTCCTCGTCGTCATTAAGGGATATCAGATTGCCCGCCTGGTCAAAACCATAAGCAAAAACATAGAGCAAAGACAAATAGGGCAGGGTGCCGCTGAGCAAGCGACGCTCCACAAAGGGGTAGGCATAGCCCCCCACCACCAGTTCCCGGCCCGGCTCCTCGCCAAAGGAAACGGTCAGCTCCTGGCCGGGGCGGATCAAGGGCATCCCCTCCAGCTGGGGATTGTTGCGGTAGAGCGCATCCACCGTGGTTTGATAGAGAATGGCGATGCTATAGAGCGTTTCCCCCCGGCCCACGGTATGTACCACAGCCGGCCTGGCGATCAGCAGCGCTTGGCCTACCACCAGCCGGTCCGGATTGTCCAGGCCGTTGATATCAGCCAGCAGGCTGGCGGATACGCCGTACCGTTGGGCAATGGCGTTTAGCGTATCCCCGGATTTCACCACATAAATGTCCATAAATTAAACCTCCCTCCCGCACATAGTATGCGGAAGGGAGGCCGGCTTATGAATGATTCAGCAGAGCTTTTCGGTCAGGTTTTTCGGCTTAGGTTTAGGCTAAAGTAAAGTTTTCTTTGCCAGCGCCGCATAAAGGGCAGGTCCAATCATCCGGCAGATCAATGAAGGCTACGCCGTCATTTTCAGCGGGATCATACACATAACCGCAGACCTCGCACACATATTTTTGCATCTCCTCAAACCCTCCTTTGTTATTGTCGGGGCTCGGAGCCCCCCTGGTTCGGCGGCAGCTCCGTAGCCTGCTAATCTGTATTATAAAGAGGGTTTGCTTAACTTGCAAGCATTATTTGCGGCAATAATGATTCAGCCCAGGCCGGCCAAAAGGGCCAGGGCCTCGTCCCGGGCAGCGCCCGCGTCCACCAGCTTTTTCAGCCTGACCATGGGCTGGGTATCGCCGATCAGCTCCGCGCCCACCAGCTTATCCTCAGCAAAAAACAGCTTGGCAAAGCGGCCGGTTGTCCCGTCCTTGCGGCTGATCCCATCCTCCGCGGTAATATCGCCAAAGCTCCAGATCTTGGTGCCCATGGCGTTCATCAGATAAGAAGGCTGCTCCGGCAGATAGGTCTGGTCGCCGCCGGCGGCATTGGCCCCGGCCACAGCGCCCTGGGCCATGGCGGCAGTCCACAGGCCAATGGTACGGCCCTGGTATTCGGCGCAGTCCCCGGCGGAATACACATCCGGCAGGGAGGTGCGCATATGATCATCCACCATAATAGCCCGGCCGCAGTCCAGGCCCAGATTCTGGCCCAGCTGGTACACGCTTTTGATTCCGGCGGCGAAAATCACCACCCCGGCGTCAAAGGCCCGGCCATCGGCCAGCACCGCCCGGCTTTCGTCAATATAGTCCAGATTGCCGTTTAAGGCCACGTCCAGGCCGGCGTTTTCCACCACGTTCAGGAAAAAGACGCTGCCTTCCTTATCCAGCTGGCGGGCCATCAGCCGGTCGCCCCGGCCGATAATGGTCACATCCCGCCCTTCCCGGGACAGATGCCAGGCAGCTTCCAGGCCCAGCAGGCCGTCGCCGACGATGACCGCGGGGCCGGGGATGGCCTGGATATGCTCGATATCCGTCAGGAAGCGCAGGGCCCGCACATGATCCCGGTCATTGCCCCGGGCCTCGGGCAGATTGCCCCTGGCCCCGGTGGCCAGGATCAGTTTATCATAAGTCAGCTGGCTGCCGTCGGCAAACTTGACCAACCGCTGCTCGCCGTTGATGGCGGTGGCCCGGATCATCAGCGCTGCGATGCGGTTGGTTTCGAACCATTGTTCATTGCGCACCGTCAGCTTGGCCACATCGCCGCCGGAAAACAGTTCGCAGATGCGGGGGCGGTAATAGGGCAGGCGGCCTTCGCCGCAGCAGAGATAGACCGCCGCCGCCGGATCCTGCTCCCGGGCAGCCTGAGCCGCGGACAGGCCGGCAATGCCGCCGCCGATGATCACGATTTTCTGCTCAGCCATGGGATACCTCCTCAAGTATCAGTCTATGTACCGCCGGATGGGCTACATGTTTTGCAGGTCCTGCATCAGCCGGTTCCAGTCCACGCCGTTTTGGAAAGCGTCGCCAAAGAGGGAGGCCAGCATAGCGCCGGCCACCACCGCCAGCACCACGCCGATGACGATCATAATGGCCGCCAGGATCAGGCCGGCTTTGAACATATTGCGCTTGCTGGGATTGACCTTTTTGCCGAAAGCCCAGCCAAAGATCATGATCAGATAAACCAGGGCGGGCAGGAACATGATCAGGGTATTGACTGGGGCGGGCAGCTCCACGGAGGCGGCCAATACGCCTATGGCGGTGCTGAGCACCAGAGGGATGACCATCAGCAGCAGGAAGGTGCCCAGCCAATTGCCCACGGAGACAATGGGGGCCTGGATGTCGGCGAACAGCTGGCGCTGATTGGGCAGGGGCGTGGCGGGGGTAAAGCCCGGCTGGGGTTGGATCGGGGCCTGGTACTGCTTGGCGGCCGGGGCCGGGGGCGTCAGCGGCTGCTGGGGACGGTTGGGGGCCGCCGGCGGCACCATGGTGCCGTTATAAGGCTGGCTGCCTAAAGGGGGCAAAGTCGCGGAACTGGAAAGGGGCGTATCCAGCTTTGTGCCGCAGGATAGGCAGAAGATATTATTCTCGCCGACTTCCGCGCCGCAGCTAGGGCATTTCATATACATCATCCTTTCATCTGGCTGTATTTTACTTAAACTACTTTGGTTAGCTTATATTCTCCGCATCTTTGGCAAATTCCTCCAGCATCCGAAAGTTTTACCCCGGAGCAGGGGATATTCAGTTTGAGGAAAATTTTTTTTGTCAGTATCTGTAAAATCGGCGCATAAAAAAGGAGGCCCCGGCGGGGGGCCTCCTTTTTTTAAAATTCCAGGTTTAAGGCGTCAAACTCAGTTGGGCACATAGCCGCCATTGGTGTTGACATTGATCGTCTTGGTGCTGGCGGTATAGGTCACGGAGAAGTCCATGGCGCTGCCCATATCCCGGACCATCACATAGTTGGTGCCGTCGATGTTGAAGGCCATCGGATAAATGGCGCTGCCATCCAGGATAAAGCGCTGGCTGCTGGCGGTGTACTTCCTGTAGGCGGGCAGGGCGGAGAGCTCGTCGCCCCGCTTCACATAATTGCCGCCCATGGCCATGGTGGCGGTCTGGGTGCTGTCGCTGAAGTCCAGGGAGAACTTCTTGCTGGTGTTCATCAGCAGCGCGGCCAGGTCGCGGAGCTTGACAAAGTTATTGCCGTTGATATTGTAAGCGGCCAGGGTGTAGTTGGTGCCGTTGATGCTGATATTCTGGTTGCTCACCTGGATCCTGGGGCTGGCGGGAATGCGGTAGACAGACACATAGTACAGGGTGGTGTTGCTGCCGCTCTTCACCGTGATGACGAAGGTGTTCAGGCCTTCGGCCAGGTTGAAGGTGCCGTAAGCGCTGCCGGTGCCGGTCTGGCTGCCCAGGCTGCCCGCGCTGTAGCCGTTAATGGCCACAGTGGCCTTGCTGTTCTCGGCATAAGCGCCGATGGTGGTGCTGCTGGCGCTGGTATAGCTGGTATAGCTGGTGATTTTGCCGGAGAAGGCCGGGGTCAGGTAGCCGCCGGAAACGGTCAGGGATTTCAGGGCGCTGTCGCCGGAGCGGTTCATGGTGATGGTGTAGCTCTCATGCTCCTCGCAATCCTCGGCGATCACATGCACCGTGTATTTGAAGCTGTTGGTCTTGGTGCTGAGGCCGCTGATATTCCAATCCTTGGAGCTGCTGGTGCTGTAGAGGTCGTAGCCCTCGATGATCATGTAAGCGTTGCTGTCGGAGAGCTTGGCGCTGATCCGCGCATAGGTGGCGTCGCTGCCGATGCCCGCGCTGTAGCTCTTGGTGCCGCTCTTGAAGTCCGGGCTCAGAGAGACGGAGGAGAGGCTGCTGCTCTTGGTGCCGGCTTTCAGGGAGAGGGCGGAGAGGGCCGCGTCGTCGTCGTCGTTCTTGCTGGCAGTGTAGATCACGACCTCAAATTCTTCGTCGTCGATGGTGAAGATATCACCCGCGCTGACCGGAACCCAATCGCCTTCCACATTTTCGTCATCGTCGTCTTCATGATAGACCTTTTCATCGGATTCGATGTTCAGGTAAGTACTGCCCGAGCTACCGTTAGGACGGAAGACATAAATCTTATCGCTGCCGTAGAAGGCCAGGTATTCATCACCCTTGCCGTCGTCCTTGCTGGTGGCCTCTACGGAATCGATCAGGCTGTCGGTGCCGGCGGTGCCGTCCGGCTTAATTTCCAGGCGGTAATCCTTAACGCCGTCATAAGTGAACCAGACATAAGTAGTGCCGTCCAGGGGGATTTCCCAATAGCTGCCCTCATCGTCGGCGTCTTTGGCCTTGCTTTGGGTGGTATTATAACCGTATTCGACATTCTTAACCTCGCTGTTACTGGGGAATTTCAGGTAAACATTGCCATCGTCCCAGTCCTCGTTCACTTTTACGGATTTATTGGCTTTGGAGCTGGGGAAATCCACGGATTCATAGTCGCTGCTGCTTTTGGCCGCTTCACAAACCTTGACCGTGAAGGCAGCGCTGTCGGGGTTAATAGTCAGGGTGTAGGTATCGTCGATATAAACATAGGTGGTGCCGTCCACAGGCACTTCGTAGAAGTCGTCTTTCTCTGAAATTTCCTTCTTACTGGTTTGGCTATCGTTTTTGTACTCTACTTCGCCAACATTCTGATTAAACTGCAGCCAGACTTTGGAACCCCAGCTGCTGGTCAGGGTGATGCTGTCGGTTTTTCTGCTGCTGGTAAAGTCGAAGTCCAAATCGTAAGTCGCGCTGGTGCTCTTGGAGCTGTAGGCGGTGCCGGTGAGGGCGGCGCTACGATCCAGTGTATAAGTCTGCTGTACGCCGTCAACGGTGATGTAGAGCTTGTTTTTACTGGTGTCGTCGTTCAGGGTAATTTTGTAGATCTTGTTAGCGGCTGCCCCCTCAGGTGCGGCGGCCGTTGCAGCATTGCCAGTATGCGTAGCCGTGCCTGTCTCAATGGTCAAGTCCTTCAACGCCGTGGTAGAGGTGGTGCGCACATAGATTGGGTTATTGGTACCGACATAAATCGTGCCGCTGCCCTTGTTGGAGCTCCCGCCGCTAAGAGTGGGAGACATGCTGCTGCTGGCGGAAAAATTCAGCGGAACCAAAGCCGCGCTCTTGGTCAGGGTGAAGGTATACTCCTGGTCAGTGGTACCATCAAGAGCCATGACCTTAACCTTGACTGTAATTGTGTTGCCCCAAGAACCGCCGGAACCCAATCTTATTTTTCCTGAGAAGGTACCGTCCTCTATGCTGCCGTTGCTTTGATAGGTATAATTACCACCATTGAACGTAACATCGTCATCGTAGTTACCACTCGCTGCACCAACATGTGACCCGGTAAAGGTGCCGGAGATTTCCAGATATCCATCATCCGCTGGCGCGTCATACGAAGCGGTTCCCTTAAAATCAGCGCCAATTGAAATCGTGGAACTGCCAAGCTTGAAGCTATTCAGCACGGGGGTATCATAGTCCTTATAAATTTTAAAGGTATAGGTTGTGGCAGATTCGCCGTTTTGAGGAGCGACATAAACAGAAAAATTACTAATTGTTGTAGTCTCGATTGTGCCGTTAAAAAGAGCTGCGCCCGTATCCGGATTTACCGACACATGTTCTGAAGCGGTAATTGTGGCATTAGCGCTCGCATTACTGAAGGCGATCGAAATTTTGTTAGTGAGTTTAGGAACATGAAGAGAAAAAGTGTTGCCACTTGAAGTAATACTACCCGTTCCAGCTGGCGTAACAGTTAACGCGCCAACTGTAAGGGTGTTTCCGTCAGTACCCACATAGGCATTGATGGTGCCGGAATAACCGGAAGCCGTCACTTTGGCGTAAGAACCATCCGCACCGGTAGCAGAAAACTGTATCTCCCAAGAAACTGTTTTTTTGCCGGTAGTAGCAAAGTTTATGGAACTAACAGATAAGCCAGTAATTTGAGCGTCTTGGGCAAGTGAATCAGTAGACGTGGAATTAGTCGTGGTGCCACCACTAGTCACTGCAAGGCGATAGTAACCCGCAGTGGGTGCTTTATACGTGGTGCTACTGTAAGCAACAGTTAAAGTATCAGTAGTGCCACCAAGCAGCTTTGCGCTGGTATCGGCAGGAACAGTGGCTGTTACTGGCGCTGCCAAGGCTGTCGCCGCGAAGGCAAAGACCAGGGTCAATGCCAGCAGCATAACAAGTACTTTCTTCATTCTTTGATCATCCTCCTTATTTAGATAACATAAATTATTTTCAGGCGTTTTATGGCACTGCCGGGTCTGGAAAACAGACGTAAAGGGAGCGGCTTTTGTTCCGTCCCGGCAGGGGACAAAGAGAGCTGTTCCTAATCCATTACTTATTCCGTCCCCTTCCTGTTTTTCCTGCTAATTTCCATTTTTTTATTATTACAAAGGGGCTTGATTTATGCCTTTTTTTATCAGCCCCGGGGCTCCGGGCTCTCCCCGGCGGGCGCTTCCGCCGCCCCTTCCGGCTGGGTCTGCTCCACGATCTCCTCCGGCGCGCCCTGGCTGGCGGCCTGCATAAAGGCGGTGATGGCGTCCACCAGCTTTTCCTTGGTGCTGTCCTTGGTCAGCACCACCATATAGCTTAAGTCCTTGGCCTGGTCATAAGCGTCCGCCACGCCGATGGTGGTTTCCACCTCGCTCATGATATCCGCTTTGGCTGTCCAGCGCAGCTTCACGGCAACCCCGTCGATGGTGGCGGTTTCCTCATGGGCGAAGCCCTTGGAGAAGCCGCTCATATTTTCCTGCTGGCCCTTGGCATAGCGGCCGGTGTAATTCTCCTCCGCAAAAGTGAACTCGATCTGGGCCATATAGCCTTCCACCAGCACGCTGCGGGTGATCAGGAAATCCTCCGGCAAATCAATGGTGATATCCAGCTCCTGCTCCAGCTTGGAAACTTCTTCCTCAGCCTCGGCCACCAGGGGGTCGCCCTCGATGGGGGTGGCTTCCGCCGGGATATCCGTGGGGGAGGCGGGTTCTTCGCCTTCGCCTTTATCCTTATTGCAGGCGGCAAAGCTGAAAGCCAGCGCCAGGCAGAGCAGGCACAATACGACAGTGAACAGTTTTTTCATGGGTTTTTCCTCCGTTGGTGCATTGGGATAAATGCGTTGGGATCGGTGTATTGAAAACAAGCAGATACATGATAAATACAAGCCCGGGGGGCTTATTCTTGCCTGAAAAATTTGTGAAAGCCGCCGCCTTTTACCAAACGCCGTTATAATAAGCCAGCAAGCCCTGGGGCGGCAGCAAATAAAGCAGGGTATCCAGCTCGCTTTTTTGGGCGTCCCGGCCCAACAGCAGGCCCAGCAGGCCTTTGGACGCAGCCGCCGGATAATAATCATAGACGTTGGCGACGCCGGTTTGTTCCATTAATTCCGCCAGGGCCTGGTCATAATCGCCCACTTCGTCAATGAGCCCGTTTTCCAGGGCCTGCCGGGCCGTATAAAGCCTGCCGTCCGCCAAAGGCCGCAGGGTTTCCTTATCCAGGCCCCGGCCTTCAGCCACCCAGTCCAGGAAATCCTCATAGTATTCGTCGATCATGCCCTGGTAGACGTCGATGGTCTCCTGGGTGATGGGGGTCAGGCCGTTGGCCGCGTTCTTCTCGCCGCCGCTGGCCAGGTTATAGCTTTTCACCCCGTATTTTTCCAGCAGGCCGGTAAGGTCGATCAGATTGCCCATGGTCACGCCGATGCTGCCGGTGACGCAATAGGGGTTCATGACGATCTTATCCGCCGTGGCCAGCACCCAATAGCCGCCGCTGGCCGCGTAACTGTAGCCGTAAGCGTAAACGGGCCGCCCGGTCTCAGCCTGGTACGCCGCCACCTTTTGCCCCAGCTCGTCCGCTGCCAGGATCTGGCCGCCGGGGGAATCCACATACAGCAGCAGCCCGGCGTTCTGGTCGTCCGCCATCAGGCTGTCGATGGTATCCAGATAATACTGCTGGTCATAGGTCAGCTCCGTATAGCTGGAAAGATCCTGGCGGTAATTGCCTACGGTCATGGTCCCTTCCACATAAAGGACGGCCAAATAAGGCCCTGGCAGCCGGGCCAGGCTATCGTCCCGGGTTTCCCCTTTCAGCGGCAGGGTGGAGATCCACCAGGCAAACAGCACCAGGCAGGCCAGGACGGCCAGGAGTATCCACAGCCAGGCCAGGGAACGCTTCCTGGGGGGCCGGGGCTGGTATTGGCTCTGCTGGTATTGCTGATAATACTGTTCGTTGCGGGTATCCTGGTAAGTTCCGCTCATAGTGGCACCTTCTTTCATAAGTTTCACAGGCATAAGTTTCTCAGGGCAGGGGAGTAAGGTTCATTTTTTCCAGATGGCCGGGACGAACAGGGCTAAAACCGTGTAAATCTCCAGCCGGCCCGCCAGCATCAGGAAGCTGCTGACGATTTTGGCAAAGCCGGTCAGGCCCGCGTAATTGCCGGCCGGGCCGGTGGCCCCCTGGCCCGGGCCCACATTGCCGATGCTGGAAACCGCGGCGGCGACGGCCTCCATCCAGGGCAGGCCGCTGATCATCAGCAGCAGGGAGCCGGCGGCGGACAAGACCAGATAAAGCAGGAGGAAGACCAAGACCCGGTGCAAGAGCTCCGGCGTCAGCCGGCGGCCGTTATACCTGACGCTGCTGACCAGGTCCGGCCGGATCAGGGTGGACAGGGACTGGCCGATGGCCTTGCCGCCGATCACCCAGCGGGAAAACTTCACCCCCGAGGCGGTGCTGCCGGAGCAGCCCCCGGCAAAGAGCAGCAGGAACAGGATGCCCCGGGACAGGCTGGGCCAGAGATCATAATTGTCCGTGATAAAGCCGCCGGTGGAAATGATGCCCGCCACCTGGAAAAAGGCCTGGCGCAGGGCAGTGGGGATCTGGTCGCCGTAATAACCGTTCCTGAGCAGGTCCAGAGTGATCAGCAGCGTGGCGGCGGCCACCACGGCCAGATAAGCCCGGAGCTCATCTTCTTTCACCACATCCTGCCAGCGCCTCCGGATCAGCAGCAGGTAGAACAGGGAAAAGTTTATGCTGGACAGCACCAGGAACAGGCCCACGGCCCATTCGGTAACCGGGCTGTCGTAAGCGGCGATGCTGGCGTTCTTGGTGGAAAAGCCGCCGGTGGAAACCGTGCTCATGGCATGGTTTACCGCGTCGAAAAGATCCATGCCGCACAGCAGCAGCGTCAGGGTGCAGAGCAGGGATAAGGCCAGGTAAACATAGAAGATCAGCTTGGCGTTATCCTCAATGCGCACCGCCAGGCGCTCGGAAAAAGCAGCGCCGGCGCTGTATTCCGCCTTGTAGAGGGAAAAGGCCTCGCCGGAGCTGTCCTTCTGGGCCAGGGCCACAAAGAGCAGCACAATACCGGCGCCGCCCAGCCAATGGGTCATGGAGCGCCACAGCAGCAGGCCCCGGGGCAATTCCTCGATATCCACCAGGGCTGAGGAGCCGGTGGTGGTGAAGCCGGACACACTCTCAAAGAGGCAGCCGGCAAAATCCGGGAAGCAGCCGTAGAACTGATAGGGCAGGGCCCCGCAAAAGCCGGCCAGCAGCCAGACCGAGCTGACCAGCAAAAAGCTTTCCCGCAGATGCATGCTCTTCCGCCGGTAGCCCCGGCACAGCCAGAGCAGCAAAGCCCCCAGGGAGCCGGTGACGGCGGCGGAGAGGGCAAAGGCCAAGGCGTCGTCCTGGCGAAAGAGCAAGGCGGAGAGCAGCGGCAGCAGCATGGCGGCAGCCAGGATCAGCAGGATCCGGCCGATCAGGTAAAAGACCCGGCCCGGATGCATCTAGTCTTCCTCCCCGGCGATCAGGGCTTCCACCTTGGCCAGGGCTTCCGGCAGGCAAAAGACAATGGCCGTATCCCCGGGCAGGACCCGGTCCCGGCCCTGGGGAATGATATACTGGCTGCCCCGGATCAGCATGCAGATCAGGGCCCCTTCCGGAAAGCCCATTTCCATCAGGGTCTTGCCCGCGGCCCGGGCATGGGCGGGCACCCGGTATTCGGTGATCTGGCCCTCGCTGTTATTGAAGCGGGAGAGGGAGAGGATCCGGTTGCGGTTAATAAAGCGGAGGATGGCGTCGGCGGTGAGGCGGGCCGGGCAAACCACCACATCCATGCCGGCCTTTTCCATGACGCCGGCATATTCCAGGCCCCGGATCTGGATGATCACCTTATGGGCGCCCAGGCTTTTGGCCAGCACCCCGCCGAACAGGTTGTCCTTGTCGTCCTCGGTCACCGCCACGAACACATCGGCGGCCCCCACATTCTCCTCTTCATATAAGGAAAGATTGGCGCCGCTGGTGTTGATGACCACGGTGTGCCGCAGATTGGCGGAAAGCTCCTCGCAGCGCAGATGATCCGGCTCAAAGATTTTCACGTTCAGCCGGCGGCCGCTGTTTTCCAGGGTTTCGGCCAGATAATAGCCGGGTAAATTGCCGCCCAGGATCATGATGTTCCGGGGCTTTTTGGCAACCTCGATATGGAAATATTCCTCCACCTGCCGCATTTCGCTGGTTTTGGCCAGCAACAGCACGGCGTCGCCCAGCATCAGGCTGGCGTCGCCCTTGGGAATCAGCAGGCGGCCCGCCCTTTCGATGGCCACCACGATACAGGGCACGGGAAAGCGCAGGTCTTTTAGGGGGATGCCCAGCCGGTCCCCGTTTACCGCCAGCTTCACCTCCACCATCTGCACCTGGCCGTCGCCAAAGAAGGCCACGTAATCCGCTTCCGGGAAGGCGATCAGCTTGGCGATTTCCCGGGCCGTGACCTTTTCCGGATTGATCATCATATCCACGCCCAGGGCTTTCAGGCGGGCGGCGTCGTCAAAATCGCTGTAGCCGGGATTCCGCACCCGGGCCACCGTACTTTTGGCGCCGGCGTTTTTGGCGATGAAGCCGGCCACCATATTCAGCTCGTCCTTTTCCGTCACGGCGATCAGCAGATCCGCATGCTGAATATCCGCCTGGCCCAAGGTATCCAGGCGGGCGGCGTTGCCCTGTATGGTATGCACGTTGAAGTGCTCTTCCAGAATATCCAGGCGGTGGCGGTTCACATCAATGGCCGTCACCTGATGCCCGGCGGCGCATAGATTGGCTACCAGGGAATAGCCCACCTTTCCCGCGCCTACCACAATCGTTTTCATCAAAATCCTCCGGCAGGCAATTCCTGCAAAATTCATCTCCCCGCAAATATGTATTATACCAAAAGCGTAAAATAAAAGCAAAGCTTATTGGAAACAGGCCGCTTGGGCCCTGGCCTCTAAAATCAGGTAAAATAATCATTGGCTATTCAAAGGTTATATGGTAGAATAGCTGTGATTAGGGGGAAAAGAATGTGACCATCAAAAAGGCTGAAGGACAGACGCTGCTGACCCTGCTGCGCCTGGTCATTGTCTCCGTCGCCCTGCTGGGCGGCTGGGGTATGCAGAGCATAGCGGACGCGGTGTTCAATTTTGCATATAATTCAAAAGCGATTATCTCTAATTTCCTTTACGAAGACGATGCGTCCCCGGTTGTGGAGGGCAGGCTCTATGTGCTCTATTATGATGAGCATGACGAAGCCGAGCGCGCCACCCGCCATGTCTACAAGCATTATTATGTCACCGGCCAGGAAGGGGCCCTGGGCCTGAAGGACAGCGCGGGCAGAACCGTGCTGGAAGCGGGCTATCAGGATATCCTGGTGCTGCCCGCCGCTTTCCTGTTGAAAGAAGGGGACGTCTGGCGCTTCTACGACCAGGAATTGAACCCCCTTTCCGAACAGGCCTGGGACGGCGTGGAGCTGGAGCTGGCGGAGAATGGCCGGATCAGCAGCGACCTGGTTAAGGTGGAGCTGGGCGGCCTGTTCGGCGCCGCGGATATGCAGGGGCATGTGCTGGTGGAACCCATCTACGAGGAATTGGAGCTCTATACCTTTGCCGCGGATTGGGCTATTAACCGGGTGCGCTATGAAGGCCGCTACGGCTATATCGACAGCAATGGCAATATCGTCATCGACCTGATTTATGATTATGCGGTGATGAGCAGCTTTACCGTATATGATCAAACGGAAACCGAGGCGGGGGAAACGGCGGCGGAAGGCGGGGAAGGGGAAGAGCCTGCCGGCATTGAGCTGCCCATTGTCTATGTGCTGAAGGACGGGGATTGGGGCGGCATTTATAAACGGGCGGATAATTCCGCCACCGGCGTGGATTGGCAGGTGGAACCCAGCGCCCAGGTGGTGCTGGACTATGTGAACGGCCAGGACGCGGTATAGGGCGGAAACGCCTTAGGGCGGCGTTTATCAGCATAACAAAGCACCGGCGCGTATACGCCGGTGCTTTAGTTTGCCGTGCGCCTGGCCTCGAACAGGGCCTTCCGGCCGCTTTCCCACAGCCAGCTCAAATCAGGCGCTCCCACGGCGCCCGGGACCAATCCGCTTACCGCTGCTTCCTTCCGGACCTGACGGGGTTCACGGCAGCCCGCCGCGCGGGACCCGATC
>DAIMZM010000002.1:40206-57698 GCA_036733985.1 Bacillota bacterium
TGCTTCCTTCCGGACCTGACGGGGTTCACGGCAGCCCGCCGCGCGGGACCCGATCATCAACACCGCTTATGAGGCGCTCTGCCACAAGGCCTGCCCTCAACCAGTACTCGACCCCCCGTATAGCGGGTTTGGGGTTACAAGGCTCCGCTAATGCCCCGTCCAGCACGGCAAAAATGAGAACAAATGGGTAAAAACAATGATTGACTAGGATGTCAATGGATTTTGACATCTATTTATTTTATCAAAGTGTGGAACCGCTGTCAACGTTTTTCTGATCAGACACGGCCTTTTCCACCTCGCCGCAGCGCAGCTGCAGCTTGGTGATGGCGTCGTTCAGGCGCAGGAATTCCTGGAGCACCGGATCCGGAAGATGCACCTGATCCAAATCGCAGGAGGGCATGCGGCCGCCCTTTTGCTTCACCGCCCGGCCGGGTATGCCGGTTACCGTGGTATCTGAAGGAATGGCCCGGAGCACCACGGAATTAGCGCCGATCTGGCAGTTGTCCCCGATGGTGAAGGGGCCCAGGATCTTGGCGCCGGCGCCGATCAGCACATTATTGCCAATGGTGGGATGGCGCTTGCCCGTATCCTTGCCTGTGCCGCCCAGGGTCACGCCGTGGTAAATCGTACAGTTATCCCCCACCACCGCGGTCTCGCCGATGACGATGCCCATGCCGTGGTCGATAAACAGATTCCTGCCCAGCGTCGCGCCGGGGTGGATCTCAATGCCGGTGAAAAACCTGCCCAGTTGGGAAAAAAGCCTGGCCAGGAAAAAACAGCGGTGGCGATAAAAAAAGTGCGCCGGTTTATGCCAGACCAGGGCATGGAAGCCGGCATAAAGCAAAATGACTTCCCAGACATTCTGGGCGGCGGGATCCTTTTGCGCCATGTTTTTTGCGTCAGACCACAAAGACATATCCTACCTCCGCGCTAAGAATTATTGCTACATTATACTAGCCAAAGGGGAAAAATGCAATAATTAAACGCGTAAGGTTAAAAATACAGAATATTACAAAAGATTAGCCAAATCCTGGCCTGGTCTGACAGGCTCAGGCCGGTAAACGCAAGGAGAAATCCGCGCCGCCGCCGGGAGCTGCCGCATAGTTCAGCTCACCCCCGTGTTCCTCCGCGATACAGCGGCAGATGGCCAGGCCCAAGCCGCTGCCATGGTCTTTGGTGGTATAATGGGGTTCGAAAATATGGGCCAGGCAATCCGCCGGCACGCCGGGGCCGTCGTCCCGGATCGTCAGCACTTGCCAGCCCGGCTCCTCTTCCAGCAACAGCGAAACATGGCCGCCCCGGCCGCAGGCGTCGGAAGCATTGACGATCAGGTTGACCAGAACCTGGCGCAAATGCTGCTCCTCGCCGTAAACCGGCGGCAGGGCCTCGGGGATCTGCAGCTCCAGTTCCTGGCAGCGGCTGATCAGCAGGCTGCGCAGCAGCTGGCAGGTCTGGCGGCAGAGCTGTACCAAAAGCAAGGGCTCCCGCCGGGCGTCTCCCACCCGGCCCAATTGCAGATATTGATTGATCAGATTATCCATGCGGCAGATTTCCTCGCGGATCATGGATAAGCGATCGATATGCTGCTCCTTGCCCTGCACCTGCAGCAAACGGCTGAGCAGCTGTACCTGAGCGGCAATCGCGTTCAGCGGTGATCGCAGCTCATGGGCCATGGTCACCGCCTGTTCGCCCAGCAACCGCAGCATATCTTCCCGATATAGCCCGGGACCCAGCTTCGTGTCATCGCGTTCGTCCAGCATCAGACTCATGGCAACGCCTCCCCCTAATAAATAAACGCTGCTCTAGTAAAAGACAGGTCATGCGACAGACAGATAAGGATAATAGCTTCGCCAACTATCAAAAGAACCCTGTTGATTAATTGTCAATATTTTATGACATTTCCGCTGAATTTTCATTTTTTTTCTGTTTCATCCGCAAGAACTCATTTTTAGCTGGGGATATACCCTTGTCAACCCCCTAGATGCCTCCTTTAGTCACTGAAAGCGTACCAGATAAACCTAGTTATAAACAAAGTTATCCACACTATCCACAAGAAAACATCCACCAAAAAAAATTATCCAGGGGATAAAGCTGTCGAAAAGTGCCGCTTTGATAAGGATCGCGCCCAAGTCTCTTCCCGGAATAGCGGGTTTTATGTAGGCTTTTGTTGAAAAACCCCCAGTGCTGAAAAAAATTTTCAGCCCCGGCTTGACAAAATCTCCGGCCTCTTGTATACTTGTTCTAGTTAACTAATACAATTATACAGGAGGTGTTGACATGCGTTGGGAATTTGAGCCGGAGCGCCCCATTTATTCACAATTAATGGAGCAGGTCAGTTTGTTTATTATCTCCGGCGTTTATCCGCCGGGCAGCCGTTTGCCCTCTGTGCGGGAGCTGGCGGCAGAGGCCAGGGTGAATCCGAACACCATGCAGCGGGCTCTGGCGGAATTGGAAAGCACAGGGTTGGTTTATTCCGAGCGTACATCCGGGCGCTTTGTCACAGAGGACCGGGCTTTAATCGAAGGAGGAAAGAGAATGCTGGCGCAACAAATCATCAATGATTTCTTCAGCCGCATGGAGAAGCTGGGCCTGAGCCGTGAAGCAGCCCTGGCCCTGGCCACCGCTGCCGCAGAGGAGGGATTGGCATGAACGTCTACACCACCAGGCCCACGGACGCGGCTTATCAGGAAATTATGACCGAACGGGCCAGCCAAAACCGGCCGCCCCTTCTGGAATGCCGGGGCCTTTGCAAAAGCTACGGCAAAACCCCGGCTTTAAAAGACTTTAGCCTGACTCTGCCCAGGGGCCGCATCATCGGCCTGCTGGGACCCAACGGCAGCGGCAAGACCACCCTGCTGAAGCTGGCTTGCGGCCTGATCAAGCCCAGCGCCGGGCAAATCCTCATCAACGGCCAGGCCCCGGGGATCGCCAGCAAAAAGGCGGTGGCCTATTTACCGGAAAAGACCTACCTTAATGATTGGATGCGCGTGCGGGATATCCTTCGCCTGTTCCAGGAATTTTATGCTGATTTCCAGCAGGAGCGGGCCAAGGAAATGCTGAAAAACCTGAATATCCGGGAAGAGGCCCGGCTGAAAACCCTCTCCAAAGGCAATCAGGAAAAGGTGCAGCTGATCATGGTGATGAGCCGGGACGCGGAGCTGTTCCTGCTGGATGAGCCCATTGGCGGCGTGGATCCGGCGGCCCGGGAATACATCGTCAATACGATTATCGGCAATTATAATGAAAACGCCACCGTCCTGATTTCCACCCATATCATTACCGATATCGAGACCGTGCTGGACGACGTCGTCTTCCTTAAAGAAGGCTGCCTGATGCTGGAAAGCCCGGTGGACCGGCTGCGGGAAGAAAGCGGCAAGTCAGTGGATCAGACTTTTAGGGAGGTGTTCAGATGCTAGGGAAATTGATCAAATACGAATTCCGGGCTACTGCCCGCGCTTATCTGCCCATTTACGGGCTGATGGCCCTGCTGACCCTGTCCGTGCTGGTGGCCGGCGGCTATATGCAGGATGTGTCTTTGGTCAGCGGCCAGGGTCTCTGGTGGCGGGTGCTGCTGGTTTCCGTTTACGGCCTGACGGTATTCGCCCTGCTGGTGCTGACTCTGATCGTCACGGTGAACCGCTTTTACAAAAATTTATTGGGTAATGAAGGCTATCTGATGTTCACCCTGCCGGTGACCACGGCCCAGAACATCTTCGCCAAATTGCTCCCCTCCCTGGTCTGGATTTTTGTCAGTACGCTGGCGGTGGCCTTTTCCGCCATACTGCTCTTTGCCCAGGCGGATCTCCGGGCGGTGCTGGATGAGGTATTACCCGCTATCGGCAGAGCCATCCAGGATATGGGCCTGGGCAACTTCCTGCTGCTGGCCGGGGAAGTGATCATCCTGGCCCTGCTGGGCGCCGCCGCCACCCTGCTCAATATTTACCTGGCCCTGGCCATTGGCCAGTTGGCCAATGAGCACAAATTCCTGGCCTCCTTCGGCGCTTATCTGGGCCTGCAGTCTCTGGAGCAATTCCTGGTCCTGTTTCTGTCCTTTGCCGGCCGGACCCGCCTGACAGACTGGGGAGAATGGCTGATCGAAAACCTGAACTCTCTTTCCGGCGTGCATACCACGCTGCTCCTGACCATCTTGGTTTCCCTGCTGTCCTGCGCCCTGCTCTATATCCCCACCTGGCTGCTGCTGGATAAGAAGCTGAACCTGTCCTAGAGGCAGGCCGGGAGATCGTTCTTTATATTTGCGCAAAAGCCGGCCCTGGGGCCGGCTTTTTGCTGCCGGGCCAGAATTTTCCCCAGCCTGCGGCAAGGTTTTTATGCCCCTTCCGCGAATAGATAATGTTATGACTTACACCGCCTTATACCGCCGTTACCGGCCGCAAAAGTTTGAACAGCTGATCGGGCAGGAGCATATCAGCCGGGTGCTGTCTGCCGCCGTGACCAGGAACGGCCTGGTGCACGCCTATCTGTTCACCGGCCCCCGGGGCACGGGCAAAACGTCCGCCGCCCGCATCCTGGCCCGGGCAGTCAATTGCCAGCAGCCGGGGCCGGCAGGGGACCCCTGCGAAAGCTGCCCGGCCTGTTGCCGTTCCCGGGCCGGGGAAAGCATGGATATCATTGAGATCGACGCCGCTTCCAACCGGGGCATTGACGAGATCCGTGACCTCCGGGAACGGGTGAAGTATGCCCCGGCTCAGGAAAAGCGCAAAGTATATATCGTGGACGAAGTGCATATGCTGACAGCGGAAGCGTTTAACGCCCTGCTCAAGACCTTGGAGGAGCCGCCGGCCCATGTGGTGTTCATCTTCGCCACCACCGAGCCCCATAAAGTGCCCTTGCCGGTGCTTTCCCGCTGCCAGCGTTTTGATTTCCGCCGCATCAGCGATGAGGATATCCGGGCCCATCTGCTGGAAATCGCCCAGGCGGAACAGATCCCCCTGGACGAAGAGGCGGCCCGGCTGATCAGCCGCAAGGCGGAAGGTGGCATGCGGGACGCGGTGAGCCTGCTGGATCAATGCGCTGCCGTGGGCCAGGGCCGGGTGGACGAAGCCGCGGTCACGGCTCTCTTGGGCATTGCGGACCGGGCTTTCATCGCCCAACTGCTAAAGCTGGTGCTGGATCAGGATATTCCCGCGATGCTCCAGGCCGTGGATCAGCTGTTGCGGGAGGGGAAGGATTTGCGCCAGGCCCTGGCAGATCTCCTGGAAATCGCCAGGGATACCCTGATCAAGGTACTGGAACACCAGGCCCCGGCAGAGTGGGCCGGCTATCCGCCGGCGGCTTTCCTCAGCCTGCTGCAGGATTTAGCTGATCTGGACGGCAAGCTGCGCTACGCCCTCTCCCCCCGCATCTCCCTGGAACTGGCCCTGATCAAAGCCTGCGGTATCCCCGCCCTGGAAAGCGCCCTGGCCGGGGAACCTATCGGGCAGCCCGCCCCAGCGGCAAAGCCTGCTCCCACGGCAAAGCCCGCTCCCACGGCAAAGCCCGCTCCAGCGGCAAAGCCCGCCCCCACGCCAAAGCCCGCGCCCACGCCAAAGCCCGCGCCCACGCCAAAGCCCGCCCCCGGGGCGAAGCCCATGCTGCCGGACTCCCATCAGGGCGGCCAGGCCCCCGGGGCTGATCTGGAAAAGATCCAAGCCCTGTGGCCGGAGATCCTGAAAAGGCTGGAGAGCAAAAACGCCGGCGCGGCTGAGCTGATGAAGGACGCCTGCCCCGCCAGACTGGAGGGGCGGCGGCTCTTGCTGGATCTGCCCCCGGATTTGGCTTTGATGCTGGACAGCGTCAATAAACCGGGCCAATACAAGACCCTGATCGAAAACGCGCTGAACAGCGCCTGTAAGGCCGCCTTCACCATCCAGGCTTTTGCCGGGGAGCCCCGGCAGCGGGAGGCGGAGGCGGAAGAACCGACCCTGGGGGATCTGGACGCCCCCCCGGAGCAGCCCAGCTTTTTCTGAACTGAAAGATCCCCTTCAGATCAATATTTGATAAACGGAGGCAATACCATGGGCATGAATATGCAGAATTTGATGAAGCAAGCACAAAAAATGCAGCGGGAAATGGCTAAGGCCCAGGAGGAGCTGGCCCAAACCGAGGTGCAGGGCAGCAGCGGCGGGGGCTTGGTCACGGTAACGGCCAATGGGGCCCAGCAAATCCTGGCCATTGCTATTTCCCCGGAAATCGTGGATCCGGAAGATGTGGAAATGCTGGAAGACCTGGTGCTGGCCGCGGTGAAGGACGCCATGGCCAATGCCCAGGCCCTGGCTTCGGAAAAAATGGGCCGGGCCACCGGCGGCATGAACCTGCCGGGGATGTTCTGATGCCCTATCAGTATCCCCCCAGCCTGAACCGGCTCATCAATCAGCTGGCCGCCCTGCCCGGCCTGGGCGCCAAGGCTGCCCAGCGCCTGGCCTTCCATTTGCTGAAAGTGGAGCGGGAGAACGCCCTGGGCCTGGCCCAGGCCATTGAGGAGGCCCGGGCGCGCATCCGTCCCTGCCCGGTGTGCGGCAATTTTACGGATCAGCGGCTTTGCCCGGTCTGCAGCGATGCTTCCCGGGATCAAAGCCTGCTCTGCGTGGTGGAAAGCGTGGCGGATATCATCGCCATGGAGCGCTCCGGCAATTACCGGGGCCTCTACCATGTGCTGGGCGGGGCCATTTCCCCCCTGGACGGCATCGGCCCGGATCAGCTCCGGGTCGCCTCCCTGATCAGCCGGGTGGAGCAGGGGCGGATCAAGGAGATCATCATGGCCACCAACCCCAATCCGGAGGGGGAGGCCACTGCCGAATACCTGGCCCAAAAGCTGAAAAGGCCGAATCTGGCCATCACCCGTCTGGCCCATGGCATGCCCGTCGGCGGCGCTTTGGCCTTTGTGGACGAAGCCACCCTGGAACTGGCCATGGCCGGGCGCAAGGCGTTATAGGCGTCCTTAGGGTTTAGGCTGCGTCAAAGCAACCGCCCCGGCGCAGGGGCGGTTTTTTGGCGTAGCGAAGGGATGCGGGGGCTGTGGCTATTTTTTCGCCCTGGGATAGGGCCTGGCCTCATTGGTGAGGCCGGCCAGGTAATCCAGGCTGGTTTTATAGAAGATGGCCAGCTTGGCCAGGACCGCCAGCGGCGTTTCCCGCTCGCCCCGCTCATAGCGGGAATAAAGGGAGCGGTCGCATTGTAAATAGTCCGCTACCTGCTGCTGGGTTAAATCATGATCCTCCCGCAGATCCCGGATCCTCAGCCGCATTTTCATCACCCCGGACTATTATAAAATGGGACAATATGTCACGTCGGCATTTGTGTCTATTTGTCACATAATGTGAACGAGGTGATGCTGATGACGGATTATAAATCCCTGTATTTTTCCTTATATAACGCGGTTTCCGACGCCTTGGAAATTCTGGAGGACGCTCAGATAGCAGGGGAAAACGCCTATAGTGAAAGCAGTGATGACAGGCCGCTTCTGACCCTGCTTCAGCCGGAGAACAAAGAACAGGCCGACAACCCGCCTATTCTCCAAAACCGCTTCCTAACACTAAAAGGGTAGCCGGCTTATTGTGGGCCGGCTACCCTTTTAAAGTTTCTTTTTGCTTCTTTCTCACAAGAAAAGAACGGTTTTAAACCCCGGCCAGGATGCCCCGGGCCCGGCCGCCATAGTCCAGATACTGGCGGCGGATGGCGAAGCCCTGGCCTTCCAGGAGCCGCCTGACTGCCGGGGCTTGATCGTCCCCATGTTCCAGCAGCAGCAGGCCTTCCGGCTTCAGATAAGGCCGGGCCCCCGCTGCCAGGCAACGGTAGAAGGCCAGGCCGTCCAGGCCGCCGTCCAGGGCCAGGCTGGGCTCAAAGGCCAGGTTCGGCAGGGCCGCCAGCTCGGCGCTGGGGATATAAGGGGGATTGGCCAGGATCAGGTCATAGCGGGAACCGGGGGGCAGGGCTGCCAGCAGATCCCCCTGATAGAGGGCGACCCGTTGGGTCAGCTTCAAGGCGTCCCGGTTTTGTCCGGCCAGGGCCAGGGCGTCAGGGGAAATATCGCAGCAGGCCACCCCAGCCTTGGGCAAATAGAAAGCCAGGGCCAGGCCAAAAGCGCCGTTGCCGCAGCAGATATCGGCGATCTCCGGGGCCTCCGCCTCCTGGAGCAGGGCTACGGCGGCTTCCACCAGGCATTCGCTGTCGCCCCGGGGGATCAGCGCCCCTGGGCCGCAGGCCAATTTCAGGCCCATGAATTCCGTCTCTCCCAGCACATATTGGAGGGGTTCGCCAGTGGCCAGCCGGGCCAGATAAGCGTCGGCAGCGTCCCGAGGCAGCTCCTTTTGGCTATAAAGGGGCAGATCCCGCAGGGGGCAGCGGCAGAGGAAAGCCGCTAGCCAGCGGGCGGCGGAGCGGGCTTCGGCCCTGTCGCCGGCGGCGTAACCCTCCGCCAGCAGCCTGGCTTGCAGATAAGTGACCAAATCCGATAGCTTCATTTGCGCGGCCTCTTTTTAGCTTATTCCTCTTTCAGGCGCTGGGCTTGGTCATTGGTGATCAGAGCGTCGATGAACTCTTCCAGCTCGCCCTGGAGGATGGCTTCCAGCCGGTAGACGGTCAGGCCGATGCGGTGATCCGTGACCCGGCGCTCGGGAAAATTATAGGTGCGGATGCGCTCGGAGCGGTCGCCGCTGCCCACCATGCTCTTACGGACGCTGGCGGAGGCAGCCGCCGCTTCCTCCTGCATTTTTTCCATGACCCGGGAGCGCAGCACCCGCATGGCCTTGGCCTTGTTCTTGATCTGGCTTTTTTCATCCTGGCAGCTGACCACGATGCCGGTGGGCAGATGGGTGATGCGCACCGCGCTTTGGGTGGTGTTTACGCATTGGCCCCCGGGGCCGGTGGCGCAGAACAGGTCGATGCGGATCTCATTGGCGTTGATCTCCACTTCCACTTCCTCGGCTTCGGGCAGCACAGCCACGGTGGCGGCGCTGGTATGGATGCGGCCCGAGCTTTCCGTACTGGGCACCCGCTGCACCCGGTGGACGCCGGATTCAAATTTCAGGCGGGAATAAGCGCCTTTGCCCTCGATGAGCATGATTACTTCCTTGACCCCGCCGATATCGGTGAAATTGGCGTCCATCAGCTCCATATGCCAGCGATGCTTTTCCGCGTAATGCTGGTACATGCGGAACAGGTCCCCGGCGAACAGGGCGGCTTCCTCTCCGCCGGTGCCGGCCCGGATCTCCAGGATGACGTTCTTGGCGTCATTGGGGTCTTTCGGCAGCAGCAGCAGCTTTAATTGCTCCCGCAGCTGTTCCAGCTTCTCCTTGCCGGCCTCCATCTCTTCCTCAGCCAGCTCGGCCAGCTCCGGGTCGCTTTTATCCGCGGCCAGCAGCTCCGCTTCCTGTACCGCCGTTTCGGTGGCCGCGTAATCCCGGTAAGCCATCACCACATCTTCCAGCTCGGCCCGGGCTTTCACATGCTTTTGCCATTCGCTTTGGTCGGCAATGACCTTTGGGTCGGAAACCAGCTGGGTCAGGCGGTCAAATTTTTCGTTCAGGGCTGCCAGTTTTTCGATCATAATTTAATTGTTATCCTCTTTCTTTGCGGTTTGTTTTTGGCCTTGGCCCGGTTTCTTGCCAGAGCCGCCGCTATTGGCTTTCTTCTGGCCGGTTTTAGTCTGCCCGGATTGGCCGGATTTCTTCTGGCCGCCGCTATTGGCTTTTTTCTGACCGCCGGGGGATTTGCCTTGATTCCCGCCGGATTTGCCGGGGCCGGCATTGGGCTTTCTCTGATTGCCGCCGGATTTGCCTGGGCCGCCCTTCTTCTGGCCGGAGGATGGGCCGGGCCGGGCCGGAGCTTTCTCGGCCGGGGTTTTCTCAGCCGCCGGGGCTTCCTCAATCGCCGGGGACGGCTCCGTTGCGCAGGCAGCGGTATCCAGCTGCAGCTTTTCCGTGGCTTCCCGGAATTGCTTGGCTAAAATATCCGAAGGCAGGGGCCCGGCGTCCGCCGGCGGTTCCGGCTTTTTGGCCGGGGCGGCGGACATGATCTGTTCCACTGCCGGCCTGGCTGCGGCTGCGGTTTCCGCTGAGCGCTGGGCTTCGGCTACTGTTTCCGTTTCTTCGGCCGTCTTTTCCGCAGCTTCCGCCTGGGCCTGAGTGGCGGCTTCCTCAGCGGCTTCCTTGCGGCGCTGGCTTTCCGCCTGCCATTTCTGGGCGGTTGCCCGGCAGGATAGCAGCAGGGCCGCGCTCAGGCGCAGGGTCTGCTTTTTCAGGGCCAGGCCCTGCTTTTTCAGCCAGGCGGCTGCCTGGCGCAGCCCGGGGGCCGATTGCCTGCCCCAGGCCTTCAGCTGCCGGCCCAGGGCTTTCAGCCCGGCTGTGATTTTATTGACAAAGATCAGGCCCAGGGCTGCCCCGGCGGCCAGGTAATCCCGCTTGGGCCGGGGCTCCGGCTGTTGCGTTTCCCCTTCCCAGACTGTCTCCGGTAAATCCCCGGTGCCGGATTCCGGCTCAGGCAGGGGCTGTTCCAATGGGACTTCCGCCGGGGCTTCCGGCTCCGGCTCAGGCAGCTCAGGCGCGCTGGGAACGCTTTCCGCCAAGGGGGCGCCGGCCAGGGTTTGTTTTTCAAAGGCAGCCAGGTCCGGCAGGACAATGGTGGGGCCGTCCGCCGCGGTCTCATTCCACAGGGCATAGGCGGCATTGGCCGCGCCTTCCTGGGCCGCCTCGCCGGCAAAGCCGGGCACGGCTTTCAGGGCGGCAATAGCCACTTCCAGCATGCGCAGATCCGGCTCCCGGGTGGTCAGGCGCTGCATGGCCAGGCCCGGGGCCACCAATATTTTCACCAGCACATTACGGGGATGTTTCAGCGGCAGGCGGAACAGCTCATAAGAAAAGCCGGCGATCAGGGGCAGCATGAGGATTTTGATCAAAATCCGGTGGGCCGTGTCGGTTTGCCCCACAAAGGTAAAGACCACGATCATCAGCAGCATGGCCATAAGGAGGAAGCTGGTGCCGCAGCGGGTATGGATCCGGGAATAGCGGCGCACATTCTCCGGGGTCAGCTCCACCCCGGCCTCATAGGCGTTGATGGTCTTATGCTCGGCCCCGTGATAAGCGAAAATACGGCGGATATCGTTCATCCGGCCGATGGCGATCACATAGCCCAGGAAGAGGATCAGGCGCAGCAGCCCTTCGGTAAGGCTGCGGCCGAAATCCCCCACATAAGGGCGGACAAAAGTGCCGGCAAAAACCGGTAAAGCCACAAAAAAGAGGATGGCGAAAACGAAGGCTCCGCCCACCGCCACCACAATATCCCAGGCGTTGAGCTTATCGTCCTCGGTTTCCCCGGCCTGGGCCGCGGACCAGGTCAAGTCTTTGACGCCGCTGACCATGGACGCGGCAAAGCCGGCGATGCCCCGGATAATGGGCCATTTCAGCTTGGGATTTTTTTCGCTGAGCCTGGGTTTATCCTCGATTTTGTAGACGATCTCGCCGTCTTCGTTCCGCACGGCAATGGCTTTGCCCTTGGGGCCGGCCATCATCACGCCCTCGATTACGGCTTGGCCGCCATACATGGCTTTGCTCATAAGCATTCTCCTTATAATTGCCGGGATCGGCTTGATCAAGGCGAAAAATATCTGTCCGCCTGCAGGCGCAAAATCCGGCGCTGAAAAAACGAAAAAGTTAAGTTGAGATACGACAAATTCTCAATATGATATTATAACATCCGCCAACTTGGGAATGCAAGCACTATCTGGCGGTCGACAGGGTAATGGGTTGGAAATTCCAGTTGAGCGTCAGGGCCGGGTTATGCTATAATGGCATATAGAGTCAAAAGGAGGCGACGGCATGAATATCATCGACCTTAGTCATTATATCGAACCCGGCATGAGCCTTTTTCCCGGCGCTACCCCGCCCCGGCTGGAACCGGGGGATAGCGGCGGTTTTCAAGTAACGGCGCTTAGTCTCGGCAATCATCAGGGCACCCATGTGGATGCGCCCCGCCATTTGCTGCGGTCAGGTGCCGGCCTGGATCAATTGGCTATCAGCCGCTTTTTCGGTCTGTCCCTGCTCCTGGACGTCAGCGTCTATGGGGGGCAAGAGATCCCGGAAGCCGTCTTTAAAGAACAGGCGGATATCCTCAGCCACTGCCAGTTCATCACCTTGAAAACCAATTGGGACAAGCATTGGGGCCGGCCGGAATACCTGAGCGGTTATCCGCTGCTCTCCCCGGCGGCCGCCCATTACCTGACCCGGTTTTCCCTTTCCGGCGTGGCCGCGGACTGCCTGTCCCTGGACCCGGTAGGGGGGGAGGCGGTCCACCGCATCCTGCTGGGTGCCGGGCTGATCCTGGTGGAGAACCTGACCAGCCTGAATCAGGTCAAAGGCCCGGTCTTCCTCCTGTCCGCCCTGCCCTTGAAATGGCATAACTGCGACGGCTCCCCGGTCCGGGCCGTGGCCATGGAAGCCCCTGCCGGGATTTATTATCCCGGCTGAAAACCGTAGCGACTGCCCCGCCTTTTCAGGCGGGGTTTGTTTTTGGCAGCGTCACGGTGAAAACCGCGCCCTGGCCCAGGCTGCTGGCTACGGCGACGCCGCCGCCGCAGAGATCCAGGATGGTTTTGACCAGGGCCAGGCCCAGGCCGTTGCCGCTGCTGCTCAGGGATTGCTCGCCCTGGTAGAATTTCTCAAAGATATGGGCCAGAGTTTCCGGGTCCATGCCGCAGCCGTTATCGGCCACGGTGACGCTGACCCGGGCCGGGTCCTCCGCCATGGACACGCGGATCCTGCCCCCGGGCCCGGTGAATTTCACCGCGTTGCTCAATAAGTTCAGCCAGACCTGCATCAGCAGCTCCTCGCTGCCGAAATAGCTGATCCGGGGCAGGTCGATATCCAGTTCCAGGCCCTTCTCGCTCCATTGGCCTTCCAGCAGCAGCAGGGCCTGGCGCAGTTGCTCGTCCAGGGAAAAGCAGGTCTTTTCGCAGACGAATTCCTGGTTCTCCAGTCGGGAAATTTTGAGGATATTCCCGGTCAGGTGGGAAAGCTGCTGGGCCGCCTCAATGATCATGCCGGTGTATTCCTCATATTCCGCCGGGGTCAGATCCTTGTCCCTGAGCAGGGTGGCATAGCCTTCGATGGCGGCCAGGGGGGTCTTGAATTCATGGCTTACCGTGGTGACGAAATCATTGCGCAGGGTCTCGATGCCGGAAAGCTCCCGCACCATCTTATTGAAATTCCGGGCCAGCTCCCGCATTTCCCCCATGCGGTAATTCTCCCGGATCCGCACATGGAAATCCCCCTTGGCCACCTTCTGGGTGGCCTGGGAAATCTCGGCGAAAGGGTTCACCACCTTCTGGCCGGACAGGGCGCTGACCACCGCCCCCAGGAAGATCATGGCCAAAAGCAGGTTCATGATGGCCATTAAAGGCCGGGGCCCATGGAACAGGCCCGGGTTCAGGGCTTCGGCAAATAGGTAAATGGGCATGATCAAGAGGGAGCTGAAGAGCATCACCCCGGAGACGAACAGCACAAAAGCCAGCCATAAATGGCTGCGCCGCCGCTTATTCATGGCGCACCGCCTTATAGCCCAGGCCCCGCACGGTCACCAGCTGGAAATCCGGATTATCCCGGAAGCGCTCCCTGAGCCGGTTGATATGCACATCCACCGTGCGCTCGTCCGAATCCGAATCCATGCCCCAGATCTCATCCATCAATTGCTGGCGGGTAAAGGTCTTGTTCGGATAAGAGACCAGCTTAAACAGGAGGTAGAACTCTTTTTGGGGCAAATCCTGGCTGCCGTTCTGATCCGCTACGGTCAGGGAATCATAATCCAGGCTGGTCCCGCCGAAGCTGAGCTGGCGGGAATTGACGATTTGGGCCCGGCGCAGCAAAGCCCCTACCCGGAGCGCCAGCTCGTTTACATCCACCGGCTTGACCATATAATCATCCGCCCCGGCTTGGAAGCCCTGCTTCTTATCGGGAAAGCTGTCCTTGGCCGTGACGATCAGGGCCGGCAGCTTGTACCCGGCGTCCCGCAGCTCCCGAATCAGCTGGTAGCCGTCCAGCCGGGGCATCATGATATCCGCCACCAGCAAATCAACGTATTCCCGGTCCATCACCGCCAGCGCTTCTTCCCCATCCTCAGCCGCCAGGGCACGGTAGCCGTTTTTCTCCAGCACCGTGCAGATCAGCCGCCGCAGCTTCTCATCATCCTCTGCCACCAATACGGTAAACATGGCCCCACCCTCCTGATTTTAAAACCTTTAAACCCTTGAAAACCTTTTAAAGCCGTTCTTCTTTTAACCTAGCTGGCTTTTGCCTATCGGCAAAACCGCAGCTCTAGCTCTGTAAAAGAAGAACCAAGAAAATTTTAAATGGCAGCCGGGTTCTGCGCGCCGCCTAAATCCGGATCCATTTAAAGTCCTTTTGTTTCTTTTCTTTCAAGAAAAGAAAGGTTTTGTTCTTAAATTAAAAAGGTTTTCCGTTTTCCCGGACAAGCTTATTTTATCATAATAGCATGGCTACATAAACAGAAGATTAAGCAAAGGCAGGCGAAGCGCCCGGCAGGGAGCCGGGCGCTTCATGTATGGTAGGAGTTGTCGTTAAGTCTTTGTTGCTGAATTGTTGCTGTTTTGCTTTTGTTTTTAGTTTTGAAAATAAAGAGGATACAGTTTTTGGTTGTGGTCAAGCGCATCTTTCGATAGGCAGGCCCCCTTCCGCGGCATGGTTTATGCTATATCAGCTCGACAATGGCCAGCACAGCTATTATCAAGCCTACCGCCAGGACGGTTCCGAGCTTTTTTAATCCGTTGATCAGTGTTTCAGCCATTAATCCTGCTCCGTTTCAGTCTGGTTTGTTGTTGATGGCCTCAGTATAACCCAGGAATATTAATTCTGTATAAACTCACTGTGAACGCTGGATGAACTCCTGGAAATGATTTGGTGCAGCCGGCGTTCCTTTGCCGCCGGAAGCTATACAAAGAGGAACAAAAGGGTTATAATGAACGTATCATGGATATGCTGAACACGCTTTTGGACAATTTAGCCGCCTTCCTTTCCGGCCTCCGTCCGGAAAACGGCATTGGCGATATCCTGGCCTGGCCTTTGCTGGCGGATCCCCGGGCCGCCCTGCTGCCTTTTGTGATTTGGGCGGTGCGTTTGCTGCTGCCCTTATTGGCGGTGCTGGTGGTGGTGCGCTGCGGCAAATCCCTGCTGCAGGGGAAAACCGAGCCGGAGATCTGGGCTTATCTCCGCCTGTCGCCGGAGATCCGTTTGCCGGTGCAGCATTGGGAAAACATCATCGGCCGGGGGCCCCGCTCCGATATCCTGCTGAACCTGCCGGTTATTTCCCGGACCCAGGCCGCCCTGATGCGGGACCGGGAGGGGGAATGGACTGTGATCGATATCGCGGCTAAGGGCAATATCCTGGTGAACGGCAATCCCCTGCAGGAGCGGGCCGTCTTAAAAGACGGGGATCATCTGGGCATTGCCGGGGTGGACATGGTTTTGAACGAGATCAGCCCTGAGGAAGCTGAGCGGCAGATGGCGGCCCGCACCGTGCCCGGGCGGGTGATCCGCCCCGGCCGCACCTTAGGGTTATTGACCCTGTTCAGCGTCCTGCTCGCCGGGGAACTGGCCCTGGCCAAAGGGGCGGAGCATGCCCTGGCCATCGCCGCCGCCTTTGGCTGGCTGCTGCTGCTGATGTGGCTGCTCTGGTCCTTTTCCCTGGGCCTGCGCCGCCGGGGCTATGAGGTGGAGACCCTGGGCTTTTTCCTCTCCAGCCTGGGCCTGGCGGTGATCGCCTCCGCCGCGCCTGCCGCGCTGTTCAAGCAAACCATGGCCTTAAGCCTGGGGCTGGCTTTATTCATGATCCTGGGCTGGATACTGCGGGATCTGCAGCGGGTGAAGGCCCTGCGCTGGCCCATGGCCGGCCTGGCTCTGGCCATGATGGCTTATGTGCTGCTCTTTGGCCAGACCATTTTCGGGGCCAAGAACTGGGTGGAAATCGCCGGTTTCTCTTTTCAGCCTTCCGAGCTGGTGAAGGTGGCCTTTATCTTTGCCGGGGCCGCCACCCTGGACCGTTTGCAGGCCCGGCGCAACCTCTATTCCTTTATCGCCTTATCCGCCGCCTTGGTGGGGGCTTTGGCCTTGATGAGCGATTTCGGCACTGCCGTGATCTTCTTCGTGGTGTTCCTGATCGTGGCCTATCTGCGCTCCGGCGATCTGGCCACCATGGCCCTGGCTGTGGGCGGGGCGGCCCTGGCCGGCATCATCGCCGTCTCCATCCGCCCTTATATCGCGGACCGCTTCGCGGCCTGGGGCCATGTCTGGGACTTTGTTTCCACCAGCGGCTATCAGCAGACCCGCACCATGAGCGCCCTGGCTTCCGGCGGCTTCTTTGGCTTAGGCGGCGGCCAGGGCTGGCTGAAATGGGTGGCCGCCGCGGATACGGATCTGGTTTTCGGCTTTGTGGTTGAGGAATGGGGCTTGATCGTGGCCCTGTCCGCCATGGCCGCCCTGGTCATCGCCGCCCTTTCCGCGGTGAAATCCGCTCAGGGGGCCCGTTCCGCTTATTATGTGATCGCGGCCTGCGGCGCGGCGGGGCTGATGCTCTTCCAGATGCTGCTGAATTTCGGCGGTTCCCTGGACCTGCTGCCCCTGACCGGCGTCACCTTCCCCTTTGTCAGCAATGGCGGCAGCAGCCTGATCGCCTCCTGGGGCTTGCTGGCCTTCCTTAAGGCCGCGGATACCCGGCAGAACGCCAGCTTTGCCATTCGCCTGCCCAGCGTCAGGAAGCGCCGGGCTAAAGGGGCCAAAAAGGATAGCGGGCGCCAGGCCCCCCTGGAAGCGGGGGCCCAAGCCGGGCAGCCTTTGAATTAAATCTGCGGCAAAACGCCGGAGGATTTTGCGCCGGGTTTTGCCCACGGGGATATTTATGAACACCATCAAACGCCGAACCATGATTATCCTGGGCCTAGCCGCCCTGGTGACGCTGGCCTTTTCCCTCTTCCTGATTAAATTCGAGGATCAGGGCCGGGACTGGGCCGGGGCTTATTTCAATAGCCATGCCTGGCATGAGGGGATCTTCGTCGCCGGGGAGGTGCAGGACCGGCAGGGGGCTGTGCTCCTTTATACCCAGGATGGCAAGCGGCTGTACAATGAGGGGGAGACCCTGCGCCGGGCCACCCTCCACGCGGTGGGGGACGCCGGGGGCAATATCGGCGGCAGCGCCCAGAGCCAGTTCAAAAAAGAGCTGATGGGCTATAATATGCTGAACGGCCTGTGGAGCTTAAGCGGTGAAGGCCGCCGCCTGCGCCTGACCGTTGACGCGGACTTAAACGCCGTGGCTTATGAGGCCCTGTCGGGCCGGGATGGCTGCGTGATGCTGTATGATTATGCCAACGGCGAGATATTATGCATGGTCAGCTCCCCGGGATTTGATCCGGCCAACCCGCCGGATTTAGAGGCGGGCAGCAGCGCCTATATCAACCGCTGCCTGTCCGCCAGCTTCCCGCCGGGCTCCATCTTCAA
>DAIMZM010000003.1:0-53659 GCA_036733985.1 Bacillota bacterium
TTCTTTCTCGGGAAACGCTGCAGGAAATCGCTGGCGATCTCGTCCATGGTGCACCAACGGACGCCTTCATGGCTGTTGATATGTTCGATCAAGCGTTCATGGGCCAGGATACACTGGGGCCGGCCGCTGACGTCCGGATGGATGGTCATGGGGAAGACGGCATAATCATATTCCCGGTAGTAGTAATCAAACTGATCCTGCCACATGCCGAAAATATCCCGGGGATTGGCAAAGCCGTAGCTGTTGGGGCTCTTCTTCACAAACATCATGGGCGGCAAATCATCCAGATACCAGTTGGCGGGGATTTCCACCAGATCCGTCTCCTCACCGCGGACCAGCGGTTTCATCCAATCTTTGGCAGCGGCGGAATAATTGATCTTGGTCCAGGAATCGCCCACCCGCACATAATAAGGGTGCAGGTCGTTGTGCATCAGGCTGTGGTCGTATTTAATGCCGTGCTTGACCAGCAGCTCATTGGTCACATTGGAAAACTCCCACCAGGGCGCCACATAACCGGTGGGGCTATAGCCGGTCAGCTCCTTAATCAGGTCGATACAGTAGACCAGGACGTCTTCTTCCTGTTTGGGTGTCATGGCAATGGGATTCTCATGGGAATAGCCATGGAGCCCCACCTCATGGCCGGCGTCCACAATCATTTTCATCTGTTCCGGGAAAGTCTCGATGGAGTGGCCGGGGGCAAAAAAGGTGGTCTTGAGACCATACTTTTTAAACAGCTTCAGCAGCCGGGGAATGCCCACTTCGCCGGCAAACAAGCCTCTGGAAATGTCATCCGGGGAATCCTCGCCCGAATAAGAGCCCAGCCAACCGGCCACCGCGTCGATATCAACGCCATAACCAACTAAAATTTCTTTCTTAGCCATGATACATCCTCCTTAATTTTTTATTTTCCGGAGCGGCTTACCACCAGGTGCGGGCATAAGGGCTCCAGTCGATAATCTCCGCCTCGCCGTAGGCGTGATCAGCGCTGCTGATGGCGGCCGCCAATTTAGCCGCGTCCACCGGCAGCGTGGTGATGCGCACGCCCACCGCATCGTAAATCGCGTTCAGAATGGCCGGCGCCGCCGGGTTTAAGGCCATCTCGCCGAAGCCCTTGGCGCCGAAGGGACCAAAGGGATGCACTTCCTCAATATAGATGGAGCGGATATCCGGCGTATCCGTGAACTTGGGCAGGCCCAAATCCTTGTATTCCTTGATTTGGTTGTAGCCGTCCTTGACCGGGAAATCCTCGCTCAAGGCATAGCCCATGCCCATAACCGCGCTGCCGATGATCTGCCCCCGGACCAGCCCGGGATTGATGGCGCGGCCGCAATCGTCGGCGGCATACATCCTGAGCACCTTCACCTGGCCGGTCTGCTCGTCAACCTCCACGATAGCCGCCTGCAAGGCGAAGCAGTAAGCCACCTGGAAGCGGTGATCCAGCATATTTTTATCAATATTGTCCGCCTGCTCCTGGGGGGGGAAGCAGACGCCGGCCACATAGTAATACGCCTCCTCCAGAGTTTCGCCATCCGCTGCCAGGGTCTGCCCGATCTCGGCATAGCTCTTGCGGAACGTCCCCTCCTGGCGGACGTCATAGACCCCTTCCATGTCCATATCCAAATAGTTGGCAATCTGGCCGAAACGGTCCGCCGCATAGTTCAGTAGCTTTTCCTTATACTTGATGCACAGGGTCAGAACCGCGTTGCCCGAGCAATAGGTCATCCGGGAAGCGCTGGTGCTGCCTTTGGCATAAGGCGAATGATCGTCGTCCACCGGCCCGATGTCCACCCGGTTATAACTGACGCCCAGGGTTTCCGCGGCGATTTGACAAACCACCGTATCATGGCCCTGGCCCAGCTCTACCGCGCCGGTATGCAAGAGGAAGCGCCCCTCCGGCGTCAGGCTGATTTTAGCGCCGGCGCCGTCCTCAAAGCCGCAGCCAAAGCCCATGTTTTTAAACCCGCCGGCCACGCCCACGCCGATTTTTTTACCAGGACCGGAAGGGGCGGGGATGCCGTCGGCTTTCAGCTGGCGTTCCACCTCGTCGATGGCCTGGTGAAAACCGCAGCCGTATTCGATGATCTGGCCCACGGAATTCTGTTTTCCGATATCCAGGCCGTTGACACGCCGTATTTCAAAGGGGGAGAGCCCGCAGGCCTCGGCCAAACGGTCCATCAGCGTTTCCACGATGACCGCCACCTGGGTGCTGCCATAACCCCGGAAGCACTCCGCCACCACTTTATTGGTGAACACCGCCGTGGAATCAAAATCCAGATGGGGCACTTCGTAAGGCCCGGTGCCCATGGCGGCGGTACAGGTGGCCAGGAAATCGCCTAAAGCGGAATAGGCACCGGTATCGGTGACGGTTTTCGCCTTGATGCCCAGCAGCCTGCCGTCCTTGGTGGCGCCCAATTTATAGTGAAAATCAATGGCATGCCGTTTCGTGGTCAGATTATTGACTTCCTCCCGGGTCAGGATCACCCGCACCGGGCGCTTGGTGTGGTAAGTGCCCAAGGCGGCGAAGATATGGCAGACCTGGTTTTCCCGCTTGCCGAAGGAACCGCCGCTGGGCCGGGTAATCAGGCGGATCTGGCTTTCGTCGATTTGCAGCGCATTGCAGATATTATGCCGCATATGGCTGGGATTCTGCCCGGGGCCGGAAACCACCAGCCGCCCCTGGGCATCGTATTCGGCCAGGGCCACATCCGGCTCCAGGCTGCCATGCTCCACGGTCTGGGTGCGCACATCCTGTTCCAGGATGATATCGGCCTTAGCTAGGGCCCGTTCCACATTGCCCTTGCGGACCTTTTTATTATAATAGGCATTGGGATACTGGTCATGGACCCGGCAGGAATTGGGGTCAAGACCTTCCTGCTGGTTGCGGATGACCGGCAGCACTTCATAATCCACCTTGATATACTGCATGGCCGCATAGGCCTGCTCGCCGGTTTCCGCGTAGACAACGGCCAGGGGCTCGCCGATAAAGCGGGCCTTCTCGCCTGCCAGCACCTGCTGGGGATATTCCTCCTGGGAGAATTCATTGGTGCCCGGGATATCCTGGGCAGTGGCGATAAAGACCACGCCCGGCTGCTTTAAGGCTTCGCTTTTATCAATGGACAAAATTTTGGCATGGGGGTATTCGGTAAACTTCAGGCGGCCCTCCAGGGGCTGATCCAGCTTGAAGTCATCGGTGAATAAGGCCGCGCCGGTGACCCGCTCCACGCCATGTTTGGTCACGGGGCTGTCGCCCACCCAGCCCTTGGTATCATACAGATCCACGCTGGTCTTGCCGTCCAGGATTTCAATGGCCAGGCGGACCGCTTCCAGCACCTGCACATAGCCGGTGCAGCGGCAGATATTGAAGCGCAGGGCATGCTTGATCTCCTCATCCGTGGGATGGGGGTTGGCGTCCAGCAGGGCTTTGGCCGCCATAATAATACCGGGCGTACAAAAGCCGCATTGATAAGCGTGCTTCTTCAAAAAAGCCTGCTGCAGGGGATGCAGCTCCCCGTCCTGAGCCAGCCCTTCGATGGTCTGCACCTCCGCGCCGGCCAGGGTTTTCATTTTCCGGGCGCAGGAACGCACCGCCTTACCGTTGACAATAACGGTGCAGGTGCCGCATTGGCCCCGGCTGCAGCCGTCTTTGGTGCCGATCAGGCCCAGGTCATCCCTTAAGTAGCGTAACAGGCTCTGATCCGGGTTCTGGGCGCTGACGTCCTTTCCGTTTACTTTAAGCTCTATAGACATTTTTTTCTCTCCCTTTTGCGCGTTAATGCAGGTTTTAGCGCCATCAGCGCAACGGTCTGAATCAATAAGCGGACTGCCTGTGCCGGAGCGGCGCGGGGACGGCAGGGAGGTCGCCCCCATCCCCGCGCCATCCTAGCGCAAGGTAGGTTGGTCCGGGCCCGGGTAAACCGGGCCGGAACAAATTAAGAACATTAGCGTGCTTTCGGCTGCTCCTTGTCCTCCTTTGAGGAGAGGAACCCTTTTTTGACGATATTGACTGTCAGAAAGACGCAGGAAGCGATCAGGTAGATGTAGCAGAACCAAAGGATACCGCTGAAAAGGCCTTGCTCGACCATCATAACAACATTCCTCCTTTAAAATTCACCCCGTGTTTACATACTGAGTTTGGCTGCCCGGTCCGCGGCCCCTTCCGCTTCCAAAGCCTTGATATTGTTCAGCCGCATGCCCTCATAGTCGAAATTATCCGGCTTGAACAGGGAAATGACCACGCAGAGCAAGGCGGACAGCGCATAGCAGGTCACATAAGTGATCCACAGCGGCAGATCGGTGAGGAACATCATGTATAACGCCACCGCCAGGGTAAACACCGTGGCCACATTGGCCGCCACCTTGGTGGTTTTCTTCCAGTAAAGCCCGAAGACAATGGAGAAGAAGGGGGTGGGGATGAACACGCCGCAGGACAGCATGAAATCCAGCAGGGAGACTTTTTGCAGCGCCACCACGCAGCCCACCACCAGCACGCCCATGACCACGGACAGCCAGCGCAGCATTTTCAGGCTGGGCTTTTTGCCGCTGTACTGTTCATAGAAATCGCTGGCCAGCAAAGCGGTGAAGCCGCCCAGGTAAGACGTGCCGGTGGAATAGATGGCGAACAGCAAGGCTACCGCCAGCCAAATGGATGCGCCGGAAGGCAGCAGCTGCCTGACCACAGCCGGGAACACGTCGGTGCCCACCGCCAGCTTGCCGGTCATACCCAGCGCAATGCCGCAGAGGCCGATGGAAGAGCTGACCAAGGCCATGGGCATCCAGCTCCAGCCGCCGAACAGCATGGCTTTGGTCACGCCTTTAGGCTCCACGGCATAAGCCCGCTGCCAGGCATAATTGCTCATGGTGGCGATCACGCCCCAGCCGCCGAAGGTCAGCAGGAAATAGTTGATCACACCGTCGGCCCGGAACAGATTGAGCCAGTTGCCCTGCTCGTGGACCACGGCCTGCTCGCTGACCATCTGGAAGATATTGCCTACGCCGCCCATCTTGGCGTAAATCATGGGCACCATGATCACCAGGATCAGCACCACAATAAAATACTGGATAAAACCGGTGACCAGGGAGGACCACATCCCCGCCACCAGGTAATAACCCACGAACACCGCGCCGATCACCAGGGCCGCCGCGGTATAGCTCATGCCGAACATGCCGCTGAACAGCGAAGCGCCGCCGATGACCTGGAACATGGTGAAGACAAACATGATGTACAGGGCCACCAGGCAGAAAATAATATGGGTGCTGGAGCCGAAGCGGGTCTTGACCCAGGAGCCGATGGTGGTGCCGTTAGGCGCCAGGTATCTGGTACGGTGGGCGATCACGGCAAAAATGGTGAAACTCAGCGGCGTGGGCAAGGCGTACATCCACATGCCGCCGATGCCCCAGTTGAACACGCCCTCCGCCGAAGCCAGCAGGGAGCCGGCCCACAGCTCGGTGGCGGCGATGGAGGACGCCACCAGGGGCCAGGGCACGCCGCGGCTGGCCACCAAAAAGCTGGAGCTGTCCAGTTTAACCTTCTTATAAACGACGTAAGAAATAAGGAACATTAATATAGCGGTAAAAATGAAAATCATCCATCCCCAGGATACAGGTAATGCCGACATTGCTTTACCTCCTAACATGCTGCTTTTTCATAGAAATCCTCATGGCGACTGTTACGATACGGGCTAAACCTCTGGTATGTAATTTTCAAGATGCCGCCGGAACAGCGGTCCGGCAAAAGCGCTTTTACACCTCCTCTCCACCGTCCTGATCTTTTAGCCTTGCCCAGGCCCCGCAAACAGGCCTTCCGGCTTATTCGCGGTAATAGTCGGCGATCACATTGCGCTTCAGGTCTTTCAGATAGGGAACCGCCTCCCGTTGTTCCTGGATACGGTCCAAGTCCACCTCGGCAATAATGACTTCATCCCCCTCGGTCCGGGCCGCTGCCAGCAGCTCGCCCTTGGGGCCGACAATCCGGCTGGAGGCGCAGAACTCCGTCTCATTCTTTTCTGTGCCCGCCCGGTTGCAAGCAACGATATAATTGCCGTTTTCCAAGGCCCTGGCCCGGGAGGCCACATCCCAGGCATAATAACGGGCTTTGCCAAAAGCTGACGGATACACAATGATATCGGCTCCATTCAGCGCCAGAATACGGGCGTTTTCCGGAAAGCCCACCTCATAGCAGACCTGCATGCCGATCTTACATAAGCCGATATCAAAAACAGCGTCATACTGGCCGTCGCCTTTGCTGAAACGGGCATTTTCCCGGTCCCAAAGCGCTGATTTGCGATAAAAGCCGATCACGCCCTCGGGGCCGACTAAAACAGCGGTGTCGTAAAGCAGTCCTTCATACGCCTCGATGATGGCGCCTGCCAGGAAGATGCCCAGCTTGCGGCAGAGCGCCGCCATCCGCTCCGTGGTGGGGCCGGGAATCGTGGTGGCCAGCTCCCGGTCGGACGCTTCCACCCGGTAACCGGTATCAAACAGCTCCGGGATCACGATCAGGGCCGCCCCCGCTTCAGCGGCCTGATGGATCATTTGCTCCGCTTTGGCCAAATTATGTTCCACATCGCCGGTAAGACAAATCATTTGAATTGCGGCAACCTTAAATTTTTTACTCATGTCCAACCCCCGCTCCTGTTTTCGTCACATCCAATTAATAAGCAATTCCCGTGCCAAACATCAGGAAATCAGGAAAAAAGCAAAAATTTATTTTTTCATCAATTAATTTGCCCGCTCCAGGCCATTTATGCATAAAAATGGCGATAAAAAGCGCCCCGGCTTTTGACGGCAAAAAAATAGATAAGCGCTGAAAACAGCACTTATCTATTCTCGTCTGCGGATAAAAAACGCCTGGCCTTATGCGTTTTATCATAAAAGCCATGCGTTTTTGCATAATCAGGGATCCCGTTTCCGGCGGCCAGGTTACCGCATATTTTTCATTTTACGGCTGATGGTGCTCTGATCAACGCCCAGGATTTCAGCAATCTTGGTGGCGGTGGGATACTTTTCCAGGGCCAGGGCGATCAACTGCTGTTCCACACTGTTCACCGCTTCCCGCAGCGGCATGATGCGATTGATGATAATGCCGTTGCCCTGGTCTTTGGCCAGGATATGCACGGGCAGGTCGGCAACGGTGATCGTGTCTTTGTCGGAAAGGACAACCAGCCGCTCGACAATGTTCTGCAATTCACGGATATTCCCCGGCCAGTGGTATTCCATAAAGCGCTGGATCACATCGGCCTCCAGTATTTTGTTCTTGCCGTATTGCTTATTATAGCGGTTGATAAAAAACATGGTCAGCGGCAGAATATCGTCCGGCCGCTCCCTGAGCGCCGGCACATGGATGGGCACCACGTTCAAGCGGTAATAGAGGTCTTCCCGGAACCGGCCGCTGCGCATCTCCGTTTCCAGATCCCGGTTGCAGGCGGCGATGATCCGCACGTCCACCTGGATGACCTTGGTGCCGCCTACCCGGATCAGCGTGCCTTCCTGCAGGATCCGCAGCAGTTTGACCTGCATATTCAGGGGGATCTCCGAAATCTCGTCCAGGAACAGCGTGCCGCGGTGGGCCAGCTCGAACAGGCCCTGTTTGCCTTCTTTGCTGGCGCCGGTGAAAGCGCCCCTTTCATAGCCGAACAGTTCGGATTCCAGCAGCGTTTCCGGAATGGCGCCGCAGTTGATCTTAATGTACTGCCTGTCCTTGCGCGGGCTGTTGGCATGGATAAAGGCGGCCAGCACTTCCTTGCCCACGCCGGATTCGCCGGTGATCAGGACCGTGGAATCCACATCGCTGACCTTCAGCGCCATATGGGCCACATTGGCCATGGCCTGGCTGGTATAAATAAATTTATTCTGCTCCATATTGCGGGCGCGCAATTCGTCCAGTTCATGCTTGTAGGCGTCCAGCAGCAGCTTGATGCTGTCCAGCTCCACCTTCATGCTTTGTTCCGAGGTGATGTCCCGGGAAAGGTTGATGACCTGGACGATCTCCCCCTGCTTATTGGTAAAGGGCGTGCCGATCACCATCAGCTTCCGGCCGGTCTTCGTCACCTGGATACACTGGACCCGCTGCTTGGTTTCCAGGACCAAGCGGGTGATAGAGGGCCGGTACACCCCCTCCTCCTCCAGATCCTGCACCCGGCGGCCGATCATCTTGTCCGCCGTCATCCCCCATAATTCCTCGCAGGCGGCGCTGACCTTCTGGGTGATGCCGCCGCCGTCCGAGGCATAAATCACATCATAATTGGAATTAAAAATCGCCCGGATATCATTGTTCAGGTCATCGTAAGAACCGCCCCAGACCGGATCCGCCGGCGACTGGTAGGCGTCGGCAGGGATGGTCAGCTGCATGGCGCCCAGCAGGGTACCCTGATCCCAGATCCCGCTCTGCAGGCAGAAATTATCGCCGTCCCGGAACATCAGGCGGGTTTTGGTATGTACATTCAGCATTTTGGGCAAGGTATGTTCCGGCCAGACCGACTGGATATCCTGATGCAGCAAATCCGCCTTTTCATAGCCGGTTTCTTCAATAAACGGATCGTTTACATAAGAAATCCGCGCGCCCCGGTCAATAATGATCAAACGGCCCGGTAAACTATCCAGGATATTCTGCAGAAAAGAAGACTTATCGCGGAGCAGGTTCATGATTTCGCTCACCCCATTATGCTTAACCTAGCGGCCTGTCAGTAAATTCTAACACAAAGCAACGGTGGAAACAAGAACCCCCGGGTACGGGGGGCTAATTTATATCGGACGCGCCTCTTGGCCGAATGCCCGGCTTTAGCAAGGCCGGGCCTGCTCTTGACTTCGCCCCCGGCTTATGCTATATTTTTGATATTATGAAAGAAGACTTGAGTCCGCCTGTTTTGGCCGGGCTTCATGAAAACGGAGGAAAACCAATGGACCGAATCAAGACCCTGAAAACCCGGGATTTATGTGAAAGCGCGAAGGACGGCGGCTGCGGCGAATGCCAGACCTCCTGCCAATCCGCCTGCAAAACCAGCTGCGGCGTTGCCAACCAGAAATGCGAGAGCGAAGAAAAATAAACCGGTTCCGCTATGGAAATGCCGCCACTGGCGGCATTTTTTTATGAACGGCTGGGAGATAAACGCCAATGATGCATCAATACGCACTGAACGGCTATCATATCGTGCTGGATACCTGCTCCGGCTCCGTACATGCCGTAGACCCGCCGGCCTATGACCTGATCGCCCTCTACCCGGATAAGACCGAGGCGGAGATCATCGCGATCCTGCTGGACAAATACCAAGGCCAGGCGGATCTGGACGGGGATGAACTCCATGCCTGCTACCAGCAGGTGGCCGCCCTGGAAAAGGCGGGAAAGCTCTTCACCCCCGACCATTACCAGCCTCTGGCCGGGGAATTCAAGAACCGTTCCCAAGAGGTGAAGGCTCTCTGCCTGCATGTGGCCCATACCTGCAATCTGAACTGCGCCTACTGCTTTGCCAGCCAGGGCAAATACCAGGGGGAGCGGGCCCTGATGCCTTTTGACGTGGGCAAACAGGCCCTGGATTTCCTGATCGCCCATTCCGGCAGCCGCCGCAACCTGGAAGTGGATTTCTTCGGCGGCGAGCCCTTGATGAACTGGCAGACGGTGAAAGACCTGGTGGCCTATGCCCGCTCCGTGGAGCAGCAAAAAGGCAAGAACTTCCGCTTCACCCTGACCACCAACGGCCTGCTCATCGACGACGAGGTCATTGATTTTGCCAACCGGGAAATGAGCAACGTGGTGCTGAGCCTGGACGGGCGTCAGGAAGTCCATGACCGGCTGCGCAAGGATTACGCGGGCCAGGGCAGCTGGCAGCGGATCGTGCCCAAATTCCAGCGGCTGGTTCAGGCCCGGGGGGACAAGGACTATTATATCCGGGGCACCTTTACCCATGCCAACCCGGATTTCCTGGAGGATATCCTGGCCATGGCCGAGCTGGGCTTCACCCAGCTGAGCATGGAGCCGGTGGTCTGCGCCCCGGAGGACCCGGCGGCCCTTACCGAAGAAGATTTGCCCATCTTGCTGGAACAATACGAATTGCTGGCCCAAGAAATGCTGCGCCGCCGCCGGGCAGGCCGGCCCCTGAACTTCTACCACTATATGATCGACCTTTCCGGCGGCCCCTGCGTTTACAAGCGCATCTCCGGCTGCGGCTCCGGCACGGAATACTTAGCCGTCACCCCCTGGGGCGATCTTTACCCCTGCCATCAATTCGTGGGGGAGGAAGCCTTTAAGCTGGGAAATATCTGGGAAGGTGTGACCAACGCCGCCCTTCAGGAGCAGTTCCGGGGCTGCAATGCCTATGCCAGACCGGATTGCGGGGACTGCTGGGCCCGGCTCTACTGCTCCGGCGGCTGCGCCGCCAACGCCTACCATGCCGCCGGCTCGATCCTGGGCGTTCATGACTACGGCTGCCGCCTGTTCCGCAAGCGCATGGAATGCGCCATTATGCTGAAAGTGGCGGAAGAACTGGAACAGGGTCCGGCCGGCCAATAAAGGTGGGCCGCCAAAGTCCCGCCCAGCCGATAAGGAGGAAACCGTGAACACGCCGATTTGTGATTTTGTCAAGGGCTACAGCCAAGGGGATTTTTCCCGCCTGCATATGCCGGGCCATAAGGGCCAAGGCCCCCTGGGCTGCGAAGGCCTGGACATCACCGAGATCAGCGGAGCGGATTCCCTGTATCAGGCAAGCGGGATCATTGCCGAAAGCGAAGCCAATACCCGGGCCCTGTTCAATTCCGGGGCCACTTTTTTCGCCACAGAGGGCTCCTCCCAATGTATCCGGGCCCTGCTTTACCTGGCTGTGCTGGCTCAGGGCCCTGGAGACCGGCCCCCCCTGGTGCTGGCGGGCCGGAACGCCCATCAATCCCTGATCTCAGCCGCGGCCCTGCTGGATCTGGAGCTGGCCTGGCTCTGGCCGGAAGCGGCGGATTTCACCCTTTGCGCCTGCCCGATCAGCCGGGCCGGCCTGGAGCAAGCCCTGGCCGGCCTGGACAGGCCCCCGGCGGCGGTCTTCCTCACCAGCCCGGATTATCTGGGGGGCCTGCTGGATATCAAGGCTCTGGCCGAAGTCTGCCATAGCCGGGGCATCCCCCTGCTGGTGGACAATGCCCATGGCGCTTATCTCCATTTCCTGGAGCAGCCGGCCCATCCCCTGGATCTGGGGGCGGACGCCTGCGCGGATTCCGCCCATAAGACCCTGCCGGTGCTGACCGGCGGCGCTTATCTGCAGATCGGCAACAGCGCGCCGCCTGTTTTTGCCCAGGCAGCCCGGCGGACCCTGGCCCTCTTCGGCTCCACCAGCCCCTCTTACCTGATCCTCCAATCCCTGGATCAGGCCAATCGCTTTCTGGCTGGGGAAGGCCCGGCGCAAATCCGGCAAACCGCTGCTCAGGTGGCTGGGCTAAAAAGCCGCCTGGCCCTGGCAGGCTGGGAGATTCTCCCCGGCGAGGCCCTGAAGCTGACCCTCCGGGGCCGACCCCACGGCTATAGCGGCGGGGCGCTGGCGGAACAGCTGCGCCAGGACCGGGTGGAGGCGGAGTATTGGGATCCGGATCATCTGACCCTGATGTTCAGCACAGGCAACCAAACCTTGGATTATCAGCGGATCGGGGCGGCCCTGGGCCGATTGCCCAAAAAAGCGCCCCTGGCCCGGCCTTGGCTGGCCCTGCCCCGGCCGGAGCGCTGTCTGAGCCCCCGGGCAGCCCTGTTCAGCCCGGCGGAAACGGTGGCGGCGGAAGCCGCCGTAGGCCGGGTGCTGGTGGCGCCCAGCACCGGCTGCCCCCCGGCGGTACCGGTGGCGGTCAGCGGCGAAAGGATCGGGCCGGAAGCCGCGGCCATTTTCCGCTATTATGGCACCGAGCGCCTGGTTGTGCTGAAAGAAAACGGAGAGCGGATTTGCGCCCGGGGATAGCCAGGCACTTTCCCGGTTTTTTGCCATAAGCTGAAAGCATAAACAAAACCCGGGAGGAACGCTTATGTCCGAACACTATCCTTTCAGCAATCCGCCGCTGCCTTATGCTTACGACGCCTTGGAGCCCTATATCGACGCCCGCACCATGATGCTGCACCATGACCGGCATCTGCGGGCTTATACGGATAATCTGAACGCGGCCCTGGCAGACCAGCCCCGGCTGCAGACCCTGACCCTGGAAGAATTGCTGGCCATTTATCCGGCCCTGCCCGAACCCCTGGCCACCCAGATCCGGAACAACGCCGGGGGCGTGTATAATCACCGGCTGTTTTTCAATGGCCTGACCCCGGCGGCCAATGCGGTGGAAAACCATAGCCATCCCCTTTATGGGGCGATTGGCCGGACTTTCGGCAATACCGGGGATATGCTGCAGTCTCTGGGGGAAGCGGCCATGTCCGTTTTCGGCTCCGGCTATGCCTGGCTGGTGCTGCTGCCCGACGGCAGCCTGGCCATTACCACCACGGCCAACCAGGATACGCCGCCCTTAGGCCAGATGCTGCCCCTGCTGAACGCGGATGTTTGGGAGCACGCCTATTATCTCAAGCATTATAACAACCGCTACGCCTACCTGGGCGACGCCATGCATGTGATCAACTGGCCGGAAGTGGAGGCCCGCTATGACGCGGGCATGGGCCTGAGCTAAAGCGCCGGAGCCCGCTCCAGCCGGTCTTTTTCCCGGACTGCCGCCATGGCCCCGGCCCGGGAAAGGGGGCCCGCCAGGGGACAAGCCGGGGGCGTCCGCTTCAGCCGCCCGCCCCCCGGCCGGGGAAAGGAGTGGCGGAATAGTTGGGTTTTCCAGCGGAATGATGCTATACTAAGATCAACAGAGTGGGCGGAGGTGAGGCAAACGGCGTATTATACCTATCTGCTGCGCTGCGGGGACAACAGCCTCTATACCGGCATCACCACGGATCTGGGCCGCCGCTTCGCCGAACACCAGGGGCAAGGGGGCAAAGGCGCCAAATATACCGCCGCCCGCCGGCCCCTGCGCTTTGAGGCAGCCTGGCAATCAACGGGCCGGGCCGCGGCCTCCCGGCTGGAACAGAGCCTGAAAGCCCTGAGAAAGCCGGACAAGGAACGGCTGATCCAGGGCCAAATCCCCGCCGGCCTGGATCTTTCGCCTTATATCAGGATTCATCTTACCGACAATGGAGGGATCGTCATGCTGTTTGTTTGCTATGCCAGATGTACCACCTGCCAAAAGGCCCGGGACTTCCTGGACGCCAGGGGCGCGGCCTATGTCTTCCGCGATATTAAAACCGAGCCGCCCAGCGAGGCGGAGCTCCGGGCCTGGCAGCAAAAGAGCGGCCTGCCCCTGAAGCGTTTCTTCAACACCAGCGGCCTGCAATACAAGGCCCTGGGCCTCTCGAAAAAGCTGCCCAGCCTGACCGGGGACGAGCAGTTTGCCCTGCTGGCTAGCGACGGGATGCTGGTCAAGCGCCCGATCCTGGCGGCTGAGGATTTTGTCCTGGTGGGCTTTAAACCGGCGGAGTGGGAAGAAAAACTGTAGCCCGCCCACGCCGGACAACCGCCCCCCGCCGCCGCCTCTTGCCCCTGATCAAACCGGTTCTCCGCGGCATAGACAATAGGCATAGGCAATAAAGGGCCTGCTCCCGCACTTCTCCTGCGGGAGCTTTGCGCTGGCAAAAGCCAAAAGACCGCTGAAACAGGCGCGGCATTTTTAGCGGAGCGCCGCCATATACATGGAGCAGACCAGGAGGTGATCCCGCTATGGGGCAGTCCTTGCAGTTCTGTTTCCATGATCCGAACCCGGCGGCGATAACCGCCGATTTCCTGCTGCGCCTGCTGGTACAAGCCAACCAGCCCCGGCTGGAAGCCTTGCTGCGACAGGCGGCGGCAGACCTGACGCCGGCAAGCCCCGCCCCAGGCCGGGACGGGGGCTGCCCATGAACATCGCCGCCTATTGCCGGGTGTCCACAGATAAGTCCGACCAGCTCAACAGCTTAGAAGCCCAGAAGCGCTTCTTCAGCGACTATACCCGGAAGACCGGCCACACCCTGGTGCGGCTTTACGCGGACGAGGGGCTTTCCGGCACCCGGACGAAAAACCGCGAGCAATTCCTTTGCCTGATGCGGGACGCGGAAGGGGGCCTCTTCGACCTGGTGGTGGTGAAGGACATCTCCCGCTTTGCCCGGAACACCGTCGATTTGCTGCAAAGCATCCGCAGGCTGAAAGCCCTGGGGGTGGAAACGCTCTTCCTCACCGCCAATATGACCAGCATGGGCAACAGCGAATTCGTGCTGACCATCTTCGGCGCCCTGGCCCAGGAGGAGTCCGCCAATACCAGCAAGCGCATCAAGTTCGGCAAAAAAATCAATGCGGAGCGGGGCCGGGTGCCGAATTTGGTCTTCGGCTATGACAAAACCCCCGGCGACTATTTCAACCTTACCGTCAACCCGCAGGAAGCGGCAGTGATCCGCCAGATGTTCCACTGGTATGTGGACGAGGGCTGCGGCGGCGCGAAGATCGCCAACCGCCTGAACCAGCAGGGGATCAAGACCAAGCGGGGCTGCAGCTGGTCCCAGAACGCGGTCTGCCGCATCCTTACCAATGAACTCTATATCGGCAGGATCATCAACGGCAAGCAGGAGGTGGCGGACTTCCTCACCGGCCAGCGGGCCGAAAAAGGGGAAGCAGACTGGCTGGTGACGGAACGCCCCGGCCTGGCCATCGTGGACGGGAAGCTCTTCGCCAAGGCCCGGCAGATAATGGCTGAGCGGGGACAAGCCTTCCAGGCGGCGAAAGAGCGGCAGAGCAATAAGCACCTGTTCTCCACCCTGATCAAGTGCCGGGAATGCGGCCGGTCCTTCCGCCGCACCGTACGCACTTACAAGCATACCTATGTGCGCTGGGTCTGCTCCGGCCATAACGGCAGAGGCGCGGAAAGCTGCGGGAACGCCGTCACCGTGGACGAAGACGCGCTGATCGCCGCCCTGAACCGCTATTTCGCCGATATGCTGCGGTCAAAGAAGAACGCCGTCAGCCAGGCGGTGAATGAGTTCAACCGGGTCTGCCAGGCGAAATGCCGGGACGCGCAGTATGAGAAGGCGCTCCGGGCTAAACTCAGCCGCCTGCAGAAAACCCGGCAGAAGTACATGGACATGTACGCCGACGACCTGATCAGCCGGGAAGCGCTGAACGCCAAGATCGGCGGCAGCAAGCAGGAGGCGGAGCGGCTGGAAAACGAACTGAAGCTGGCCGCCTGCCATAGCGCCAAAGGCGGGCAGCTGGAAACCCTGATCCGCAGCGCCTTCGCCACCGTTGAAAGCATCGCCGACGCGGGCCAGCTGACCAATGCCCAGCTGAAGCAGATCATCCAGCGGATCGAGGTGGACAAGGCCGGCCGGGTGGATATCTACCTGCGCCGGCTGGGTGATCCAGGCCTGGATGAAACCGTTCTCATTCGCGACGGCCGTACATAAAGACGTGACCGAACGCCTGCCCCTCCTCAATGAGCTGGTGGCCAACAAGGTGCGGGATATCCTGGATAACAACAAGGCCGAGCGGCATTTACGGGGCGGGGAGGCAACGAAACGCAAATACTTGAACCTGCGGGAACAGGATATCGACAATTAGTAAAACAGGCAGGGGTGAAATCCCCTGCCTGTTTATCCGCTGCTTATGAGGATTCCTTAGGCCCCAACCCCAGGGCCTGGGTTTCCTTTTGCATGCCCGCGATGGTCAGCGCCATCACCTCCGGGAGCTCCATGCCTAAAAGGCCGCAGCCTTTCAGGATCACTTCCCGGTCGCATTTGGCGGCGAAGCGCTTGTCCTTGAATTTCTTCAGGGCGCTTTTCACCTCCAGATCCGTGATGCCGCCGGGGCGCATCAGGGCCGCCGCCATGACGATGCCGGTGAGCTCATCTACGGTATAGAGGCTTTTTTCCAGATTGCTCTTGGGCTCCACATCGCTGCAGAGGCCAAAGCCATGGGCCAGGATGGCCCGGATATCCGCTTCCTCCACCCCTTCCGGTTCCAGCAGTTCCCGCACATGCTGGCAATGTTCCTCCGGATAAGGCTGATAATCCACATCATGCAAATAGCCGATGGCCTGCCAATAGGCCGGGTCTTCGCCAAAATGCCCGGCCATCGCCCCCATGGCGGCGCTGACCGCCAGAGCATGGAGCAGCAAATGTTCTTCCGTGCAATGCTTGCCCAGGATTTCCCCGGCCCTGGCCAGGGTTAATGAAACCATATCCATTCCTCCCTATTGATCCGGTCGCTACCCTGTCCCAGGGCAAATTCCGCTAAAACAACGGATTTATGACTGTTTCTCTATTGTTTCTTCACGGCCCGCCCGGTTCCTGCCAAGAAATTCCCAGGAACCGGCTGAAAAGCTTTCGCGTCAAAGCAGTAACCCCAGCCGTTTTGCCGCATATAATGTGTCACAACAGGAACGGGAGGCGGCTATGGCAAGAGGCTGGCAGCATAAACGGCGGAAAAGAAGGCGCGTCTTACTTTTGCTGGCTGCCTTTATTTTGCTGTTTGCCCTTTTTTACAGCGCCGAGCGGGCCCTTTCCCCGGCGCTGCAAACCGCGGCCATGCAGCGGGCCCATACCCTGGCCATGGCGGCCATGACCGAAGCCATCCGGGATCAGATCGCCTTAAACCCGGGGGTGGGGGATTATCAGCAATTGATGTATATCGAGCGGGATCTGGAAGGCCGCATCACCCTGATGGTCATGGATACCCAGATGTTGAACAGGCTGATCAGCAATGTGGTTCTCGACGCGGAACAGCGCCTGGAGCTTTTGGGCAAGCAGCATCTGACCCTGCCGCTGCTGGCTTTGACCGGCAGCCCCCTCTTTGCCGGAGCCGGGCCGGATCTGCGCTTCTCCTTCCGCATGAGCAGCGCGCCCCTGCTCACCCTGGAGGATGAATTCACCGAAGCCGGGGTGAACCAGACCCGGCACCGCATTTATGTGGAGCTTACCGCGGATCTCCGGGTGGTGGCCCCCTTCTCCCAGGCTGAGGAACGGGTCACCGCCACCGTACTGCTGGCGGAAGGCATTATCCTGGGCTATACCCCGGATACCTATGTGAACCTGGGCAAATAAAAATTCTCTGAATTTCTCGCCTGGGGCACCGGCGAATATTTGCCAATAAACGAGACATATGATATAATGTTCGTTATGGTATGCGCTTTTTTATTTTGACAGCGCTTTAATTCCATGGAGGCTGATATGACAAACAATCATGATCACAACAACCAAAATAGACGGCCCGGCGGGACCCGGCCCTTGGCGGACAAGCCCCTGCCCCGCAAGGGCAGGAAGCGGAAAAAGCATCGCGTTTTCTTAAGCCTGCTCTTTATCCTGCTGCTCCTCTTGATCCTGGGCGGCCTGGTGGCTGGGGGGTATGTGCTCTCCTTAACCGACGATCTGCCGGATATCACGGCCGAGGATCTGGTGAACGCCCAGACCAGCTTTGTTTACGACGGCGACGGCACGGAGATCGCCTCCCTCCACGGCGGGGAAAACCGCATCACCGTGGCTTTGTCCGATATACCGGATTATCTCACCGACGCCCTGATCGCCACGGAGGACGAACGCTTCTACGAGCATAACGGCGTGGATTTCCGCTCTGTGATGCGGGCCGTGGTGGTGGATGTGGTGGATACCATCAAATATGGGGAGATCACCTTTACCCAGGGCGCCTCCACCCTTACCATGCAGCTGGTGCGGAACGTCATCGACAAAACGGAAAAGACCCTGCCCCGGAAAATTAAAGAAGCCCTGCTGGCCCTGGAATTTGAGAAGCATTATGATAAAGACCAGATCCTCTACTACTATATGAACGAGATCTATCTGGGCGCCAATATTTACGGCATGGAGGCGGCCTCCGAATACTATTTCGGCAAGCACGTGGGGGAGATCAGCCTTTCCGAAGCCGCCCTGCTGATCGGCGTGATCCGTTCCCCCGGTTATTATGATCCCTATACCCAGCCGGAGCGGGCCATCAATGTGCGGAACACCGTGCTGAACCAGCTGATCAGGTACGACGGGGAGAAATACGGCGTCATTGCCGAGGCTGCCAAAGCCGACGAGCTGGTGGTCTATGAAGGGGACGAGGATACCGCCAGCTATGATTACCCCTGGTATGTGGATTATGTGATTGCCGAAGGCATGGATATCGTGGAAAGCATGGGGCTGGACAGCTCCTATATCTACACCGGCGGCCTGCATATTTACACGGTTTTGGATCCCCATGTGCAGCAGGCCCTGGAATCTGTTTACGCTGACGACGAGAATTTCCCGGAAAGCACCACCGGGGATATTGTGGAAAGCGCCATGGCCATTGTGGAACCGGCCACCGGCCAGATCAAAGGGCTGGTGGGCGGCCGGGTCTATACGGCCCGCCGGGGCTTCAACCGGGCCACGGACCTGATCCGCTCCCCCGGCTCCACCATCAAGCCCCTGGTGGCTTACGGCCCCGCCGTGGAGCTGGGCTATGGCGCCGGCTATGTGATCGACGACGCGCCGGTGACCTATGGCTCCTGGTCCCCCAATAACGACGACCGGGCTTTCCAGGGCCGCATCACCATGCGCCGGGCCATCATGGGCTCCCGCAATGTTTGCGCGGTGAAAATGCTGGCCCAGATCGGCACGGAAACCGGCTATGAATTCGGCCTGAAGCTGGGCCTGCCCCTGGTGGAGACGGACGCGGGCAATCTTTCCATGACCCTGGGCGGCCTGACCACCGGCGTGGCGCCCCTGGATATGGCGGCGGCTTTCGCCACCTTTGCCAACCAGGGCGTCTTTACCGAGCCTTACAGCATCGCCTATATCACCGACGCCAAGGGCGAGGTGATCTATACCGCCAACCCGGCCCTGACCGATGTTTTCGCCCCGGATACCGCCTATATCATGACGGATATGCTGATGTCCGCGGTGAACGGCGGCACCGGTACCGCCGCCCGCCTCGACGGCTGGCAGGTGGCGGGCAAAACCGGCACCAACGGCCTGCCCTCCGCCCAGGACGACCCGGACTATGCGGGCAAAACCGGCACCAAGGACGCCTGGTTCTGCGGCTATACCACAGCGCTCTCCGGCGCGGTCTGGATGGGCTATGACAATAAAAAAGACGGCGACGGCACCCTGCAATACTTGTCCAACGTTTACGGCGGCACCTATCCGGCCCGGCTGTGGAAGGCGGTCATGGTCCAAGCTCTGGAAAATTATGAGAGCGCAAATTTTTCCAGGCCGGACGGGGTCGTCAGCTTGAGCGTTGACCTTAAGTCCGGCAAATCCCCCAGCTCGCTGACGCCCGGGGACTATATCGGCTCTGAGCTTTTCCGCTCCGCCTTTGGCACCCAGGGGGTCAGCGACGTTTGGGAGCAAGTGATGATCTGCGCCGATACCGGCCTGCTGGCCAGCGATTTTTGCCCCAATGTCATCCCCAAGGTCATGCTCACCTATCCGGAGGGACAAGCCCCCAGCGAGAAGGTGGCGGATTATGCCCTCTATAAGCCCGCCGCGGCCTGCAACGTGCATTTCTCCTATTCCACCAGGCTGCAGAGCGTTTATGTCTGCACGGATCCCCGGCATCACGGCCTGCCGGTGATTGCCAATATCCCGGCGGACGGCAGCAGCGGCGGCTGCCCCTGGGAATATGTGGCGCTGCGCCATTATACCGCCAGCACCATGCCTACCACCTATTGCGATCTGGCGGATCACCAGGTCAGCGGCACCAGCGTGCTGAACCCCGGCTCCGACCAGGGCGGCGGCTATGAGGAGGAAGGCGGCAGCTGGGACTATGATTCCGCCGTCACCCCGCCGATGCCGGAAAACCTGCGCCTGGGCGTCACCGACGCCGGCATTTATGTGGCCTGGGACGGCGACAATAATAAATCCGTCCTCTATGTGCTGGAACGCAGCGGCAACGACGGCAGCGAGGCCCAGCGCTTCAAGGTCAACGGTCTGGACTATACCGATACCGGCCTGACCAAGGGCGTCACCTACACCTACAAGGCCTATGCCCTGAATGTGGACAGCGAGCAGTATTCCTCCTGGTCCGGCACGGTCAGCGTCACCTATTAAAAGCCAAGGCCAAACCTGAGCAAAAACCAGACCCGGCGTGTCGGCTGCGCCGGGTCTGCGGATTGGCCCCCGGGCCGCGCCGGAGCGGGACAAGGGGTCGGCAGACTAAAACAGGCACAAAAAGCAGAGGAGTGTTCAGCGAAAGATGGTCAAAAGAACCTATGAGGAGATCAACGCCAAGATCAAAGCCGGCAAGGCCGTGGTGGTCAACGCGGAGGAAGTCATCGGTATTGTTAAGGATCTGGGGGTCAAGGCCGCGGCGGAAAAGATCGACGTGGTCACTACCGGCACCTTCGGCATCATGTGCAGCAGCGGGGCTTTTCTCAATTTCTGGCATACCAAGCCGAAAATGAAGATGACCCATATCTATTTGGACGATGTGCCTGCCTATGGCGGCCTGGCCGCCGCCGACTGCTATCTGGGCGCCACAGAGCTGCCCCTGAACGATCCGGCCAATGCCCATCATCCCGGCCATTTCCGCCATGGCGGCGGCCATGTGATCGAAGCCCTGGTGGCTGGGAAAGCGGTGCGGGTCGCTGCCGACGCCTATGGCACGGACTGCTATCCCCGGCGGAAGCTGGAACAGACCATGACCTTGGCTGATTTCCGGCAAGCCTTCCTCTTCAGCCCCCGGAACTGCTACCAGAATTATAATGTGGCCATCAACCTTTCCGACCAAACGGTCTATACTTACATGGGCATCCTGAAGCCCAGGGGGGGCAATATCCACTATTCCAGCGCCGGCCAGCTTTCGCCCCTGCTGAACGACCCCTATTACCGCACCATCGGCCTGGGCAGCCATATTTTCCTCGGCGGCGGCGAGGGCTTTGTGGCCTGGCCCGGCACCCAGCATGCCCCTAATGACCCCCGGAACGCCCAGGGCATCCCCCTGGGTGGCGCAGGCACCCTGGCGGTGATCGGCGATCTGAAACAGATGGACAGCCGCTTTGTCCGGGGGGTCAGCCTTACCGGCTACGGGGTCTCCCTGCAAATGGGCATCGGCATCCCCATCCCCATCCTAGACGAGGAGACCATGGGCTTCTGCGCGGTTTCGGACGGGGATATTGAAGCGCCCCTTTGCGATTATGGCCCGGACGGCTACCCCACCGGCGGGGACTGCGCGGTGGGCCGCCTGAACTATGCCCAGCTGAAAACCGGCGAAGTGGAATGGCAGGGCCGGAAGATCCGCACCGCTCCGCTGTCCAGCTACAGCGTGGCCCTGGAGATCGCCGATATCCTGAAAGCCTGGATACAGGCGGGGAAATTCCAGATTCCCCAGCCAACGGCGCTGCTGCCCGGCGACGCCGATTATCAAAGGGAGGGTTGCTGCTGATGACAGGACAGGTGACCACCAACATTTTCCTGGGTTTCAGCGCTGATCGGGTGGAAGAGCCGGTGGTTTACCGCCTGGCTACGGATTACCGGCTGATCCCCAATATCATGAAAGCTTCCATCAGCCCGGATAAACAGGGCTATCTGGTGCTAAGCCTCACCGGGGACGCAGCCGATCTGGAGCGGGCCCTGACCTATTTGCGGGAGCTGGGCCTGACCGTGAGCCTGCTCACCGAGCATGTGTCCTGGGATGAGCAAAGCTGCACCCAGTGCGGCGCTTGCACCGCGGTTTGCCCCACCGGGGCCTTGGCTGTGCGGCGGCCGGACATGACGGTCCGCTTTAACGGGGACAAATGCATGGTCTGCCAGATCTGCATCCTGGCCTGCCCGGTAAAGGCGGTGCATTTGGATTTCTGAATCAACGCCCCCCCGGGCTTACCGGAACCGGGTCAACAACGATTTGGAGCGGCACCGGCTGGTACTGGGCGAAACCGACCTGGCCATCTGGCTGCCGCCACAGGTCTGGGACAGGGATCTGGCCAAAGGGCTGAACGACGTCCTGATCGACAGCCGGGCCCGGCTGCTGCAGTATATCCGGGATAATCCGGATTTCGCCGCCACCCACCGGCCCTGGACCGATCCCGGCCCGAAGCCGGGTATTGTCCAACAGATGACTGCCGCCGCCGCCCTGGCCGGCGTGGGCCCCATGGCTGCCGTGGCCGGGGCTTTTGCCGGCCTGGCCGGGCAGTTCCTGCTCAGCTCCACGGATCAGGTGATCGTGGAAAACGGCGGCGACATTTTTCTGGCAGGCAAGAAAGACCGGGTGGTCAGCGTTTACGCCGGGGCCGGGAGCCCCTTCACCCGGCATCTGGGCATCCGCCTGGCAGCCGGGCAGCTGCCCTGCGGCGTCTGTACCAGCTCCGGCACGATCGGTAAAAGCTTCAGCTATGGCAAGGCCGACGCGGCCCTGATCGTGGCCCCGGACCCGGCCCTGGCCGACGCGGCTGCCAGCGCTGCCGGGAACCTGGTTAAAGGCCCAGGGGATCTGGCCGCTGCCTGCGACTTTGCCCTGGCCATCCCCGGCGTCGCCGCCGCCCTGATCATCTGCGGCCCGCAAATGGCTGCCGGTGGGGCGTTGGAGCTGGTGAGCTTGGCGGGGTAAGGACGGCGGCTAGTTACTAGTTATGTTCTGCTTTGGATGATGTATCTGTTTGCTGCTAGTTTAATGGCTCGCCTGCCCGGCGAGGGGCAAAGGGGCTAGGGGGATTTCGATTTCCCCCCTTTGCCCCTCTGCACTCCCCGCACCCCCTTAAAACGACCAAAGGCTCGCCGCCTTTGGAAACCGCATTCTGCTTTATGATTTGATATGATGCATTTAGCGACGTTTTTATCAAGAAGCGAGAGCCAATTGCAAACTTCATTTTGAATACATTTAAAGTTCTTTTGCTTCTTTTCTTTCAAGAAAAGAAGGGTTTTAAAGGATTTTGACCATCGCGTATACAATAAATAAAACAAACCACAGACCCATGACTTGACCTTGGAGGGATAAACGTATGTCTGGACATTCCAAATGGGCGAATATCAAACGCAAGAAGGGCGCTAACGACGCGGAGCGGGGCAAAATTTTTACCAAGATGGCTAAAGAAATCGCTGTGGCGGTGCGGGCCGGGGGCCCGGACCCGGACGGCAATTTCCGCCTGAAAATGTGCGTACAGAAAGCCAAGAACAACAATATGCCCGCGGACAATATCAAGCGCTGCATTGAAAAGGCGGCGGGCCTGGGGGAAAGCGCGGCCATCGAGGAATTTTTCTATGAGGGCTACGGCGCCGGGGGCGTGGCCATCCTTTGCGAAATGCTGACGGACAACCGCAACCGCTGCGCCAGCGAGATCCGCTACCTGTTCAACCGCAATAACGGCAACCTGGGAGAAACCGGCTGCGTCAGCTATCTGTTTGAGCGCAAGGGCCAGGTGCTGGTGAGCCTGGCCGGTAAGGACGAGGACGCGCTGATGATGACGGCCCTGGACGCCGGGGCTGAGGATATGCTGGTAAACCCGGGGGATGAGGACGAGGATATCCCGGCCAGCGCGGAGATCATCACCAACCCCTCGGAGCTGGAGGCGGTGCGCGGCGCCCTGCTGGAAGCGGGGTATCAGGTGACTGAGGCGGAAATCATCATGCAGCCGGCCAGCACCATTCCCATCACGGACGCGGAAACCGCGGCCAAGCTGATCAAGCTGGTGGAAGCGCTGGAAGACAATGACGATGTGCGGGCGGTTTACGCCAATTATGATATCAGCGACGAAATTATGGATCAGCTGCCGGAGTAAGGCCGGCTGCCGTCTTTCCTTTGTGAACAGAAAAAACAATGCCCGCGTTGACCAACGCGGGCATTGTATATTTGCGGAGGACATAAGAGGCTTGACAGCAGGCGGCAAGCCGTCCATATACTGCGCCAGACAACGAAACCGGGGCAAAGCGGAAGGCCATGGGGGCTTCCCGGCAGCGGCTGTCAGTGAGCGCCGCGAGCGGTCCGGCCGCAGAGGAAAGCACCCAGGACCGCAACTTGGGCGTAGCGTAGGGACACTACGGCTGTTCGATCACCTTTTCCAGATGGGGCGCGGCCATGGCCGAAGCCAGGGCCGCGTAATCGCAGCCAAAGCTGAGCCTGGCCCCCACCCGCAGGTCTCCTTCCGCCCCGGTGACGTCGCAGATCAGGCAATTGCTGCTGCCGCCCAGGATGGTGACGCCGGGAGCCAGGGGCATCAGGCCGCTGATATACAGATCCTGCTTGCCCAAGGCCAGCAAGGCCCGGCGGCGGATCCCTAAATCCGGGAAATCCTGATGCCCGCCAAAGCTGTCGCTGCCGCCTTGGCTGCCATAGGGCAGGGAGGGCTTTTCTTTTAATTCGATGATTTCCGCTTCCACCCGGAAATTGTGGCGCTGATAGCCGGGGATGGCCTGGCCGTGGCAGGGCACATTGCCCAAAAGCCAGCTTTCCCCCATCCGCAGCTCATTGACCCGGCGGGGCAGGCGGCCTTGGGCCAGCAGCAGATAGCTGCTGCTATTGCCGCCGGAAACGATATCCAGCTCCCGGCCGATCAAGGCTTCCACCCCTTCGGTCAGGCGGATCAGCTCCGCCATATTGGCGTCGTCCGGCAGAATTTCCCCATAGCAGGAAAGATTGGCGCCAAGGCCTTTCAGCCGAAGATGGGGCAGGCTTTCCGCCAGCCGGGCCAGCTCCAGCAATTCCGGCTCCAAACAGCCCTCCCGGAGATCGCCCAGCTCCGCCATGAGCAGCACCTGGTAGATCCGGCCTTTAGCCCCGGCGGCCCGGTCCAGATCCAGCAGGGCGGCTTCCTCGCTGACCAGGCAGCCGTCGGTAAGCGTCACCAGCTGCGCCAATTCGGAAAGCATGGGCAGGCGGATCAGCCACTTTTCCCCCGGTACCTGGCGATAGCAGGCGATATCAGCCAGCAGGACGTCGCCGAAATTGGTCACGCCCAGATCCGCCAGGCCCTGGATCAGCCGGGCCTGGCCGGCCAGGGCCTTGACCACGGCCTGCAGCCGGACGCCCCGGGATTGACAGAGTTCCAGCAGCAGCCTGGCGTTTTCATAGAGGCCTTGGCTATTGATGACGATTCTCGGATACATAGCATTATTTCCTTTTTATCTCATTGCTTTCGGCGAATAAATTCCTTGATCAGCAGGGCGGATTTATCTTCCAGCTCCACCAGCTCCGGCCGCAGCTCGGCGCTGATATCCAGGCCCTTGGCCTGGGCCGCCGCCTGCAGCAGCCGCGCGGCAAAGCGGGGGTTTTTCACCAGCAGCGGGCCCAGGGTATTGGTGAAGATCACCTGGCCGCTTCTGGCCCCTTCCGGGCCGCCGCCCAGCTGCACCTGGCCGCTGTTATTGCCCCGGCCATAGGAGAGGACGCCCAGGGGTTCCTGGCCTTCCAGCAGCTGGGTATCCATGACCTGGATCTGGCTGCCCAGGATCTCCAGGCCATCCGGCAGATTAAAGGCCAGGTCGTCCCCGTAAACCCGCTCCCGCTCCCGGCAAGTCATCCGCAGCAGGCCTAAGCCGGGGAAGCTGCCCCCATCCAGAAATTGGGTCTGCTGAGCCAGGATCGCGCCGCTGTTGGCAACAGCCAGGATGGGCTTGCCCGCGGCCACAAAGGCCTCCAGCTCCGGCCGCTGCTTTTCCAGGGCCTGGACCAGCCGGGGCATGCAGCGCAGCTCCCCGGCGGTGAAAACCAGCATGTCCCCTTCGGCCAGGTCCGCCGGCTGCTCCGGGGTCTCCTGGCGGCGGATTTCGATTGCCAGGCCTAAAAAGCCGCCCACCCGGGCCAGGGCCATCAGATTGCCCCGGTCGCCGTGGAGATGCAGCACATCCGGATACATCCAGTTGATGATCAGCTTATCCATTTGCCTACCTCGTCCATAGTATTGAATCAGTCATACCGGCCCGGTTCCAAGCGTTACCTGCCTAAGCCTGCTGTTTTTCCGCGAATTTCTGCAGCTCATAGAACTTCTTCAGCCAGGTGATCAGATAAACCCGCTCCGCCGGGTATTTTTGCAGCTCGTCGATAATGGCCTGGTCGTCGTCGCTGGGGATGACGCTGATCCGCTCCCGGGGCACGCCGGCATAGACTAGGCGGAGGGCTGTGTCATAACCCACCGTATCGGAAAAGCAGATGTAGCGCTGGATATTGGACTGGATCAGCTTAGCAAAATCACAGTCGTAAGCATAAAAGGTATTGGTATAATGGGGATGGAAATCCACCAGCTCTTCCAGGCCTAAGAGGAAAATCTTCTCCCCCTGGTCGGCGGCGATATAATCCAAGGCGCTTTGCAGGGTTTCCGGGTTTTCCTGCTTCATGCGGATATAGTGGATGGTTTTGCCCCCGGCCCGGATATCCTCCAGCCTGCCGCCGATATTGACGAATTCCCCCGCGGCCTTGGCAATGGCCGCAACCGGCAAGCCCAGCTCCTGGGCCAGGGCCAAAGCCGCCGCGTAACAGTAGAGGAAATAGGGCGCGTCATAGCGGAAAGGCCAGGTTTTGCCGTTCATCTCCGCCAGATGCACCTGGTAATCGATGCTTTCCAGCAGATATTCCGGCGCTTCCTGGCCGGAAAAACCGCAGCTGCCGCAGGAGAAGGGGCCGATATTGTCAATATTGTAGCAGGCAAAGGCAATGGGCCCGCCGCAAATGGGGCAAGGCAGGGTGGTGGTATAAAAATCCGGCTTGCTAAAGGATTTCTCATTCACCGCCACGCCGTAAAAGATAGGGTGATCGGTAAAGCGGAGCAGGGAGGCGGTATAAGGCTCGTCATTATTCAGATAAACATGGGTTTCCGGCCGGATGGCCTGGCGGATCTTGCGGTAAATGATATCCGGCTCCCCATTCCGCTGCACCTGGTCCTTTTGGATATTGGTGACCAGCAGATGGCCGGGCTGCAGCTCCCGGCTGATGGCTGGCAAAAAGCGCTCATCCGTTTCCATCAGGATATAGTCGCTTTTGATCCGGCCCCAGCAGTTGGCGTTCCGCATCAGGGTCACAGCCACCCCGGCCAGCAGGTTGGCCCCTTCCAGATTCACCGCCAGGGAAAAGCCGGCTTCCCGCAGCATGGCGGCCAGCAGATTGGTGGTGGTGCTTTTGCCATTGGTGCCGGTGACGAAAATGGTGCGGGCCGGCTCCGCGCCGCGGAAATGGCGGATAAAAGCCGGGTCCAGCTTCAGGGCGATTTTCCCCGGCAGGCTTGTCCCCCGCTCCCGGTCAATGATCCTGATGGCCAGGGCTGCCAGGCGGGCTGCTGCCAAAGCCAGGAAAAAACGGATTCTACCCATGAAAGATCCCTCCTGTCAACCTCTCTATTATACGCCGGAACCGGCTTTTTTACAAACACTTTATCCCGGCCCCCGGGATTTCAGGCCAGACCCCTTGGCCGGCGGCCGGCGGCTGCCGGGCCGGGATTGGCCTTTGACAGAAAAAGTGCAAATTTTTGCTTGACAATCGGCCAACATCGGTATATCATGTATTCATATTCGTTTTTTATGTTTATTTATTCATAAACATAGTCCGGCAGACACCGGGGAAGGAGAAAATACATGCTAACATCCGCTGAAATCATCGCCAAAACCAATCGGCTGGGCGCGCATAATTATCAACCTAAGGACGTTGTTTTCGCCACAGCCCAGGGGGTGGACGTCTATGATCCGGAGGGCAAGCACTATTATGATATGCTGTCCGCCTATTCCGCCCATAACTTCGGCCATTTGCATCCGGAAATCGTCCAGGCCGCCAAGGAGCAGCTGGATAAAGTGACCCTGACCAGCCGGGCTTTCCACAATAACCTGCTGGGCGATTGGTATGAGAAGATCTGCGAAGTCACCGGCCAGGAAATGGCCCTGCCTATGAATACCGGCACCGAGGCGGTGGAAACCGCCCTGAAAACCGCCCGCTGGTGGGGGAACGCCGTCAAGGGCGTGGAAAACGGCAAGCAGGAAATCATTGTCTGCGAAAACAATTTCCACGGCCGCTCCATCACCATCATCAGCTTTTCCACCGACCCCCTGGCCAAGGAGCATTTCGGGCCTTATACCCCCGGCTTCAAAATCATCCCCTTCGGCGACGCCGCAGCCCTGGAAGCAGCCATCAGCGAAAACACCGTGGCCTTCCTGGTGGAGCCGATCCAAGGCGAGGCCGGCATCATCGTGCCCCCCGCCGGCTTCCTGAAAAAAGCCAGGGAGATCTGCACCAAGCATCAGGTGCTGCTGATCTGCGACGAGGTGCAAACCGGCTTCGCCCGCACCGGCAAAATGTTCGCCAGCCAGCTGGAAGAGGTGGAACCGGATATATATATCCTGGGCAAGGCCTTGGGCGGCGGCATCATGCCCATGTCCGGCATTACCGCCAGCCGGGAGATCCTGGGCCTCTACACCCCCGGCTCCCATGGCTCCACCTTTGGCGGCAATCCCCTGGCCTGCGCCTGCTCCCTGAAGGCCCTGGAAATCCTGGTGCGGGACAATTATGCCCAGCAAGCCGCGGAAAAGGGCGCATATTTTATGAATAAGCTCAGGACAATCCAAAACGGCGATATCCTGGATATCCGGGGCAAAGGACTGCTGATCGGCGTGGAATTCACCGGCCCGGCCTTCGGCTATGTGAAAAAGCTCATCAAAAACGGCGTGCTGGCCAAGGAAACCCATGACCATACCATCCGCTTCGCCCCGCCCATTATCATCAGCTATGAACAGATCGACGACGCCTGTGAGCGGATCAAAACCGCTTTTCAGGGGTAGGGAAGCCTGTTTAAAACCCTTCCTTTCTTGTTAAGAAAGGAAGCTAAAGAACTTTAAATTAATCAAATTATGATTTATAATAGGCAAAAGCCGGCTAGGTTAAAAGAAGAATTGTTTTAAAGGTTTTAAGCATGAATATAATGGGAGGCGCATTATGGCAATCAATCTTAAAGGCAAAAGCTTTCTATCCGTCATGGATTTCAAACCGGAGGAGATCCGTTATCTGCTGGATCTTTCCCATGATCTGAAAGCCAAAAAGCGTTCCGGCGTCATCGGCCAGGCGCTGGCGGGCAAGAATATTGTGCTGCTTTTTGAAAAGACCAGCACCCGCACGCGCTGCTCCTTTGAGGTGGCGGCCCTGGACGAGGGGGCCCATGTGACCTTCCTGGATTCGAAAAGCTCCCAGATGGGTAAAAAGGAAAGCTTGGCTGATACGGCCAAGGTGCTGGGAAGGCTCTATGACGGCATCGAATACCGGGGCTATGATCCCCAGGTGCCCATCGATTTGGCCAAATATTCCGGCGTGCCGGTCTGGAACGGCCTGACCGATGTGGATCATCCCACCCAGGCCCTGGCGGATGTGATGACCATTGAGGAATATGCCGCCAAGCCCCTGAACCAGGTCAAGCTGGTTTTCTGCGGGGATACCCGGAACAATGTGGCCTATTGCCTGATGTATATCGCGGCCAAGCTGGGTATGCACTATGTGGGCCTGGGGCCCGCGGAACTGGCGCCTGCCCCGGAAGTGCTGGCGGCCTGCGCCGAAGCTGCCCGGGAAAGCGGCGCTACCATCGAATACGGCGCGGACTTAAGCCTGGCGGAGGGGGCGGATGTGCTCTATACGGATATCTGGGCCAGTATGGGCGAGGAGGAAAAAATCCCGGAGCGGGTGCGGCTGCTCACCCCTTACCGGGTGGACGGCGGGCTGCTGGCCAAAACCAATAATCCGGACTGCATCTTCCTCCATTGCCTGCCCAGCTTTCATGATTTTGAAACCGAAATGGCCAAGACGCAGTTGGAAAAGGGTTATGATATCCGGGAAGTCACCGACGAGGTCTTTCTCAGCCGCCATGGTAAACAGTTCGACCAGGCGGAAAACCGGCTGCATACCATCAAAGCCGTGATGGTGGCCACGCTGTAAATCGGCTTCCCTCTGCGATTAGGCGATTCTTTTTCATTTTTCGTCTTGACTAATCCGGCTGCTGCCATTATAATGGGTCATAAGATATGTGAATGTAATGTGAACATATCGCGAACGAAAGGGAATCGTTCTTTTCAGAAGGGGAGAGAGGGAAAAGGGGGCCGGCATTCGCAACCGGCTCCCTTTTTTTTGCGGTTGACTGGGCAAAAACCGAAGGTTATAATATAGGGTAGGGCAAGCGGCCGAAACCGGCCCGGCGGCCCGGCGGCTGCTTTCAGCCGGATTTCCAGCAACCCATGTTTATTCTGCCTGATTTAAGGGGAAACCATATGTTGATTGAAGATTTGCGCCCCCAGGTGGCGGAAGGCCTGGAAAAAGTCGAAATGCTCCGGAGGTCTCTTTGACATCCAGGCCAAACAGGAGAAAATAGCGGAGCTGGAGCAGAAAACCTTTGCCCCGGATTTCTGGAACGACCGGGAGCAGGCCCAAACCATGCTCAGCCAGATCAATCACCGCCGGGAGGTGGTGAAAGCCTGGCAAACCGCCTTTGACCAGGGGCAGGACGCGGAAACAGCGATTGAACTGGCCCTGGAGGACGATAGCTTCATCAGCGAGGCGGAACGGGCCGCCCTGAAATTTTTAAAGACCCTCAATGATTTGGAATTATCCCAGCTGCTCTCCGGCGATTACGACAGCCATGACGCGGTGCTGACGGTGCATGCGGGCACCGGGGGCCTGGAAGCCCAGGATTGGGCGGAAATGCTGCTCCGGATGTTCCTGCGCTGGGCTGAGCGGCGGCGCTTCAAGACGGAACTGCTGGACAGCCTCCCCGCTGACGAGGGCGGGGTGAAAAGCGCCACCATCGGCGTTTACGGCCTCAACGCCTACGGCTACCTGAAAAGCGAGCGGGGCGTGCACCGGCTGGTGCGCATCTCCCCCTATGATTCGGCGGGGCGGCGGCATACCAGCTTTGCCTCGGTGGATGTGCTGCCCCAGGTGGCGGATGATAATGAGATCGTCGTGGACAGCGACGATCTGCGCATCGACACCTACCGCAGTTCCGGCAAGGGCGGCCAGCATCTGAACAAAACCGACAGCGCGGTGCGCATCACCCATCTCCCCACCGGCATTGTGGTGCAATGCCAGGATGAGCGCAGCCAGTTTTCCAATAAGGACCGGGCCATGGCCATGCTCAAAGCCAAGCTGCTGGATCTGAAGCTCCGGGAACGGGAAGCGGAGCTGGCCCAGCTCCGGGGCGAGCAGCAGGAGATCGGCTGGGGCAGCCAGATCCGCTCCTATGTCTTCCAGCCCTATCGCCTGGTCAAGGATCACCGCACCGGCTATGAAATGGGCAATGCGGACGCGGTGATGGACGGGGATCTGGACGGCTTTATCAGTGAATATTTACGGAAATTCGCCCGCCGGGATTAGCGGGCGGCAGGCAATGGAGGCCTGGACCATATGGCGGATCACACTCTTTTTACCCTGATCAAACAACTGGCGGCCCTTTTGATCCTGGCCCTGCTGCTGGCCCTGGTTCCAGCCAGGCCCGGCCTGGCCCTGGACAGCCAGCGCCAGATGATGCTGGTGAACAAAAGCCACGTGCTGGCCGCGGACGATGTCCCCGACGACCTGGTGAAGCTCAGCGACTATCTGCCCGCGGGCAGCAGCGTGAAGATGACCCGGGCCGCGGCCGAAGCCCTGGGCAAAATGGCAGCCGCCATGAAGGAAGCGGGCATCGACGATGTTTACGGCGCTTCCGGCTACCGCAGCTATGCGGTGCAGAGCAGCCTCTACCAGCAGAAAACCAGCTATTACCGGAACCTGGGCTATGGCCGGGATCAAGCGGCGGCGCTGGCCGGCACCATCGTGGCGCCTCCGGGAGCCAGCGAACACCAGACCGGCCTGGCCATCGACCTGGTCTCCTGGGAGAACGGCGGCAGCATGGATGAGGGTTTCGGCAGCACCCAGGCCGGCAAATGGCTGGCCATCAATTGCTGGCGCTACGGTTTTATCCTGCGCTATGCCGCGGATAAAACCGAGCTCACCGGCTATATCTTCGAGCCCTGGCATTTCCGCTATGTGGGCCGGGAGCATGCCAAGTATATGACCGAGCATCATCTCTGCCTGGAAGAATATACCCAGCTGATCAAGGAGCGGGGCGCGCTGATCTCCGACGCTGAGGGTAATAATTACGCCGTCTACTACACGGATCAGCCGGAACAGGCGGATCCGGCCATCAGCCGGCTGTCCCTGGCCTATGCCGGGGATACCGCCGCCTATATCGTGACCCTGCACACGGTGGATACGGACTTAAGCGATCTCATCGCCTACTGGGGCAAAGAGCGCATCCAGAAGCTGATGCTCCTTTCCGTGGTGGCCGGCTATGCCGACTTTTCCCCAGCCCCCGGCGGCCAGCCCCTGCTGACCAAGGAGCTGACCCGGGAAGGCCTGACCCGGCTGATCGAAACTTTCGAACCCCAGCGGGACCAGGCGCCCGGCCTGGAAGCCGCCCTGGTGCAAGGGGAGCTCAGCCCGGCAATCTGCTATCTGAACCCCCTGGGTTAAAAAAAACGCCAGACCAAAGCCGGAGAACCAGTGGTTCTCCGGCTTTCTTTAACGATCGCGCTTTGATGCCCCGGTCGGGCCGCCTCATACCTGCCCCGGGCCGGGTCATACCTCCATCCGGGCTAAGGAGGCCAGCCTATACCTCAATATTGGCGAAAACCCGGTCAAAATAGGCCAGCAGCTCCGGCACCATATCCGGCGTATAAGCGGCGCTGGTATAAAAGCGGCTGCCGGCCAGGGTGATCAGCCCCTCCGCCGACAGAGCCGCGCCTAGTTCCTCCATGGCCTCTTTCCGGGCAGCGGTTTCCTTGAGCAGGGAGGGCAGCTTCCAGGGCTTGCTCCAATCCACCACAAAATGCATGGGCGCGGTGGTTTGCAGATGGCAAACCGAGCCTTGGTTATAAGCCACAAAGGGCAGGCCCCGCTTTGCGATCAGCGCCTTTAAGCCGGCGGTCAGCAGATCCCCCACCAGCCCGGCCTTGGCGCAGGCGTCCGTGGCCTCGATCTCGCAAATCGTCTGATAACCAGCCACGCAGGTCAGGGGATTGGCCGCCAGGGTGCCGCCTACCAGGGCGGTTTTCACCCGCATATCCGTGAGCCCGGCCCCCAGGAAGCGCATATATTCATCCTTGCCCCCCAGCCCGCCGGCGCTGGGATAGCCGCCGCCCATCACCTTGCCGAACATGGTCAGATCCGGACTGACGCCAAAATAGCCCTGGGCGCCTTGGAGGCCCACCCTAAAGCCGGTGACCACCTCGTCGAAAACCAGCAGCGCCCCGTATTTATGGCACAGGGCTTCCACGCCCTTATTAAAATCAAAATCCAGAGGCCTGGTGCCGCTTTCCGGCCCCAAAGGCTCGATGAACACCGCCGCCGTGCCGCCGCTGCCCCGGTTCAATTTCAGCTGGCGTTCCAAATCATTCAGATCATTGGGGAAAAATTCCCCGGTTTTGCGGAACAGATAGCCCGGCACCCCATTGGCCATCAGGCCCCGGGAATAAGGGGCCCGCAGGCTGTAGCAAAGCTGGTCGCTCCAGCCATGATAAGCCCCGCCCATCTTCAAAATATGCTTGTGCCGGGTGGCTAAACGGGCCACCCGGATGGCGGCGATGCCTGCCTCATTGCCGCTGCCCAGCATGCGGAATTTCTGCACCGCCGGCATCAGGCCGCTGATCTTTTCCGCCAGCAAATACTCATATTCATGGAACAGGCCGGTCACCGGGCCGCAATGGTTCAGCAGCTCAATCACCTTTTCCCGCACCGCGGTTGGGTTGCTGCCCAGCACCGTAGGCCCCCCGGCCTGGAGCAGGTCAAAATAGCGGTTGCCGTCCACATCCCAAAGATACGGCCCCTCCGCCTTGTCCATGGCCAGGGGGAAGGGATAATTGAAAGACAGATTATGCTGCACGCCGCCGGGAATCACCCCCATGGCCGCCTGGTTCAGCGCCTGGGAGCGGCCGCAGCGGGCCTCAAAGTAATCGCTGAGATAATGTTCCAGCGCCTCCCGGCGCAAACGGGTAATGGGTTTTTTGATCAGCGCGTCCAGCTCCGCCGTGACGGCCCGGGCGTCGGGATAGCTGCTGATGGCATAGTTTCCGCTCAAATCCGGCCTCCTGTTCCTGCTTAGAAATTTTGTTAAAATTATAAATCCAAAACCTTTCTTTTCTTGTAAGAAAAGAAAGAAAAGAACTTTAAATGGCTGTTTGATTGCGGCAGCTAGTTATACTTAGTATTTAAAATCCTTTAATAAATAAAAGTAATTATTAAAGAAAGTCGCTATGCATAGCGTAAAATCCAACTATAATATAAATTTTCTTGGTTCTTCTTTTATAAAAGAAGAACGGTTTCCCAAGCTTTTACGCCTCAACAAAAAACCCGGCCAGGCTGGCGATGAGCTGATCCTGCATGCTGAACATGGCCTTTTCCTGGGCCGGACCCAGCTCATGGTCATGACCCAGCAAATGCAGCAGGCCGTGGATAAAGAGGAAGGCCATTTCCCTGGCATAACTATGGCCATAGGCCTGGGCCTGGGCTGCCGCCCGCTCTGTGGAGATGACGATATCCCCCAGGAGAACCGGGCCGGGGCCGGGCTGGGGCAGGGCCCCGTCTTCCAGCAGGGGGAAAGACAGCACATCGGTGGGGGCGTCCTTCCCCCGGTAGCCGGCGTTCAGTTGGCGGATCTCAGCGTCGTTCACCAGCAGCAGGCTGATTTCCGCCTCTTGGCTGAAACCCGCCGCCGCCAGGGTCTGCCTGGCCGCTGCCCGGAGCAGCCGGCGCAGGGCCGGGTCAGTGGCTTTCGCCTGCCGCTTCCGGCTGATGGTTAGGCTGACTGTCATGACTGCCGCCGCTCCCTTCGTTTTCCGCCTTATTTTCCGCTTGGTTTTCTGTTTCCCCTGGTAAACCCGGTTCAGCAACCGCCTTGGTTTCCAAGGCCAGGGTCGGTTCGGGCAATTCCTGTTCCGGGTAAGCGATGCGGCTATGGTTCATGCCGGATAAGACCATCATAAAGCTTTGGCCGATCAATTCCAGATCCCGGAAGGTCAGGGGGCATTCTTTCAGCTGGCCGTCGGCGATCTTGCTCTTGATCACTTCCTGCACCCGGTTTTCCAGCTGCTGCTGATCCGGGCTGCTCAGGGACTGCACCGCGGCCTGTACCGAATCGGCCAGCATCACCAGGGCCGCTTCCTTGGTTTGGGGCGGCCGGCCCTTATAGCTGTAATCCTCCAGCTTCACCTCATCCGGATCCAGGGCCATTTCCCTGGCTTTATGATAGAAATAGGTCAGCACGCTGTTGCCATGGTGCTGCTCCACAATATCGATGATTTCCGCGGGGAAGCGCTGCTCTTTCAGCATTTTTATCCCATCCTGCACATGGGAGGTGATGATCATCGCCGACAGGCTGGACTGCAGCTTATCATGGGGGTTCTCCCCGCTGCGCTGGTTCTCGATATAAAAATGGGGCCTTTTCAGCTTGCCGATATCATGATAGTAAGAAGAGACCCGTACCAAAAGGGCATTGGCGCCAATGGCGTCGGCAGCGGTTTCCGCCAGATTGCCCAGGAGGATGCTGTGGTTATAGGTGCCGGGGGCTTCCATCATCAGCCGTTTCAGCAGCGGGTGATTGGAATTGGATAATTCCAGCAGCCGCACCACTGTGGTCACGCCAAAGCCGCTTTCCAGATAAGGCAGCAAGCCCATGGCCAAAATGGCGGAAAGCAGGCCGTTGATCAGGCCGAACAGCAGGCCTAAGGCAATGATGGAATAATTCTGGCTCCAGACCAGGCCCCAGGTGCCGATCACCAGCAGATTGGCGCCGGTGATATAGAGGCTGGCCCCCACGAACTGGCTGCGCTGGCTCAGATTGGCCGCGGAAAGGATGCCGGTCAGGCCGCCGGCCATGGCTGTCAGGGCAAAGGCCATCTGCCCATCCATGATAATGCCCACGCAGGCCGAGAGGAACAGGGTGCAGACAATGGCCGTATCCCGGTCCAGCAGCACGGCGATGAGCATGGAGGCTGAGGCCACCGGCAGCAAATAGCCGATCTGGGCCGCGGCCTCCGGGCCTTCGCCCACGCTGACCAGGGAGATCAGCTTGCTGATCAGCAGCACCACAATGAGGATCACCGCCAGCAAGAGCATGGAGGAGCGATGCTCGAACACCTTTTTCTGATAGGCCCGCAAATAGAGGTAAAGCAGGCTGAACAGCAAAGCCACCAGGAACAGCAGGCCGATATAAGGGGCATAGGCGGCGTTTTCACTTTGCAGGCCCAAGGCGGTCAGGGCCTCGATCTGCTCCGGCGTAATGGAAGCGCCCCGGCTGACCAGCTTCTGGCCGGATTTCACCGTCACCTCCACCGGCGTGACCTGGCTCATGGCCTCGTCAATGGCGGCGGCGGTGGCCATGGAATCAAAGACTTCATTATAAGCCAGGGTCATATCGGCCAGCAGGCCCTTTAAAAACAATTCCTCATTATCCGTAATGGTGGAGCCGGCAATAGCCGTGGCAATGGCCTGGCGGGCGTTTTCCACCTCATTCTCAGACACGCCCTGGGCATAGGTATCCTCAATAGCCCCCTTGAAAACAGCGGCCAGGCTGCTCCGGCCAGAGCGGCTCATCTCCAGGACAGCCTGGAGCACCTCGTCGCTGTGGGTACCGGGAAGCTCTGTCCGGAGGGTTGCCAAAGCCTCGCCAACAGCCCCGGCCCCTGCCTCCGGATCCGCCTCCGCCTCTGCCCGGCGCTCCGCGGCAAGATTGACGGCGGTGAAATAGCTATCCACCATGGCCAGCAGGTTTTCCGCCACCTTGTCGTCAATGACCATGATCTGCCCCACTTCCGCGGCAGCGCCGCTCTTGGCCTCATTGGTACGGATGGCACTGGTATAGCTGGTGGTATTACCGCCGTAAAAAATATCTTCCCCAGCGATTTCCCCGGCGGTCAGGGAGACCCGCTCCGGCAGCAGGCCGATACTGAGGATCAGATAAAAGACTGCCACGCATAAAACCAGATAGACCGGACGGGTTTCCTTCCAGCCCAGCTGTTTCAATTTCACCGCCTGGCGGCCGGTTTTTTTAGCGAACATAAGCGATCCTTTCTACACCCACTTCCGCTCATAAGCTTCAATGATTTTCTGCACCAGGGGGTGGCGTACCACATCCACTTTGGTCAGATAACAAAAGACCAGCCCCTCAATATCCTTCAGCCTGCGCTCAGCTTCGATCAGGCCGGAGGTCTGTCCCGGCGGCAAATCGATCTGGGTGATATCCCCGGTGACAATAGCCCGGGAACCCTGGCCCAGGCGGGTCAGGAACATTTTCATCTGCTGGGGCGTGGTGTTCTGGGCCTCGTCCAGGATGATAAAGGCGTCGTCCAGGGTGCGGCCCCGCATATAAGCCAAGGGGGCCACCTCGATAATATTGCGATCCATAGCCTTTCTGGCCTGTTCCAGGCCCATCGTCTCGTTCAGGGCATCGTAAAGGGGGCGTAAATAGGGGTTGACCTTATCCTGCAGATCCCCGGGCAGAAAGCCCAGCTTTTCCCCGGCCTCCACAGCCGGCCTGGCCAAAACGATCCGGGACACCTGCCGGGTTTTTAAGGCCATCACCGCCTTGACCACAGCCAGAAACGTTTTGCCCGTACCTGCCGGGCCAATGGCAAAGACCAGCTCATGGCTGTCGATAGCCTGCAAATACTGCCACTGGCCAAAGCTTTTGGCCTTGATGGCCCGGCCCCCGGGGGTGGTAAAAACCGTTTTGGTCAGCAAAGCCGTGATATTGGGCTTGTCCTCATCCGCGGCTGACAAAGCATAATTCACCGTCATGGCGGAAATGGCCACCCCGGCGGCTGCCAGGGAATAAAGATGGCGGAAAACCTGCTCCGCCCGGTTTAAAGCCGCCTCCTCGCCGCTGGCAATGATTTCCCCGCCCCTGGCCATCAGCTGCAGCCGCAGGCCCTGCTCCACCTGGCGCAAATACTTGTCCTGATAACCGAAAATTTCCGCCGCAACAACATTATCCTCCAAAATTATCCTGCGTTCTGCCAAAGATCCTACGCTCCTTTATTCAGTCTCACAGCCTTAAGCGGCCTATTATATTGTTAGAACCCTTCTTTTCTTATAAGATTAAAGAAGCAAAAGAATTTTAACTTTATGCAAAGTCACGGCCTGCTGGGATTGAGCCTCTCCGTTTACTTTAAGATTAAGATTTTAAAACTAAAAATTTAAAAAGAATAATAAAGAATGATAATGATATTTAGGAAAGAAAATAAATGGGTTAAAGTGAAAACCGGATACTTTTAAACTTTTCTTGGTTCTTCTTTTTTTAAAAGAAGAACGGTTTTAAACCCCGGCAGGATCAGCGCCCTGACTGGGAAAAAAGGGGCATTGCCGATGAAGGCAGTCGGGGTTGCCGCTAAACTGGCGGCAAAGATAGGGGCGGCCGCTGTCGCCAAAAACGCCTAACGCCGCTTTCGCCACCTGGATGGCGGTAACGGCTTCCCGCTTACAGCAGCGGGCGCCGCCCCGCTTGCCAATCTCCAGCAGGGCCAGGGCTGTCAATTCATTGGCCCGGCCCCGTTCCGCCAGGGAAAGGGGGGTGGTTTGATGGATGACCGCGTAAGCGATGCCCAGGCCCACGGCTGCGCCGCAGGCCCCATGGCTGCCGCAGGCGCCCCCGGGAACCGCCTTGCCCCGGGCAATGGCCACCTTGATTGCCAGCCGGTTTTGCCGGCCCAGGCTATTGCCATAAGCCGCCACCAGCACCGCCGGGACAATGCTATGATATTCCGGCCCATGCATATGCAGCATGGGCAGCGCGAAGATTTCCAAAGCCAATTCCAGGGGGTCCGTGGCCCTGCTCTGCCAGCAGATTTGCTCCACCAGGGCCAGGATATCCCGGCGATGGCATTCATCGCAGACATAATGGCCATTGGCGCAAAAAACCTGGGCAGATTCGGTTTTGCCGCAATAATAACAGCTGACCTGAAAGGGCTTGTCCGGGCTGTAAATCAGCTCCCCGCCGCAGACCAGGCAGCCGGAGAGATAGCCGCTGCCCGGGCAGCAAGCATTGTTCGCCATAGGATTGACGCTCCGCTTTCCATAAAATACCGCAAATGCCTGGGTCCGGCTTGTCCAGGCTGGGGGCAGCCGCCGGCTGCCGTTTAAGGCCCGGAAGCTGCCGCAGGCTGGAAGCCGCCCAGCTCGGTCTGGGCTTCCAGGGTGACGCTGGCCCGGCGCAGGCTTTCTTCCAGCCGGATATCGTCCACCCGGGTCTCCACGATCCGGGTTACGGCGATATCATATTGGGCAAACAGGGCTTTCCGGGCATTCAGCTCAGCCCGTTTCCTGGCCAGGGCCTGGGCTTTTTCCGGGCCGTAGACGGTTGTCTTGGCTTCAAGCTCGTGAAATGCGGTGGTTACTACTTCGACGGGCAGGCTGAGATTCCTCCACAAGCAGGCGTCGGCCCTGAGCCGTTCCTGGACGAACAGGCCGAAGGGGCTTTCCCCGCCGCCTTGCACCACCCAGGTTTGGCCGTTGGCAAAAGTGATCTCACTAGCGGACCAGGCGCTCTTGCCTGTTTTCAGCATACCCGTTTCCTTCAGCGGGCATTCCCCATAGCCGGAAGCCCAGATACGGGCGGTGACAATGCCGTCCGCCGCCACCGGCTCCGCGCTCAAACCGGAATAGCCGTAAATCAGCACATCGCCTTTCTGCACCGGCTGGCCGCTGGCCACCGCGGCTGTGCCCCGGCGCACCAGCACGTCGATGATCACCCCGTCGGCCAGGGCCACCACATTGCCCGGGGGCTTCCTGGCTTCCGTAGGCGTCACATCCACCCGCCGGGCCACCGCCAGCTCCACCCGCTGGCCCCGGACCTTGGCTTCCACATAAAAAAGCTGGGGCATGGCATGGAGCAGATAGGCCTCCACCTGCTCCACATCTACCCGAAGCCGGGTCACGCCGGGCTTCAGGCCCGCCGCCGCCGCCAAATCCAGCACCTGCTGCAGCTCCTGATCGGAAAGAGGGCCTTCCCCGGCCACAGTGACTTCCACCACCAGGGTGCTTAAAAAGAGCATCAGCAGCAAGGCCAGGAGCGCGGCCAGGGGCAGCAAGGGCCGCCGGCGCAGCAAAGCCTGGAAAAAGGGCAGGCCCCGGCGGCGGACAAAGCGCACCCGGCAGCGGCTGTCCCGGGCGGCCCGGCGCAGCAGGGGCAGCTGATCATAAGCCAGCCGGGCGCTGCAGCCCCGGCTATCCAGGCAAATATCCGTCAATTCCAGGCCCTGGTTTAAGGCCGCGTCCAGAAAAGCGCCGGCATCGCCCAAGACCCGGATATCCAGGCTACCCTGGAACAGGCGGAGGGGGTCAGTTTTCATGCTTTGCCACCTCCGCCAGCTGCACGTCATCGATGCGGCCCTGGATTTCCAGGCGTTCCCGGCTCAGGCTCAGCAGGCAGAGGCCCTCCCCCCGCACCCGGGCCCATTCATGCCGGCCCCGGAAAACGATCAGATCCGGCTGATAGACCCGGATGCCCTGATGGTTTTCCGCGATCAGCAGGCGGCTGCCGATCAGCTCCAGACGCAAATCATCCCCAGCCACCCCGGCCGGTATCTCCAACAGCTCCGCCGCCTTCCGCACCCCGCTTTTCACGCAATCACCTCAGTCTATCTTATGCGAAGAAAAGGGGAAAATGATAAGGCGCCGCTGAAAGCCCGGCATAGTGAAGGGGCGCGGGGGCTTTCCGGGTTTAGGCGTCCTCGTCCTCCGCGCTTAGGAGCCGGTTTAAGTCCTCGGCCCGGACATAGGGCAGCCGCAGCCAGAAGCGGCAGCCCTGGCCCAGTCCGCTTTCCACGCCGTACTGGGCATGATGCAGCTCCATAATGCCCTTGACGATACTGAGACCCAAGCCGCTGCTGTGGCCGGCCCGCTCCGGCGCGTCCGCGTGATAGTAGCGGTCCCAGATATGGGGCAGATCCTCAGCGGCAATGCCTGGGCCATGATCAATGACCCAGACCTTCACCAGTCCTTCACCGGTTTCCTGGCGCACCTGGATCAGCTTATCCGCCCCGGCATGGGTCAGGGCATTGTTCAGGATATTGCCCAGGGCCTGGAGGATGCGGGCCTCGTCCGCGTTGACAATGACTTCCTGATCGATGGAGAGGCCGATCCGATAGCCTTCCGGCTCCAGCAGGGCATTGTAGCGGTTGACAAAATCCCTGAGGCTTTCGCTCAAATCAAATTCCGAACAGCTGATCTGCTGGGTGCCGGAGCTGAGCCGGGAATAATCCAGCACATCATTGACCAGGCGGGTCAGGCGCTGGGTTTCCTGGATGATCACAGCCAGGCTTTCCACCCGGTCTTCCTCCGGGAAATCCCGCATGTATTCCGCATAGCCGCCGATCATGGTCAGGGGCGTGCGCAGATCATGGGAAATATTGGCCACAATATCCCGCTGCAGCTTTTCGCTGCGGCCCAGCTCCGCCGCGGCATAGTTCAGGCTGTCCGCCAGCTCGTTGATCTCCCGGTAGCCGCCGCCGTCGAAATGCTGGGCGAAATTGCCCCCGGCCAAAGCATGGGCAGACCTGGTCAGGCGGCAGATGGGCCGGGACAGGCGGCTGGCAATCAGGTTGGAGAGGATCAGGGCCAGCAGCACCAGGATGGCGCTGATCCAGACCAGCTGCTGGCGGAGGGTGCTGACCGTGGCGTGCACCGGGCTGATGCTGGCATTCAGCAGCAGCAAATGGGTCTGGCCATCCGCATCCTGGAACACGGAGGCGTAGACCAGGCTGTCCGGCAGGGTGATGTCCCGGGCTTCCCAGAAACGGGCGTCCCCGTCCTGACCGCCGGGCAGGGAAAACTGCGCCCGGCTGATGCGCTCGCTGAACACGCCGCCATTATCCCGGGCGGAAAAATAGTAGCTGGCAATATTCTCGCTGCCGATATGGTGGATGATGCAATCGCTCAAGACATCCGCGGAGGCGGTGCGGAGGAAGCTGACCTTCCAGCCGTTATCCTGCACATTATAGAGGCTGACGCAGATCTGCCGCCGCTGGGCCAGATCCATCACCACCGCCTGCACATCCCCTTGGGTCACGCCCTCCCGGATGGCCAGGGCGGACTGCTTAATATTCTCGGTTTTCACCCGCTCGTAAAAGTCGTCCAGATAAACCACCTGGAACAGCCAGAGCAGGCAGACCATGGTCAGGGAAAAGGCCAGCAGATAGAAGAAAATGCGCCAGCGCAGCGGGGTGCCGTGCCAGCGCATGGCCAGGGTGGGCCGGTTGTCCTGCCGGGGTTTAGGAACGCCCGGTTGTTTCTTCCGCTTCAAAACGGTAACCAACTCCTCTGATGGTCACAATATAATCCCGGTATGGGCCCAGGGACAGCCGCAGCAGCTTGATATGGGTATCCAGGGTGCGGTCGTCGCCGAAGAAATCATAACCCCAGACATTGCTGATCAGCTGCTCCCGGGTTAAAGCCAGGCCCCGGTTGCGCACCAGGTAAGTGAGCAGATCATAAACCTTTGGCGAGAGCTCGGCCCGGACGCCGTCGATATAGACCAGGCGGGCGGGGAAATCAATGGTGAGGCCACCGAAGCTCAGGCGCTCATGGCCGGAATCTAGCCGGGCGCTGCGGCGGCTGATGATCACATTCACCCGCATCATCAGCTCCCTGGGGGAAAAGGGCTTGACCACATAATCGTCGATGCCCAGCTCAAAGCCGTGGAGGCGGTCATATTCCTCGCCCCGGGCCGAGAGCATCAGCACCGGCACATCCTTGCTTTTGCGGATTTCCCGGCAGGCGGAGAAGCCGTCCAGGCCCGGCATCATCACATCCATGATCACGATATCAAAATCCTGCTCCCGGCAGACCGTCACCGCATCCATGCCGTCCGCCGCCTCTTCCACGCTGTAGCCTTCAAATTCCGCGTACTTACGGATCAGGGCGCGGATTTTCGCTTCGTCATCCACCACCAGTATCCGCTTACCCATACTGCCTCCGGACATAAAACCACCTCAATTTCTGAACAGGCTGTCCCTAAACCGCGGCCGCGCCTGCGCCGGCTTATTTCTGAACAGCCTGCTATCTATTATAACACGCTTTATCTTGGCATTACAAGGCGCTGGTCACCGTGGGCTCGCTGCCGGAACTGTCCGGGGTCACGCCATACAGGGTGACGCTGACGGCCTGCTGCTCGCCTTTACGGGAAATGATGATGGACAGGGTATCCCCCACGCTATGGCCCTGAATGATGCTGACCACCTGATCCGCGCTTTCAATGGCGGTATCGTCGATGCTGATGATGCGGTCGCCGGGCTGCAGGCCCGCGTATTCCGCATTGCCGCCCCCGGTGATCTTCAGGATATAAACCCCCTGCTCTTTTACGCCGTAGCTGTTGGCGGTGCGCTCATCGTCAATATTCACCAGGGTGACGCCCAGAGAGACCCGGCTGGTCACATAGCCGTAATTGATCAGGTCGTTGATGATATCCTTGATATCGTTGATCGGGATGGCAAAGCCCAGGCCCTCCACGCTGATGCCGCCGCTCTTGGCCATCACCAGGCCCACCAGCTCGCCTCTGGCATTGAACAGGCCGCCGCCGCTGTTGCCGCTGTTGATGGCGGCGTCGGTTTGCAGCAGGTTATAGGTCTGCTCGCCAATGGTGATCTCCCGGTCCAGGGCGCTGACGATGCCCTGGGTGACGGTGCCGCCCAGCTGGCCCAGGGGATTGCCGATCACCACGGCGGGGGAGCCCACTTCCAGCCGGTCGCTGTTGCCCAAGACCGCCGCGGTCAGGCCTTTGGCGTCGATCTTCAGCACAGCCACGTCGCTTTCCGCATCCTGCCCCACCACAACGGCTTCATACTGATCGCCGTTCCTGAGGGAGATATTGATGCTCTGAGCGCCCTCGATCACATGATTGCTGGTGAGGATGTAACCGTCTTCCGAAATGATCACGCCGGAACCGGCAGCCGGGGTCAGGCTCCGGCCAAACCAGCCGTAATCCGTCACCACCTGGGTGAGGATCTCCACCACGCTGTCGGCAGCCAGATCGGTGACGGCTTTGACATCCACAGCGCCGCTGACGGTTTCCTGATCCGTTTCCACGCTGCGGTAAAGCACGGTGCCGCCGGCCTCCTCAAAATACTTCTCAATGCTGGCCTCCAGATCTGCGGTGGCAGCCGTCACCGCCTGGCCGGCCGCATATTGCCCCCCGGCAAAGCCCACGCCCAAGGCCACCAGAATCAGGACCAGGCAGAGGACGATGGCCGCGGGCCAGGTGACGGCCAGGGGCCGCTGCCAAGGGCCGCCCCGCCGCCGGGTCAGCACAGAGCTGGGGCCGTCGGCCCAATCCGCCGCCCCGGCATAGCCCGGAGCGGAGCTGGCCACAAAATCCGGCCTTTCGCCATCAGTTGCCGGGGCAGCCCAGGCTTCAGTTTCTGCAGGCCGGGTTTCCGGATCCGGCCCGGCTGCCGCCTGGTTTAAGCCGGGGGCAGGGTTCTCCCCGGCGGGCGGCGAATCGGCGGAAAAATCATTTTGGCTTTCCCGCAGATCCTCTTCCTGACGTTCGTCTTCGTTCATTTTGCTTTTGACGCCTCCTTTTATTGCTGCGGCAGGCGAACCGCCTGCCGTTCTTTTTCGGTAACGAGGATAGCATAACCGATACAAGTGAAAAATACCTGAACAGGCGTTGACGCCGAACTGAATAGCGAACAAAATGTGAACGACAAGCTTGAGAAGGCCCTGTTCATATTCTTGACAGTTGGTTCAGGCTTTGATAGAATATAAACACATGGCTGGCAATTTGTTAAACAAGGCAACCGTTCTTCTTTTGCCAGGGGCAGCGCAGAGACTTGAGCCAAAACCGGTTTACCCTTATTTACCCGCGCAAGCCGCTTTTGCGTTGGTGGATAAAGCGCAAATGGGATTGTTTGAGTTCCCGGCCCCGCTGGTCCGGGGAAGGACGGTTTTAAAGTTTTAGCGCCATTTCCCCGTTCGGCAATAAAATACCAGGTACGGGAACATTAAAGGAGGAGTTATTTCTTGGACGACCCCTTAGGGCGACAACTGCTGCTGATTCTCATTTTACTGGGCGTCAACGCTTTTTTTGCCGCGGCGGAAATCGCCGTGATCAGCTTGAACGACAACAAAGTGCGGCGGGACGCGGAAGCCGGCGACCCGGCGGCGGCGAAAATGCTCAAGCTGGTAGAAAAACCGGCGCAATTTTTATCCACCATCCAGATCGGCATTACCCTGGCCGGCTATCTGAACGCGGCCTTTGCCGCGGACAGCTTTTCCGACCGGCTGGTGAACTGGCTGGTGCAGGACCTGGGCTGGACCGTCTCCGCCTCTGTCTTAAACACAGCCAGCGTGATCCTGATCACGCTGCTGCTCTCCTATTTCACCCTGGTCCTCGGCGAACTGGTGCCCAAAAGGGTGGCCATGGCCAGGTCGGAAAAGGTAGCCAAAATGGCCAGCGGCGTCATTACGGCTTTCGGCGCCGTCTGCAAGCCCTTTGTCTGGCTGATGAGCGTCAGCACCAACGCGGTGCTGCGCCTCTTAAAAATCAATCCCAATCATAACGACGAAAAAGTCTCCGAAGAGGAGATCCGGCTGATGGTGGACATCGGCGAGGAAAAAGGCGCCATCGAACCGGAAGAAAAAGCCATGATCGAGAACATCTTCGAGTTCAACAATATCACTGCCGAAGATGTGATGATACACCGCAAAGACATGGTGGTGGTCTGGGCCGACGACAGCCATGAGGAGATCCTAGCCAAAATCATGGACAGCGGCCTGAGCCGCTTCCCGGTCTGCGGCAACGATGTGGACGATGTGCTGGGCTTGCTGCGCACCAGGGAATATCTGCTCAATTCCCACAGTCCCCACCCCAAGCCCTTCAAGGACCTGGTGGCCCCCATCTATTTCGTGCCGGAAACCGTGCCCGCGGACGTGCTGTTCCGGGATATGCAGAGCAAAAAGCTGCACATGGCCATTGTGGTGGACGAGTACGGCGGCACCAGCGGCCTGGTGACCCTGGAAGACCTGCTGGAAGAGATCGTGGGCAATATCTATGATGAATTTGACCCTGCCGGCGCTGAGCTGATCCAGAAGATCAGCGACAGTGAATGGCGGGTCCGGGGTTGTGTCGAGATTGAAAAGCTCGCCGACGACCTGGATATCAAGCTGCCGGAAGACGATGAATTCGATACCCTGGGCGGCCTGATCTTCAGCAAGCTAAACGAGATCCCCGCTGACGGCGCGAACCCGGAAATAACCGCCTACGGCCTGCATATCCAGGTGGAAGAGCTGATCGACCACCGGGTGGAATGGGCCAGGATCACCAAGCTGCCCCCGGAGGCGGCAGAAAAGGCCTGAACCCACAAAACCTAGCGCATCCTGATAAACATCAATATAGCAAAAAAACAGCGGCCGGTCAAGAAATTGATCCGCCGCTGTTTTTTATGGCGTTATTTATTATTAAAGATAAAACCGTTACTTTCTTGAAAGAAAGTAACGCAAAGAACTTTCAATTTATTCAAAGTAACTGCTGAGCATGGTTTGGGGTCCCGAAAGAAGAACGGTTTTATAATCTATTTTTTTTACTTTTTATAATTCTCATGTATAAAATCCCGTCCGGTGATTCATAATCATAGCAAATCACTTTATATCAGGTGATAAACATGGTACAAAGAGGAGAAATCTATTTCGCCGAGCTAAACCCGGTACAAGGCTCGGAACAGGGCGGAACCAGGCCGGTGCTGATCATCCAAAACGATGTCGGCAACACTTACAGCCCCACCACCATTGTTCTGGCCATTACATCACAGTTGAATAAAGCCCGGCTGCCCACCCATGTGGAGCTCAGCTCCACCGAGAGCGGGCTGCAACGGGACAGCGTGATTCTGGCCGAGCAGGTGCGCACCATTGACAAAAGCAGGCTGAAGCAAAAGGTGACGGCGCTGCAGAACCCCACCATGCGCCGGATTGAAAACGCCATGGCTGTTTCCATGGGCCTGGGCGATCTGCGTTAACCCGGCTCAGCGCTGGCGGCCGGCGGCGCTGTTCATCCGCCGGGCCAGTTCCATCAGGCCTTCCGGGTCGCCGCCGGACTCCATCCGGCTGATCAGCTCCAAAATGAACTTCTGATTTTCATCGGAAAGCAGTGAACCGTACTGCTGCAGGATCTGCTTCAGATCCTCCACATTACGCACAGCCCCGGGCGGCGCCATGCCGTCCGGGCCCTGCTGGGGCTGGGGTTGGGCCTGGTTAAAGCCGGGACGGTTCTGGGCTTGGGCTTGAGGCCCCGGCTGCCGCTGCCGGGGATCCTGCGGCGCTTGGCGGCGGTTTTGCTGCTGCATCGGCGGCCTTTGGCCCGGTTGGGGTCTTGGGCCCGGCCCGGACTGCTGCCGGGGTTGCGGCCCCTGGGGGCGGCCCTGCTGTTGCTGCATCGGCGGCCTTTGGCCTGGCCTGGGCCCTGGCTGCGGTGCTGGGGCAGGCCGCTGGGACTGCTGTCCCGGCCCCGGGTTTCGTCCTCTATTATTGAACATAGGCTTTCCTCCTTTGGTTTTTCGATCAGGCGGGGCAGGCGGGCGCGGCGCTAATAGCGGTACCAGCCCGCCGCCCGCTGCCGGGCGGTTTCATAATCCGGCAGATCCAGCCCGGCCCGGGGGCAAGGGGCCTGGCAATAGGGGCAGGGGGAGACATAGCCGGCGGCTTCCGCCGGCGCCGGCTCCGCCGCGCCCGGGCAGCTGGCGCCCTCCCCGGCCGGCCCGGGGCCGCCGGGCTGTCCCGCGCCACCCATGCCCCCCAGATTGCCCAGGCTGGAGAGCATATTCAGCATAGACATCCAATCCATACCGGAAGCGCCGGCAAATCCATTGGTAAAACCATTGGCATTGGCCTGGTCCCCCGCCGCTTCCGGCCCCCGCTCCGGCGCGGGTTCAGGGGCCGGTTCCGGGATGGGGATATCCTGGAACAAGGCTTCCTGCACCGGCTCCGGTTCAGACTCAGGGAAGACCGGCTCCGGCTCTGGGGGCTGTGCTTTGCCCGGCTTCCGGTTAGGACGGGGCATCTGGGACATCATCCCGGCCAGATTGGAAAGCTGGGAAAGATCCGGGCCGCCGCTGCCGCCCAGGCCCTGGAGCATAGACAGCATGGCCAGGGAATTGTTGTTGCCGCCCTGATTACCTGGGTTCGCCGGGCCGCCCAGGCCGCCTAAACCGCCCAGGCCGCCTAAGCCGCCTAAGCCGCCTAAACCCCCCAGGGCGGACAGCATGCCCAGAGGATTTCCCCCCCCGCCGCCTAATCCGCCCAGGCCGGACAGCATGCCCAGAGGATTTCCCCCCAAGCCGCTTTTTCCGCCCTGGCCGCCTAAGCCGGACAGCATATTCAGCATGTTTCCGTCCAAAATGCCCATATTTACGCCTCCGCATTTTGTACCAGTATATGCGGCCTGCCGCCTGCCGCGCCTGTACCGGAAAAAAATGGCCGGAGAAGACCCAAACAGCCCGGCCCCTCTTGACAGAGAACCGGGGCGATTGTATACTAGATGTACTATTTGACGTAGTACATCTAGCCCACCGGAGCGTCAGCCCCGGGGAAAAGGAGGTAAGGGAAATGTTTGTCATTGACTATAAATCCCGAACCCCTCTCTACCAGCAAATCGTGGAGAATGTGGAGCGGCTGGCCCATGCCGGGCTGCTGCCCCCGGGGGGGCAGCTCCCCAGCGTGCGGTCATTGGCCATGACCCTCTCCATCAATCCCAACACCATTGCCAAAGCCTATGCGGAGCTGGAAAGCCGGGGCGTGATCTATTCCCGGACCGGCCGGGGCAGCTTTATGGCGGAAAGCCTGGAGGCCCTGTATCAATCCGGTCAGGCGCAGCTTAAAGCCAGGGGCAGGGAACTTTCCCGGGCCGCCCGGCGTCTGCACTTTGATAAGGCCGGCTTTCTGGATTTTTGCGGCCAATGCTGGGATGAGGCGGAGAGCGGGAGCCTGGACAAAGAGAGCGGGAAAGAAGGTGCAAGCCATGATTGAATCAGGGCAGCTGACGAAAAACTTCGGCGCCATCGCCGCGGTGAACAATGTGACCGTCTCCATTGGCCAGGGCCAGGTCTTTGGCCTATTGGGCACCAACGGCGCGGGCAAAAGCACCATGCTCAGGCTGATCGCCGGCATCCTCAAGCAGGATAGCGGCAGCCTGACCATTGACGGCGGGGCGGTTTTCGAAGCGCCGGAAACCAAGCAGAAATGCTTCTATATTTCCGATGACCAGTACTTTTTCCCCAATGCTTATCCGGATCAGATCGCTGATTATTACGGCGCCCATTATCCCGGCTTCGACCTGCCCGGCTTCCATAAGCTGCTGGACGCCTTTGGCCTGGACCGGCGGCGGAAGATCAACACCTTTTCCAAAGGCATGAAGAAACAGCTCTCCATCCTCTGCGGCCTGTCCGCCAATACCCCCTACCTGCTCTGCGACGAGACTTTCGACGGCCTGGACCCGGTGATGCGCCAGGCGGTGAAAAGCCTTTTCGCCGACGGCATGGAACGCCGGGGCCTGACCCCGGTGATCGCTTCCCACAACCTCCGGGAGCTGGAAGATATCTGCGACCATGTGGGCCTGCTGCATCAGGGCGGCCTGCTGCTCTCCCGGGATCTGGAGGAAATGAAGCTGAATGTCCATAAAGTCCAGGCGGTTTTCGAAGTCAATCTGATGAAGGATGATCTTTGGCCCTTGGAAATCATCAGCCTCCGGGATAACGGCCGGCTGCAGACCATGCTGATCCGGGGAGACCGGGAAACCGTGGAGCAAGCGGTAGGGGCCCACCGCCCTATCTTCATGGAGCTGCTGCCCCTGACCCTGGAAGAAGTGTTTATTTCCGAAACGGAGGTGGCTGGATATGAAATCCGCAACCTGGCTTTATAATGTCAAAGCGAGTTTGAGGCGGAAAGCCTGGTTCACGGCGCTGGTCACCATCACCCTGCTCTTCGCCCTGACCATCAACGGGGCCATGCAGGCCCAAAACCTGCTGCGCCGCTTAAGCCTGAGCGAAACCGGCCAGGTGGATTTTTCCCAGCTTTCGCAAATCTTCGGCTATGGCAGCGCCGCCATCAGCGTGCCCCTTTTAATTGGGGCCTTTGCCGCCGCCCTGATCTTTTTCGGCTACCTGCATCAGGGCAAGCAGGCGGACTTTTATCACAGCCTGCCCATCAGCAGGACCAAGCTGTTTCTGGCCAATTACCTGGCCGGCATGGCCGCGGTGATCCTGCCCTGGCTCGTCAATGAGCTGGCCGCCATCCTGATCATGGTTGCCCTGGGCGCCGGTTCTTATCTGGATCCCAGCGTGATCTGCGCCGGCCTGGGCGGGCATCTGCTCTGCTTCCTGGCCATTTATACCCTGACGGCCCTGGCCATGGTTTTTACCGGCCACCGCCTGGTGGGCGGGCTGCTGGCCCTGGTCTTCCTGGGTTACGCGCCCTTGGCCATCGCGCTTTTCCAATGGCTGGGCACCACCTTCTATCCCACCTGGTACAGCGACCTGATCAATTGGGGCAGCATCCTGGCCCACAGTTCGCCGGTTGCCCGCTATATCAGCCTGATGCTCAGGGACGCCGCCTACAGCCTGCTGAGCGTGGGCGATATCTATGCCCTGCTGGGCCTGATCGCCGTCAGCCTGGGCCTTTGCCTATTCTTCTATCAGCGGCGGCCCTCAGAAACCGCCGGGCGGGCCCTGGCCTTCCCCTTGAGCCGCATCTTTTTCAAGTATCCCCTGGTGCTCACCGCCATGGCCGGTATGGGCATGGCCCTCTATGAAATCGGCAATTTCAGCTGGGGCTGGTATATGATCGGCGTGGCCCTGGGCGGCTTTATCTCAGCCCAGATGCTGGAGATCATCAATGCCTTTGACTTCCGGGCCATCCGGGCCAAGCTGCTGCCCCTGGCCGCCTGCCTGATCCTCTTTGCCGGCGGCTCCCTGTTCTGCATCAAGGACGTCACCGGCTACAATACCTATGTGCCGGATCCGGCGGACGTGGCCCAGGTGGAGATCGTGCTGCCGGATACTGCCATCACCAGCAGCTATACCCTTTACAGCTATACCCTGGATTCCGCGGCCCAAAGACAGGCTGACCTGCGTTTTCTGGGCGAAAGCCGGGAAGTTCAGCTGAGGCGGGGCCTGGTCGCCACAGAAGCGGGCATTGCCGCCGCTGTGGAGATCGGCAGGCGGCTGGTGGAGAACACGGCCTCGGAAGAGACAATGGACTGGCAGCGGAACCGTACCTCCGCCTATCTCCGCTATACCCTGAAGGACGGCTCCGTGCATACCCGCTCTTACCAGGGATCCGGCGTTTATCTGGACGATATCGCCGGGCAATTGGACGCCATCTATGGGGAGGCGCCTTTCCGCCAAGGCCTGTATCCGCTGTTTGACTATCAGCCGGAGCAGGTGCTCCTTTCCGGGATCACGGTTTACGAGGACTATAGCGACGGCTATACCCAGCTGCTCGACAATGCCGCCGCCGCTTTTCAGGATCTGGAACCGCTGCTCGCCGCCTACCAGGAGGAGCTGACCGCCATGACCCCGGCCCTGCTGCGTCAGGAAACCGCCGTCGGCCTGCTGGAATTCCGGATTTACGCCTCCGCCCCCACCTGGGAGCAGATCGAGAACAACCGCCTCTGCCGGGAATGCAGCTACCCCCTTTACCCCTCCATGACCCGCACCATCGCGGCTCTGGCCCAATTGGAGAAAGGCGCCATACAGCCGGCAGACTGGCTGCCCAGGTATGAGGAGGCTGAGGAAGGCGTCTATTATACCGGCATGAATGACAACCCGGACGACTGGGCGCTGATGGAGAAATACGGCTACGGCAGCTATCCGGCGGCAGCCACCAAGGAAAGCCCCTGGGGGGAGGCCAACATCAAGAGCGAAACCATCACCGACCCGGAACACCTGCGGCAGCTAATCGACGCGACCTATCCCGATACCAGCCAGGGCAATGTTTTCCATACCCGGGATCAGGATCGCCAGCTGGTGGTCACCTACCGCAACCGCTATGGCGAAGCCTATACCCAGACCCGCTGGTTTGATCTGGAGTAAGAAGGCTTTAAACCCTTTCTTTTCTTCGAAGAAAAGAAACAAAAGAATTTTAAACTTATACCATGTTACCTTGCAGCTGACACCGGCAACTACCCATTAAAGTTTTCTCGGTTCCTCTTTTTGAGCTATAGCTCAAAAAGAGGGAACGGTTAAAAAAATTCAGCCCATACCCAGGAAAGCGCCCGCTTATACCGCGGGCGCTGTTTTTTGCCGGCGGATATACCCGGGCCTAGACCCGTCGGCTGACCAGGGCTTCCACAGCGTCGGCCAGGGCGTCCAGATGGGCTTTGGTATTATACCAGCCTGGGGAGACCCGGACCGAGCCTTCTTCAAAGCTGTCCAGGCTGCGGTGGGCCAAAGGCGCGCAATGATAGCCGGAACGCAGGCAAATGCCGGACTGGCTAAGGAAAGCGGCGGTTTCCGCGGCGGTGTAGCCCCGCAGGTTAAAGGCCAGCACCGGCACGCGGGGCCGGGGCTGTTCCGGCAGATAGAGGATGACGCCGGGCAGGGCCCTGAGCTTCTCCGCCAGGGGATCCAGCAAACCCATGCTGTAGCGGTAAAGATGATCCACGCCGATCTTTTCCACAAAGTCCAGGGCAGCGCCCCAGCCGGCAATGCCCACCGTATTCAGGGAACCGGCTTCCAAATGCTCGGGATAATGGCTGGGCTGGGTTTTCCGCTCGCTTTGGCCGCCGGTGCCGCCGCTGATCAGGGGCGTAAGGCGCAGGCCCTCCCGCACATAGAGGGCGCCGATGCCGCTGGGGCCGTAGAGAGCCTTATGGCCGGGCAGGGCCAGCAGAGCAATGTCCAAAGCCGCCACATCCAAGGGCAGCAGGCCCACGCTTTGGGCCGCGTCCACCAAAAGGGGGATGCCCCGGCTTTTGGCCAGGCCGGCGATCTCCGCCAGGGGCTGCACGCTGCCGCAGACATTGGAAGCATGGCAAAGCACAATCAGGGCGGTATGGGGCTTGATCAGCCGGGCCACGGACTCCGGGCAAAGATAGCCGGCCTGATCCGCCGGGGCCCGGCTCAGGGAAATACGGCCGCCGCAGGCCAGGGCATGGAGGGGACGGAACACCGCGTTATGCTCCATGCCGGAATAGATCACATGGTCGCCGGCCTGCAAAAAGCCGTAGAGGGCCATATTCAGGCTCATGGTGGCCCCGGCGGTAAACACCACCCGTCGGTGATCCGGGGCATTAATCAAAGCAGCCAGCCGTTGCCGCACCCGGTCCACCATTTCCGCTGTGCGGCAGGTCATCTCATAGCTGCCCCGGCCCGGATTCGCCCCGTAGCACTCCAAGGCTTCCGCCATGGCCCGGCCCACCTCCGGGGGCTTGGGCCAGGTGCCGGCGGCATTATCCAGAAATATCATTCTCATCCCTCGTTTCCGCTGCTCATCAACAAGAAAGCCTGCTGCATTATATGCAACAGGCTTTGGGGATGACAATGCCAGGCTATCCGGCAAGGGCGGCCGGAACCGCGGCGGGCGGCTCAGCGGATTTTCAAGGTGCGCTCGATCTCGGAAATGGAGCGGTCCAGCTGGCTGTCGCTTTTGCGGTTAGACTTGATTTTATCGCAGGCATACATGACGGTGGTATGATCCCGGCCGCCGAAATCCCGGCCGATCTGGGAGGTGGTGGCCCCCACCAGATCCCGGCACATATACATGGCCACCTG
>DAIMZM010000004.1:0-47621 GCA_036733985.1 Bacillota bacterium
TGGACATGGAAAGTGAGAAAACTCCAACATGCCTGAGTAAAAATTGAAAAAAGTTCACTTTCGAACCCCCGGTTGTCCAGATTCCATTTTAGTGTATTTTGGTGGCAAAATCGCGCTCGGCCTGCTCCGGCGTTCTATAATTCAGAGTGCCATGCGGTCGCTTAGTATTGTAGAAAGTCATATATGTGTCTATGCTTGCTAACAGGCCGGCCTGTATCTGCTTCCTGCCATAAATCATGATCGGGCGGTCGCCGTTCTTCAAGGTTACCACGGTGCCGATAGGATGATATTTCATATGTTTACCTCCAATGTTTTATGAAATCTACGGTATGGGCATCGGGCTTCTTATTTTTCTCCTCTTTCTTATTTAAAACCCAGGAAATCGGGCTGCCCGCGGTTCCGAAGAAACTGCCGTTATGGATCATTTTATCATAGGCGATGACGGTGTTCAGGTCCAGCTTGCCGTTAGTCGGCAGCGTGGAGAGGGGGATTGACGGGTAAGTGTTGGGGTTGGCAGGGTGTAATCCCGTTATTGTTCACATAAGACAGCCGCTAGGAGCGTCAGCCAAAGTCGCGTATCATGATGGTACGCGGCTATTTTTTCCCCCTTGCGGCCACATCCTTTTTTTATTCCGGCAAGGATGGTATAATTCGGGTTAAATAAATGGGACAAGAGGTGAGCGGCTTGCCGGATAAAATCGATCTCATCCTCCGGCGGGAACAGCCGGAAGATTATCGGGCCGTTGAAGAACTGACCAGAGAGGCTTTTTGGAACCAGCACGGGCCGGGTTGTGATGAACATTATCTGCTGCATATGATGAGAACGGCGGATTGTTTTATCCCGGAGCTGTCTGTGGTGGCGGAGGCCGAAGGAACGATTGCCGGCCATATTGCCTATACCAAGGCTATCCTATTGGCTGACAACGGCAAATCTCAGGACGTGATTTCCTTTGGCCCGCTTTCAGTCCTGCCCCGGTTTCAGGGCAGGGGTGTTGGCGGCGCGCTGATCGAATTTACGAAAAGCGCCGCCAAAGAAATGGGTTACCAAGCGATTCTGATCTATGGCGATCCCCAGTATTATGGCCGGTTTGGTTTTGCGGCGGCGGAAAGCTTTCATATCGGCACGGCGGATGATCTGTACGCCCCCGCCTTACAGGCATTGGAGCTGGTTCCCGGCGCGCTGCCGGCGGCGGGGGGCAGATTTTTCGAAGATGCCGTTTATTCGGTGGATGAACAGGCGGCGCTAGCATTTGACAAGGGTTTTGCGCCAAAAGAACCGCGGGATGATTTGCCGTCCCAGATCAGGTTCTGTTATTTAAACGGCCTGAGTGTTCCCCGAAAAAGATCCTGAGCCGGGAGCAAAGCGGAAAAAGCCGGCCTGGACGCTGATTTTTGCTCGACTAGGGAATTGTTTTGTGATATAATTCGAGGGTAGGGCTGGTCACTTTTACTTTCAGGAGGTTGACGATGGCTGAAAATCTTGGTGCTCAAGAACTGGCGCATATGATGGCGCTGCATGGGGATAATCCTGCCGACCGCTTTGTCAATACGGCGGCGGTTTGGGACGCCCGGGTGGAAAGCTGGGCGAAAGCCAATTGGCAGGAAAACCTGGCCTGGGGAGCGGCCATGGCCCGGGTTAAGGATACGGCAGCCTATTTGCGGGGCCAGGGCTTGCTGGGGCCGGAGGCAGATGTGATCGATATCGGCTGCGGCCCGGGCCGCTTTGTCACGGAGTTTGCCCGGACGGCCCGGAGCGCCATGGGCATTGATATCTCTCCCCGGACCATTGACTATGCCAGGCGCTTCGCCAAGGAAGCCGGGCAGCAAAATACCGCTTTCCTCGCCGCTGATTTCCAGGCGCTGGATCTGGCCGCCGCCGGGCTGGAGGGTGCTTTTGACCTGGCCTTCTCTGCCATCACCCCGGCTATACGGGGCATGGCCGGTTTAGAGAAGTTCATGGCCCTGAGCCGCGCCTGGTGCTATGTCAGCAATTTTGTGCAGAGCAGGGACGCGCTGTATGAACGCATCGGCCGGGAAGTGTTCGGCCGGCCGGTCTATAAGCAATGGGAAGGGAAACACTTCTACACCACCTTTAATATCCTGTTCCTCCTGGGCTATCAGCCGGTCACCGGCTATTATACCCAGGTCAAGGAAAGCCGGCGGCAGGTGAGCCAGGAGGCGGCAAATGCCTGCGCCGAAGCAGTGCTGCCCCCAACGGAGCAGACCGAGGCTAATATCAGGAAAATCTATGACTGGCTGGGGGCCCATGCTGATGGGGAGGGTGGGATCCGGGAGCAGTCCCGGTTTACTTACGGCTGGCTGCTCTGGGATCAGCGGCTCCGGGGCGAGTCCCGCCGCTTTGATTGGATTTGAGCCTTTGGCCGTGCCCCTTGGACAGCTGACCACAATAAAAGCGCCGCTAGGCCTGGGCCTAGCGGCTTTTGCTTTTTCCGGTTCAGGCAGGGCCCGCCTGAGCTAGTTCTGGGGGATGGCGTCGGTCAGCAGCGCTTCCATATCCGCCCGCTCAATATCCACATGGTACATCACCTGGTAATAATCAATGGCCACGTCCACAATATCGATGGGATAAAGCTCCGGATAGAGCAGATTGGCCAGCCAATGCAGGCCGAGGAAGCGGTTCACGGAGGGCGGGCGGTCAGCCCAGCTATAGGGCAGATCCGGCATCCGGTAGACCCGGCCGTTTTTCACCGCGTCAATGCTGGCCCAGTTGGGATCGCTGAGTATGGTTTGGTAAGCATTGGAAGTACCCTGGGTGATAATGATTTGCGGGTTCCAGCTGAGCACCTGCTCCATGGAGACTGCGCTTTGGCCGAAGCCGGCTTTGGATTCCACTTCGGCAATATTGCGGGCCCCGGCGGTATTAAAAACATAGGAGCGGTTGGAATTGGCCGGCTCCGTGGCCAGGCCGTCGTCGCCCTCGGCATAATAGAGGGTGACCCGCTCCGTTTCCGGCACCTGGGCCGCCACCGCTTCCACCGTCTGGACGATATCCTCACAATAGGCGATCAGCTTTTCGGCGTCCGCTTCCCGGCCGATCATTTTGGCCAGCAGGCGGTAGGCTTCCGCATAGTCGGCGCTGTCGCCGCTGAAGCAGACCACGGGAATTTCCAGCTGGGCCTGGAGTTCGTCGGCGGCGGCGATATCCGCTTCGCCTACCGCGGCGGTGCCCATGCTCAGGATCACCTGGACGTCGGCGTTCTTGATGGCTTCCAAATTGAGAGAACCGTTACCGGACATGGTGCCGTAGCTGGGCAGATCCCGCACTTCCGGGGCCAGGAATTGCTGCTGCGCCTCGGTGAAGGCCTGCTCCTTCTGGCTGGGGGCCGCGGTCAGCTTATCCGGGGCCAGGGTATAGAGCAGGATCAGGCCGGTGGAGCCGGTGGGGTAGAGGCGTTCCAGCTTTTCCGGGGCCGGGACGGTCAGGGTGCGGCCGCCCATATCCATGATCTCCACGGTTTCGGCAACCGGTTCCTGAATCTCCTCCGCCGGGGCTTGGGCCGGGGCCTCAGGGGCTGCCGGTTCCGCGGCGCAGGCTGCCAGCCCCAGGCTTAAGGCCAGGCAGAGAGCCAGGATAAGCGCGGGTATAACAATAATTCGTTTCATGTAATAAATCCTCCTTTTGCTGATCAAGCTTCAACTTTTATGTTAAGGCCAAGCCTTAGCAATAGAGATTGGGGCTGCCCGCTTTTTTCAGCCTGGGCACGGGGATGCAAACCGTGGCATCCGCCTCCGGGCCCAGGGCCACATCCCGCACCTTGATGGTCATATGGTAAATATCCTCCATGGTGGCTTCGCTGACCACGGCCCGGGATTCCCCCAGGGAGATGATCCGCCCGTCCTGCATGGCAATGATCCGGTCGGCGCAGTACAGGGCATGATCCGGATTATGGGTCACCATCAGCACGCTCATGCCTTCCCGGGCCAGGCTGAGCATTTGTTCCAGCACCAGGTACTGGTTGCCAAAATCCAGGCTGGCCGTGGGCTCATCCATGATCAGGAGATCCGGCTGCTGGGTCAGGGCCCGGGCAATGATCACCATCTGCCGCTGGCCGCCGGAAAGCTCGGTATAGCGTTTATTGGCATACTCGCCGATGCCCAGGCGGTCCATGGCCTCCTGGGCAATGCGCGCATCCTTGGCGGTGGGGCGGCAGGTGCGGCTCAGATGGGGTGTGCGGCCCAGCAAAACCACATCCTTAACCAAAAAGGGGAAGGGCGGCGTATGGGATTGGGGGATATAGGCGGCCTTTTGCGCCAGCTGCCGCTCATCCATGCCATGCACCTTTTGGCCGTACAGGGTGATGCTGCCCTGCTGGGGCTTGAGAAAGGCCAGCATGGTCTTTAAAAGCGTGGTCTTGCCGCAGCCGTTGGCTCCCAGGATGCACATGTATTCGCCCCGCCGCATCTCAAAGGACAAGCCCTTCAACACCTGATGGCTGCCATAGCTGAAATGGACGTTTTCCACCTTAATCATAGCGGTCGCCTCTCTTGGCATTATATTTGAAGATGAGGAAGAAAAAGGGCACGCCGATAAAGGCGGTCAGGATGCCGATGGGCAATTCCACGGTGAAAGCCGTCCGGGCCACATTATCCACCAGCAGTAAAAAGGTGGAGCCCAGGATGGCGCAAATGGGAATCAGCCGCTTGAAATTGGGCCCGGCCAAGGCCCGGCCCAGATGAGGGATGACCAGGCCCACCCAGCCCACCATGCCGCAAACCGAGACGGCGGAAGCGGTGATCAGGGTGGCGGCGATGATGACCAGCACCCGCACCCGCCGGGTTTTTATCCCCAGACTCCGGGCCTCCTCTTCGCCAAAGGACAGCACGTTCAGCTGCCAGCGCATGAGGAAAAGAATGATAAAGCCCGCGCCCATGGGGGCAAGGATGCTGAGCAGCCGGGCATTATTCATGGTATTGAAGCTGCCCATCAGCCAGAAAGTGATCTGGGGCAGCTTATTATCCGCATCCGCCAGCAGCTTTAAGGCGGAGGTGCCGGATTGGAACAGGGTGCTGACCATCATCCCCCCCAGCACCAGGCCGAGAATGGCGTCCCGGCTAAAGCGCCTGGTGGCGTTTACGGCAAAGCAGACGGCCAGAATGCCCCCGCAAAAGCTGGCGATCTGCACATAAAGGGTGGGCAGCTCCAGCAGCATGGCGGTGCAGGCGCCGAAACCGGCCCCCGCCGAAGCCCCCAGGATATCCGGGGAAACCATGGGGTTTTTGAACATACCCTGGTAGGAAGCGCCGGCAATGGACAGGCCCCCGCCGACGATCAGGGTGGCCAGCACCCGGGGCAGGCGGATTTTGAACAGCGTGGTCTCCATATTAGCGTCAAGAATTTGGCTGGGGTCGATAAAATGATAGGCCAGAGTATGCAGCAGCTGCCCTAAAGTCATGGGAAACCTGCCGATGGAGAAGGAGAACAAAAAGGCGGCCGCGGGCAATATCAGCAATAACAGCCATCTTTCCGATAAATGCGCTTTCCAATCCCTGAGCATGGTGGCGGCTCCTTAGGTTGATGGGGGTGAAATAGCCTGGGCAGGGGTTTTACCTGCCCGGGCCGGGTCAATAATCCGCCTGGGGGATCTGGGCCAGGCTCCGCAGCAGCTGCACCTGGATCTCGCCCCCCGCGGGGATGTATTCGTCCAGCTTGGTCATGTACTGGCCGTTGGCGGCAATAGTCCGGGCCAGGGGGATATCCTTGAAGCTCATGGGCGTGGCCCAGTAGCCGCTGCCGTCTTTTTTCCGCTCCACCTCCACCACCAGGAGGATGGAAACCATGTCGCTGCCCCGCACTTCCTTGGTGAGGGTGGCCTGCAGCAGCTGGCGCGCTCTGGGCGGCTGCTGCAGGTAATGGGAGACGAGGTTGTTGACGCACCATTCCAGGCCATGATAGGCGGCCATAAAAGGGCCGGGCAGATTGATCACCGGCTTGCCCTGGATAATGGCGGCGCAGAGGGGTTTCCCCGGCACAGCCTGGGAGCCGTGGCATAAGACCCGGCCGTTTTCATGAAGCAGGGTGGCGGTACAGTCCTCGTCGCCTTTGGAAGAGCCGCCATTGATCAGCACGATATCAGCCTGGGCCAAGGCGGTCAGCAGGGCCTGCTTCAGGGGTTCGTAAGCATCGGGCACAATGGGGAAGCAGAGGGGCTCCGCCCCCAGCTGTTCCAGGGTTTTGCTGACCAGCAGGCTGTTGGTGTCGATGTTTTTGCCCCGGCTTAAGGGCGCCCCCGGCGGGATCAGCTCGCTGCCGGAGGGGATGAAGGCCGTCACCGGTTTTTTCCACACCGTAATCTCTTGGACGCCGCCCATCTGCAAGCCGGCCAGATCCCGGGGGCGCAGGGGCAGATTGGCCTGAACCAGGCGCTGTCCGGCCCGGACCGTGGAACCGGCCGGCCGGACGCAGGAACCCGGCTTCACCGCGACCCCCTCCCGGATGGTCAGGCCGCCGTCGGCGGCAAACGACACATCCTCGATCATGATCACCGCGTCAAAGGAATCGCAGAAATCATCCCCGGTATCAGCCCGGGCATAGTCCACGCCCAGGACCCAGTTGCCGGTATCCGGCGGGCCTTGGCTGAAACAGGCGGAATTGACCGCGATGCCGTCCCCGGCGGAAGCCCGCAGCACCGGCAGGGTCACTTGGCTAAACACATCCGCTGCGGGAATCCGGCCCAGCCCTTCCGTTACCGGGATCACTTCGGTCTTTCTTTCCAGGGGCCAATGATCAATGATGCGCTTGATGATCTCCTCCCTGGCGGGCAGGTGGTCAAAAGTAGGCAGATGCCGGTTGGTCATGGGTTGTTTATCCCCTTTCCGCGATTGATCTTTGCGTTTGTTTTCAGTGAAGGGTAGCCGCTGCCGCCCCTGTTAATTATCTTTACGCAAGCCGAATTTTTTTATAAAATAATTCCTTTATTCGCCAATAAGTATAACACATCCGTTGATTTTGTCAATTGGAATCTGTTTGCCCCCAGGGCTTAGCCCTCCTGGCTAATGCCAAGCTTGACAGGCATATCGGCAAAAAGTATAATGAAGGCATGAGCGGCGCGATCAATTTTAAACAGCTGAATATCCGGCCTGCGGCGAAAATCCGCCTGGCCCGGGACGGCCAGGTGTTTTGGGGGCCAGGCACCGTGACGCTGCTGCAGCATATCGAAAGGGTGGGCTCGGTGCGGAAGGCCAGTGAAAGCATGCAGATCTCCTACAGCAAATGCTGGAAGATGCTGGCCCATAGCGAAAGCGCCCTGGGGGCTAAGCTGGTTGCCCGGCAGAAAGGCGGCATCGGCGGCGGCGACGCTTACCTGACGCCGGCGGGCAAAGCCTTCCTCGATGAATACCTGGCCTTCGAGGAATCCTGCCAGCAGGCGATTGCCCGGATTTTTGAGCAGTATTATCCGGAGGAAGAAAAAAGCAGCCGCTAAAGGCTGCTTTTTTTAAATTCAGGCTGGAACCGCGTCCTGGGCGATGGGGGAGACTGCGCCATACTTTCAGGCCATACAATATTAAAAATCATTATGCAAGATAACCTATAGCCGTAATCTTTTGTTATGGTTAATTATAATAAATTCACTCCATCGATACAATAATATATATCGCTTCCAAGGGTAAAGAGGGGTATTATGGTGATCGACTATAAATCCATTGGCAAGCGCATTAAGATTGCCCGCGTCAAGGCTGATCTTACGCAGGAGCGCCTTGCGGAAATCATTGATCTATCACCCACCCATCTGAGCAATATCGAAACCGGTACCACCAGAGTCAGCCTGGCGACCCTGGTCAACTTGGCGAACGCTTTATCCGTTACCCTGGACGACCTGCTCTGCGATAGCGTGATCAAGGTGAAGGCGCCCTTTCAAAAAGATATTGCGGCATTGCTGGCGGATTGCGATGAATATGAGATCCGCATGATCAAGGATTTATTGGCAGCTATCAAGGCCACCCTGCGCCGGGATCTGCGGCTGCGGGAGGGCGGTATCGGCAAGGGTAAGATCGAGTAAGTAAGATCGGGTAAGACGGAATAAAAATCAGCCCCGCCCCGCTCCGGTATTGCCGGACAGGGGCGGGGCTGTTTGCGTTTGGACCGGCGTCATAAGCTGCCGCTCATTTGGGCTGCCGGAACTATCGCGGCCGTCAGCTTTTGGCCAGGATTTCCCCAAGGGCGGCAGTCAGCCGGTCCACCGTATGGAGCTGGGCATTATAGCCCATCAGGCCCACCCGGAGAATTTTCCCGGCCAGGGGGCCCAGGCCGGCGCCGATCTCGATCCGGTAATCATCCAGCAGGCGCCGGCGCACCATCGCCTCGTCCAGGCCTTCCGGCACTTTGACCGCGTTCAGCATGGGCAGGCGGCTCTCCGCTTCCACCAGCATCTCCAGGCCTAAATCCGCCAGCTCCCGCACCAAATGCCGGTGAACCTCCTGGTGCCGGGCAAAGACCCGCTCCTCGCCTTCTTCCAGGATATTGTAAATGGCCTGGTAAAGGCCGTAGATCATATTGATGGGCGCGGTATGGTGATAGACCCGCTTCTGCCCGCTCCAATAATTGATCAGCATATTCATATCCAGGTACCAGCTGGGCACCTTGCTTTTGCGCCTGGCCAGCTTGGACAGGGCTTTTTCCGAGAAGGTGATGGGCGCCAGCCCCGGCGGGCAGGACAGGCATTTCTGGCTGCCGCTGTAGACCACGTCCGCGCCCCAGGCGTCGGCGGTCACCGGGATGCCGCCCAGGCTGGTAACCGCGTCCACGATGAACAGCGCGCCATAATCCTTCAGCAAAGCGCCCAGGGCCTCGATGGGGTTGCGCACACCGGTGGAGGTTTCCGCGTGGACTGTGGCCACGATATCATAGTCCTCCTTCTGCAGGGCCTGGGCCGCCGTCTCCGGCAGCACCGGCTGGCCCCAGGGGAATTCCAGGGTATCCACCTTGGCCCCCAGGCGGCCGGCCACATCCGCCATGCGCTGGCCGAAAACGCCGTTGATCAGCACCAGCACCTGATCCCCCGGCTCGATCATATTGACAAAGGCCGCTTCCATACCGGCGGAACCGGTACCGGAAACCGGCACGGTCAGGTGATTGGCCGTCCCCATCAGCTGTCTCAGGCCGGCTTTCACCTGATCCATGATCTGGAAGAAGTAAGGGTCCAGATGGCCCAGGGAGGGGCGGGACAGGGCCTGATAGGTGGCCGGGGCTACGCCGCTGGGGCCGGGGCCCAGCAATAATACACTTTGAATGTCATCCAACATATTGGCTTGCATCAGCAAACGCCTCCTTATTCTACCTGCCGCTGCCAACAGGGGCAGGGTATTGCGATTGACCAAAGGCTAAAAGCGCCGGCTTCCCGCCGGCCGGAGCGCGGGTCCGCGCTAAGTGCATTTTATCATAACAGCAGCGTCAAATACAAGAAGCGCCGGCTATTTTGTGCAAACAGCGGCGGCTTGAAAAATTTTTGCCAGGGTCTTGACAGAAGATCCGGCGGATGCTATACTAACCAAGTACTCAATATGGCAGGAATGATCTCACATTTTTTGTAAATCATTGCCCGTTTAATGATTTGCGATAACTGTGAGTTTTTTGTTTATATTGTACAAAATAATTTTTTGGAGGTACCGATGAATACTGGTACAGTAAAATGGTTCAACGCGGAAAAGGGTTATGGCTTCATCTCCAATAATGACGGCAGCGAAGATGTTTTCGTGCATTTTTCTTCCATCCAGAGCGATGGGTTTAAGAAACTGGACGAAGGCCAGGCCGTGATTTTTGATACCGAAGTGGATCCTAAAAACAGCCGCCGCCTGAGAGCGGCCAATGTCCGCCTCGCCTAAACGGACGCAAAAATTATGCGGAGCAGGTAAAATCCTGCTCCGCGTTTTTTTATTCCTTTTTCCGCTCCCGGTACCATTATCTCCGGCCTGAATATAATGAAGGCAAAGAAAAAATACTGGGGGATGCAGGATGGCGATCAAAATTTTTATTGACCAGGGCCATAACCCCACCGGTTACCATAATACCGGAGCGGTGGGGAATGATCTTTTTGAGCAGGATATCACCTATCAGGTCGGGGTCTATCTGGCGGACCTGCTGAACAGCGATCCCCGCTTCGAGGCCCGCCTTTCCCGGCCGGAGCCCGATACGGTGCTGGGCACCAATAATGCCACCAGCCTGGCGGAGCGGGTGTGGCTGGCCAATCAGTGGCCGGCCAACTATTTCATCAGCATCCATGCCAACGCCAATGTCAACCCGGATATCAACGGCAGCGAAGTCTATATTTACCGGGCCAATACCCAGGCCAATTGGCTGGCGGAGGCGGTTTTGGACGGCATGGTGGAAGCCGTGGGCACCAGGAATAACGGCGTGCGGGTCAATCCGGGCCTGTATGTGCTGCGGCGTACCAATATGCCGGCCATCCTGGTGGAGATGGCCTATATCACCAATCCGGAGGATGCGGAACTGCTGGCGAATAACCAGTATGAATTTGCCCAGGGCATCTTTAACGGCATCATGCGCTATTTCGGCTTTGCTTAAAGCCCGGGCTTTCCCGCCGGCTTAGGCGGAAGTCAGCTTCAGTCCCAGGATCCCGGTTAAAATCAGGAACAGGAACAACAGGCGGGGCAGATTGAGGGGCTCCTGAAAGAGGATGGCCCCCATCAAGGCGGCGCCCAGAGCGCCAATGCCTGTCCAGACCGCATAGGCGGTGCCCATGGGCAGATCTTTCACCGCCAGGGCCAGCAGATAGAAGCTGACGGCCATGCCGCCCAGGGTGATCAGGGAAGGGTAAAGCCGGGTAAAGCCCTGGGCATATTTCAGCCCGATCACCCAGACCACCTCAAAGACGCCGGCGATCAACAAGTAAACCCATGACATAAACTTTCCTCCTCATAAAAAAAAAGCCTGGCGGATATCTCTTGATATCTCCCAGGCTTTTATCCTTCCGTGTCGCAGCCAAACAGCCGCGGGCTTTTCTCTCGGTCACAGTCCGGCTTGGCCGCGGAACCCTAGAAAGCGCTTGCTACACACCGTCTTTAGGATGTTCTCCACCATTATAGCGGATCGCCGCTCAACTGTCAAGTTTCGCGGGCTCAGGCTTCGGAATAGCGCTCCAGGAAACGGACGGTGCGCTGCTGCTTGGGGTTGCCGAATACCTCTTCCGGGGTGCCGTATTCCACCACAAAGCCGTCGTCCATAAAGACGACTTTATCCGCCACGTCCCGGGCAAACTGCATCTCATGGGTGACAATGGCCATGGTGGTATTCCGTTCCGCCAGGGCGCGGATAACTTTCAGCACCTCGCCGGTAAGCTCCGGATCCAGGGCGCTGGTGGGTTCGTCAAAGCAAAGCACGTCCGGAGAAAGGGCCAAGGCCCGGGCAATGGCTACCCGCTGCTGCTGGCCGCCGGACAGCTGATGGGGATACAGGTGCATTTTATCGCTTAACCCCACTTGCTTCAGCAGGGATTCCGCGTTTTCACCGATTTTCCTGAGGATGTCCTTCCGCCGCTGCTGATAGTCGTCCTGCTCCTTGGCCAGGAGTTCCCCGGCCAGCCGTACATTGCCTAAGGCCGTGTACTGGGGGAAAAGATTGAAGGATTGGAAAACCAGTCCGAAATGGAGACGGTTTTTGCGGATTTCCCGATCGGTCAGAGTGGCGTTGGCCGCCCCGTCAAACAGGGTCTGGCCATTGACGATGATCTGCCCGCCATCCGGGGTCTCGAGGAAATTCAGGCAGCGCAGCAGGGTGGTCTTGCCGCTGCCGGAGGAGCCGATAATGGCGATGACCTCGCCCTTATCCAGGGTAAAGCCCACGTCCTTCAAAACTTCGGTTTCGCCAAAGCTTTTGGAGATATTTTTAACTTCCAGTACGGTCATGTCAGTCCTCCTTAAACCCGGAAGAAGTCCAGCTTCTTTTCCAGCCAGCCCAGCAGCAAGGTGACCAGGCCGCAGAAGATCAGGTAGTAGACGCCGGTAAAGAACAGCGGCCAAATAATGCCGGAGGACTTGATGAAAGTCTGGCCGGCCCAGATCAGCTCATAAACCGCGATCACCCGGGCCAGGGAGGTGTCTTTCACCAGGGTGATGATCTCATTGCCCATGGGCGGCACGATGCGTTTGAGCACCTGCAATAAAATGACCCGGAAGAAGATCTGGCTTTTGGTCATGCCCAAAACCTGGCCGGCCTCGCTCTGGCCCTTGGGCACGCCTTCGATACCGCCCCGGTAAATTTCCGAAAAGTAGCAGGCATAATTAAGGATAAAGGCCACCATGGCGGCAATAAACCGGCCGGAAGACCCATTGCCCCACCAATTATTGCCCAAAATCAGGCCGGGCCCGTAATAGATAATCAGCAGCTGAAGCATCAAGGGCGTGCCGCGGATGCACCAGACCAGGGCTTTTACCGCGTATTTAAGGGGCTTGAAACGGCTGATGGCGCCTAAAGCCAGTACTAAACCCAGGGGAAAAGCGCCCAGCAAAGTCAGGCCGAAAATCTCCAGGGTTTTGATAAAGCCCTCGTTCAAAGAGAACATCACCGTTTGGAACATAACTAAACCTCATATTTTTGGCGCGAAGCCGTGGAAAGGCAGGGAGCAATCGCTCTCTGCCTTCTCAAACCACAGGTTTCGCTGTTTTTTTACTGGGCGATGAGGGAATCCTGTACGCCATAGGTTTTGGCAAATTCCTGCATGGAGCCGTCGGCATAAGCCTGGGTGAAGAATTTGTTCAGTTCCGCCGCCAGGTCGCTGCCCTTGCGGAAGCCCACGCCGTACTTTTCGGAGTTCAGGGCTACGGTATGGGCCAGATCCGGATAGCTGGTGCCTTCGCCGATCATGGCGCCGGCCATCAGCAAATCGATGACCGCGGCGTCAGCGGTTTGGGCCGCCACTTCCATCAGGGCCGCGGCCTGGTTCTGCACAGCAGTGGCCTCATAGCCCAGGGCCGTGACCTCTTTCTCACCGGCGGAGCCGGATTCAACGGCAAAAACCAGATCAGCGATGCTGTCCTTATCCTGGTATTGGTCGGCTACGGCAGCGGGAACCACCACCACCTGGGCATTGTCGCAATAGGGATTGGAGCATTCCATAGCCTTCAACACCTCGTCGGTTAAGGTCATGCCGTTCCAGACGCAGTCGATGGCCTTGGAATCCAGCTCCATGATTTTGTTGTCCCAATCGATTTCCATGAACTCCACTTCCACGCCCAGGTATTCGGCAAAGGCCCGGGCCATGTCGGCGTCAAAGCCGATCCATTCATTCCCCTCTTTGTAATCCATGGGCGCGAAATCCGTAATGCCCACCAAAAGCACGCCCTTATCCTGAACAAAGGCCAGATCGGACCCGCCGTCCCCGGCAGGCTTAGCGCAGGCGGTGAAGCTGAATACCAGTGCTATCACAAGCATAAGTAGAAGCAATTTTTTCATATGGTTATCCTCCAAACTTTGGGCGGCTGTTCACCGCATTTGATTTTTAGTACAGCTCTATGATATCACATTATCGTCATAAATCAAGATTGTATTTTTCGAATAATCAGTTATATTTTCTGATTATTCGTTGGAAAAACATAAATCAAACATTGGATACATTAGGCGGAGGCTTTTGCCGGTTAAGGCTAAAGGCCCTGCTTAAGCGAAAATTGCTTTGCTTTGGCAGTTAAAAGAACGACTAACTCATTAATCCGTTATTATGGCGCTACGCTATACAAAAAAACAGTTATCAGGCTAAACAGTGTGGTTAGGCGGTTAAAATGTTCACATAAATTTCAGATTCAGTTTGACTTAAAGACGGACGCAGCCGCTGGGGAGAAACTTTTTTCAGCAAACCCGGAACCGCTTCCATTCTTTTCCGGATGGTGATAAACTAGTCTCAGAAAACAGCCTGCCGCCGCCGGGACGGCAGGGAAAAAATTAAGGAGGGGACGCCACGATGATCATCCGGCCCTATCATCAGGAAGATGCTGAGGAAATTTCCAGCCTGGTGCGGCGGAATCTGCTGGAGGTGAATATCCGGGATTATCCTGCCGAAGATATGGAGCAGATGGCGGCAGGCTATGACGGGGACAAAATCCGGGGCGTCGCCGATTCCGGTCATCTGTATGTGGCGCTGGACCAGGGGAAGATCATCGGCTCCGGCGCCATCACGCCCCTGGACGGCAGCGAGGCGGAAAGCCTGCTGCAGACGGTGTTCATCCTCCCGGAATATCAGGGCCAAGGGGTAGGCCGGGCTTTGCTCCAGGCCCTGGAGGCGGATCACTATTTCCTCCGGGCCCGGCGGGTGGTAGCCAATGCCTCCATCACGGCCCGGCCCTTTTACGAGAAAATGGGCTATGCCTATCCCAGCGGCCGGCCTGTCCTTATTGATAACGACTATTATGAAATGGAAAAGCTAAAAGCCGAAGGCCAAGCCTGAATCAGCAAACAAGGGCCGGTATCCGCCAGGATACCGGCCCTTGTGCTGTGGCAAAAGTTAATGCTTTATGAGACAATGTAGCACACCAGGGAAGTGATCAGCACCAGGATGACGGCGACCTTGAAAGTCTTTTTCATCACCGCCACTTCCTCGCCCATGGCGTCGATGGTGGCTGCCGCGTTCTGCAGCTTAGCCGGGGTACAGACGCTGGCCACGCCGCCGGCCACGCCGGTAGCCGCCGCCATGATCAGGGGATCCAGCTTCAGCAGTTCGGCGGTAAGCACATTGAACTTGGTAAACATGGCGATGGCCGAAGCCTCGCTGCCGGTCAAAAAGCCGCCGAACAGGCCCAAAGGCGCGGGCAGCAGGGGATAGAAGCGGCCCGCCAGATCCGCGCTGACCGAAGACAGGGCAAAGATCATATTGTTGTGCTGATCCGCGATCTGCCACACCCCATCCGTCAGGGCCAGGCCGGTATTGTTCATCAAGAGGCCGATGGCGAAGAAGATGGCCGCGGAAACAAAGGGTTTGGGCCCCCGTTTGCCCCATTTGGCCAAAGTGATGCGCAGCTGTTCTTTGGTGGGCTTAAGGATAATAAAAGATAAAGCCGTGCTGGCCAGCACCCAGAAATAGGCGTTCCACAGCATCCTGAGCTTGACCGGGCTTTGGGGCAGGGCCGCCACCGCCATTTCCAGCCTGATAAAGAGAAAATCATGGATAGGCTTGCAGAAATTGGTCAGCAGCAGGGCGAAGAGCAGGATCAGCCAGGGAGATAAGGCCTTTAACAGCGGCATCCCCGCTTCAATGGCCTTATCGCTTTCGGTGAGGACGGAGCGGTCCACAATGGGCAGGCCTTTCAGCTTCAGGAACAGCATCTGGATCAGCACCACGGCCAGGCCGGCCACCACGCCGGTTAAGAGCACGCCGGTTTGCAGGAAAGACACATGGGCCATCAGCCAGGCCACGCCGCCGGCGGTAAGCCCGGCCAGCAGGGCTTGGGGCAGGCCTTGCCAGATCATTTGCCTGCCGCCCAGGATCCAGAGCATGGAGAGGCAGATGGCGGTGGAGATCACCGGCAGGAAACCGGCGAAGATCTGGGCCGCTTCCACAATGCCCACGCCGGTAAAATCGCAATAGGTGAGCAAGGGCGCGCCCAGCATGGAAAAGGTGCAAAGGGCGTCAAAGCCGATGGCGGGCATGGCTATGGAAATAAAGGGCGAATAACCCAAATCCCGCATGATCGGGGGCAGCACCGATACCGGAGTGGCCCCCAGGGCCACCAGGGAGGTGCCGGCGCCGATATTGATCAGCATCACCTGGGAGGGCTTGTTCCGCACCGCCAGAGTCTTGATGAAAACGCTGATCCGGTGCAAAGCGCCGGTGCTTTCCATGAAAGTGATCTGCAGGATGGAAAAGAGCACCATCAACGAGATGGGAAAAGAAGACAAAATGCCGCTGCCGCTGGCCCGGAGGATGGCCTCCGGCCCGGTCTGGAAAAACAGCAGCGCCAGCAGGGCTGTGCAAACCCAGCCCCAGATGCCGCACCAATGGGTGGGGATGCGGAACTTCAGCATCAGCACCATCACCAGCACAATGGGCAACAGGCATAACAAAGCTTTGACAACCATATTCAAATCAACTCCGTTCCACGTTTTAACGCCGCCATGTCCGGCTCAGCTTCGGCCGGCCGTATATGGAAGCGTCTGATGTTTTCCCAAGAAATCGCCGTAAAACCCATACTACTTACCATTACACCCAACATCATGCGTTCATCACCTCTGTATGGCCCAGGCCTCCGCCTCCGCCATTGCCCGGATCACAGCAGCCAGCGCTTGGGATCGCGGCTGCTGTCAGGCGCGGCAAATCAGCGTCTAAATCAAACCCTGGGTCAGCCGTTGCCAACCATGTTTTCGCTTTGCTCCGTCACCCCGTCCTTTCTTCTGGATTTTGCAGGCCTATGCTAAAGGCCGAAGCCTTCATGCCAGATCTAAGAGCTTAAAACCGTTCTTCTTTTGTAAAAGAAGAACCAAGAAAATTTTAAATGGCAGCCGGCTTATATGCTCCGCCGACAGGTAACTTTGGATAAGTTTGAAGTTCTTTTGTTTCTTTTCTTTCAAGAAAAGAAAGGTTTTAAAAAATATTTTTAATTTAAATAAAAGGTTTTAAAAATGCCCTTCAATCCGCCAGGGGCCCGATGGCCTGCTTGGGGCAGATCTGGCTGCAGACGCCGCAGCCCAGGCATTGGCTGTGGCGGATCGCCGCCTTTTTCCGCTCCTTGTCAAAGGACAAGGCGGGGCAGCCGGCTTTCAGACAGCGCCGGCAGCCGATACATTTGTCCTCGTCCACCGTGTATTTGTTCTGGAAAGCCTGGGGAAATTCCGCCAGGTCGGCCTGGCTGAGCCGCTTCAGGGCGCAGGGCCAGCGGGTAATGATCACGGAAGGCGCGTCCAAGGCCAGCGCCCAGTCCAGGGCTTCGTTGACCTGGGCCAAGTCATTGGGGTCGATGGTCCGCACCTGCCGGGCGCCTAAAGCCCGCACCAGGGCTTCGATATCAATAGCCGGGGCGTCGGAGAGGTCGGCATGCCGGCCGGAGCCGGGATTTTCCTGATGCCCGGTCATGCCGGTGATGCGGTTGTCCAGGATCAGGTTGACGGTGCGGCTGTTATTGTATAAGACTTCGATCAGGGAGGTGATGCCGGAGTGGAAAAAGGTGCTGTCCCCCAGCATGGTCACGACCCGCTTGCCGCTTTGCTGCAAGTCAAAGGCTTTCTGGGCCCCATGGCCCATGCTGATGCCCGCGCCCATGCAGAGGTTCATGTCCATGGCATTGAAGGGCGGGCCAAAGCCCAGGGTATAGCAGCCGATATCCCCGGTGATCACCAGATCCCGCTGGGAGAGGGCGTAGAAAACCCCCCGGTGGGGACAGCCGGCGCAAAGCTCCGGCGGCCTGGGCACCACGGCTTTTTGATCATAGTCCGGCTGGGGCAGGCTTTGGCCCAGCAGCCGCTGGCGCAGCACCTCCGGGAGCAGCTCGCCGAAATGGGGCAGTAGCTCCCGGCCCTGGCAGGCGCAGCCCAGGGCTTTCACTTTTTCTTCTATGTAGGGGTCGTTTTCTTCGATGATATAGACCCTGTCCACCTGAGCGCAAAAATCCCGGATCAATTGCTCCGGCAGGGGGTAGGTGAAGCCCAGCTTCAGATAGCTGGCGTTTTCGCCGAACACCTCTTTGGCATAGTAATAGCAGATGCCGGAGCAGATGACGCCCAGCCCCCTGTCATGGTATTCCGCCCGGTTGAAGGGGCTGGCTTCGCTTGCCGCCAGCAAGGCGGTTTCCCGTTCCTCCACCAGGGCCCGGAGCCGCCGGGCATTGGCCGGCACATTGACGAAGCGGGCCGCGTCTTTCCGGTAGGGGATAAAGCGGGGCGCCGTTGGTTCCGCTGTTTCCACAATGCTTTTGCTATGGCAGACCCGGGTGGTCAGGCGCAGCAGCGCCGGCACCCGGTATTGTTCGGACAGGGCAAAGGCCGCCTTGATCATGTCCAGGCATTCCTGGCTGTCGGCCGGTTCCAGCAGGGGGATTTTAGCGGCTTTGGCATAGTTGCGGTTGTCCTGCTCATTCTGGGAGCTGTGCTGGCCCGGCTCATCCGCGGTGACGATCACCAGGCCGCCGTTGCCCCCGGGATAGGAAATGGAAAACAGCGGATCCGCGGCCACGTTCAGCCCCACATGCTTCATGGAAGCCAGGCTGCGCACCCCGGCGATGGACGCGCCGCAGGCAGCTTCCAGGGCCACCTTTTCATTGGGGGCCCATTCGGAGACGATCTCTTGGTAGCGGGTAATATTTTCCAATATTTCCGTGCTGGGGGTGCCGGGATAGGCTGAGGCGAAGCGGCAGCCTGCCTCATAGGCCCCCCGGGCCAGGGCTTCATTGCCGGTCAGCAGTTGTTTCATAAGCCGGTATGTCTCTCCTTTATCCTTGCCGGCCTGGTTTTGCCAAAGCATGCTTCAGGCAATGACAGGCCATTCATCAAATTATAACAAAAAGTAAGGCAAATAGCCAGAGGAAAAGCAACCAGATTCGCTGCTCTTTAGTTAAGTTATTTGACCAGGATTTGGCCGAAGGCTATCCCGCCCAGGCAGAAGACGACGCTGAGCAGTATATAGGCCAGGCTTAAGCCCAATTTACCGTTTTGGGCCAGGGTCAGGGCTTCCAGGGAAAAAGCGGAAAAGGTGGTGAAGCCGCCGCAGACCCCTACTTTCAGCAGCAGGAGCAGCCGGGGCGGCAGATGCGGGTTTTGACCGGCCCAGCCGCTGATCAGGCCGATGCAGAAGGCCCCCAGGATATTGATGAGCAGGGTGTGGAGGGGAAAGCCCTGCTTTTCCTGGAGCGGCAGCAGGGTGAACAAATAGCGGCAAACCGTGCCCAGCAGCCCCCCGGCCCCGGCATACAGGCAATCAACCAGTGTTTTCATGTTATGTCCTCTTTGTGGTGTGGCGTATCCGGCAGCAAGAAGGGCAAAATAAAAAAGCCGATGCTGCTGCCCGTGCAGAAGTCATCAGCTTAATCAAGCGGTTCCGGTATGACCGAGGGAGAACTTCATTCCCCAGGTATTATATACTGGTTGGGGAATGATTTCAAGCTCTAAATTCTGGTTTGCCCCGCCATATCGGCCCTCTCCCGGCAGAGCAGGTACAGCAGGGCGTTGACGATGGCGGCGGCCACATTGCTGCCGCCTTTCCGGCCCTTGGCCACGATATAGGGGGTCTCCCCGGCCAGGATCAGCTCCTTGGCCTGCACCACATTGACAAAGCCCACCGGCGCGCCGATGATCAGCGCCGGTTTGATCCGCCCCGCCCCTTGCAGCTGGTGCAGGCGGATCAGGGCGGTGGGGGCGTTGCCGATGGCAAAGATCAGCCTGCCGGACAAGCCGGCGGCCTTATCCATGGCCACCGTGGCCCTGGTCAGGCCCTTTTCCCGGGCCTGGCTGGCAATATCCGCATCCGCCATGAAGCACAGGGCCTGGCAGCCCAGCTGAGACAAGGCCTGTTGATTAATGCCGGCCCTGGCCATATTGGTGTCCGTGACAATGGTGGCTTTGTCCCGGAGGGCGGCCAGCCCGGCCTGGACCGCAACCGGAGAAAAGGCCAGGTTTTCCGCATAATCAAAATCCGCCGTGGTGTGGATGACCCGCTTGATGATGGGGGCCAGCAGCGGGTCCAGGGGCTGTTGCAGCTCGCTTTCGATGATTTCAAAGCTGCGTCGCTCGATTTCCGCCGGGGGCAGGGTTTCTATTTCCATAGGCGTCAGATTCCTTTCTCCAGGATTTGGTAGATCAGCTCCAGGTTCAAATGGTCGCGGATGCCCTGGGCCAGGGCGTCGTATTGGCTTTCCTTATAGGCTTTCAGGTCAAAGGCCGCCTCCCTCAGGGACACCCCCTTTGCTTGGGCCAGGGCCCCCAGCACCGCTTCCCGGCAGGCAGCGGTATCGAAAAAGCCGTGGAGATAGCTGCCGTAGACATTGCCCTGCTGGCAGCCGTCTCTAGCGCCGTTGCTGAGTATGGCCAGGCTTTGGGCCCCGGGCAGCAGCTTGGTGCGGCCCATATGGATCTCATAGCCTTCCAGGGCTTGGCCGCTTAAAGGGGCCAGCAGGCCCGCCACTTCCAGGGCTTGGCCGGTCACATTGGTGCGCTGCTTGGCATCGGCAAATTCCGTTTCCGCGGGCAGCAGGCCCAGGCCCCGGATCTCCCCGCCGCCCTCCGCCCCTTCGCTGTCGACGATGCGCTGCCCCAGCATTTGATAGCCGCCGCAAATGCCGAAAATCACCCGGCCCTGGGCGGCTTGCTTTTTAACGGCCGCTTCCAAGCCGCTTTCCCGGAGCCAGCGCAAATCGGCAATGGTGCTTTTGCTGCCGGGGAGGATGATCAGATCCGGCTCCCCCAGCTCAGCCAAGCGCCGCACATAGCGCAACCCGACGCCGGGGGTGGCTTCCAGGGCGGCGAAATCCGTGAAATTGGCGATATGGGGCAGGCGGATCACCACGATTTCCAGCACAGCGCCGCTGTGCCGCCGATTCAGCCGTTCCGCCAGGCTGTCCTCGTCCTCGATATCCACGGGCAGAAAAGGCAGCACCCCGGCCACAGGCTTTTGGGTCAAGTCCGCCAGCATTTTCAAACCAGGCTTCAGCAGTTCCGCATCCCCCCGGAATTTATTGATCACCAGGGCCTTGACCAGGGCCTGCTCATCCGGGGGCAGCAGGGCGATGGTGCCGTAAAGCTGGGCAAAGACCCCGCCCCGGTCAATATCCCCCACCAGCAGCACCGGGGCCTGGGCCAGCTTGGCCATGCCCATATTGACGAAATCCCCTTGTTGCAGATTGATTTCCGCCGGGCTGCCCGCCCCCTCGATGACGATGATCTCGCTTTCCGCTGCCAGGCTTTGATACGCTGCCCTGACCTGGGCCACCAGGGTATGCTTCATGGCATAATAGTCGGCGGCGCTGATATTGCCCAGCACTTCGCCGTTAACGATCACCTGGGAGCCGGCCTGGGACATGGGCTTCAATAAGACGGGGTTCATCCGCACGCTGGGGGGGATGCCGCAGGCTTCCGCCTGCACCGCCTGGGCCCTGCCCATTTCCAGGCCCTCTTTGGTGATATAGGAATTGAGGGCCATGTTCTGGGATTTGAAAGGGGCCACCCGGTAGCCGTCCTGGTGAAAGACCCGGCACAGCCCGGCTGCCAGCAGGCTTTTTCCCGCATTGGACATGGTGCCTTGCACCATAATGGCTTTAGTCATGGAGCGCCTCCGCGATCAGGCTGAGCAAGGCCTGGTTATCTTCATGGGTTTTCAGCCCGATCCGCAGATAGCTGTGGTCCAGGCCGGAAAAATTGGCGCAGTCCCGGAGCAGTATCCCCTGGGCTTTCAGGGGTTCCAGCAGGGGCCGGTCGCTTTGGATGAGCAGGAAATTGGCGTCGCTGGGAAAGACCCTCAGGCCCAGCTCAGTCAGACCCCTGGCCAGGAAGGCCCGCTCCTGATCGATGAGTTCCCGGCTTTTTTCCAGCCAGCCTGGCGCCTCCAGGCAGGCCAGTCCCGCAATCTGTGCAGCCACGGAGACGTTCCACTTGGGGCCGAAGGCGGCGATCTTTGCCAGCAATCCGGCGTCCGCCGCCAGCAGATAGCCCAGGCGCAGCCCGGCCAGGGCATAAATCTTGGTGAAGGCCCGGAGGATCAGCAGCCGGGGATAGGCCCCGAGCCGGGGGATCAGGGTTTGGCCATGGGTAAAATCAATGAAGCATTCATCCAGCACCAGATAGACGCCCAGCTGCTGGCAGGCGGCGGCGATCTCTTCCAACAGTCCCGGTTCGATCAGCCTGGCGGTGGGATTATTTGGATTGCATAAAAACAGCATGTCAAGATCCGGCGTCAGCTCATCCAGCACCGCCCGGGTCAGGGCAAAGCCGTTTTCCCTGAGCAGCCGGTGCTCCCGGATCTCCCCGCCGAAAAGCGCTGTTGACCGTTCGTATTCAGAAAAGGCCGGGGCCAGGGTCAGGGCGCGCCGGGGCTTCAGGCAGGCGGCCAGGCGGAACAGCAGATCAGCAGCGCCGTTGCCGCAGAGCACCTGCTCCGGCTTTAGTTGATGCTGCCGGGCCAGGGCTTGGGTCAACTGCCGGCAGGCCGGGTCCGGATAGCGTTCATAATCCGGCAGATGCCGGATCAGGGCCTGGCGCGCCGTTGCCGGCAGGCCCAGGGGATTGACGTTGACGGAGAAATCCAAGAGCACCGGCTCCGGGCCGTAAATATCCCCCCCATGATCATAGCGCCGCATAAAGGCACCCCCTAAAAAGTATGGTGAACAACAGCAGCAGCCAGGCGGTGAGATAGAGCAGCCGGTGGGCGGCCAGGATATCTTCCGGCCGGATGGGCCGGCAATCGTCGCCAAGCGTGGGCTTTTCCGAGACAATGCCGCCATAGCTGGCCGGGCCGCCCAGGCGGAGGCCCAGGGCCCCGGCCACCACCGCCTCGGTCTGGCCGGAATTGGGGCTGGCATGCTTTCGCCTGTCCCGCCGCCAAATGCGCCAAGCCTGGGCTGCGTCCAGGCCGGAAAGCCAGGCGGCGGCCAGCAGGGCCAGGGCGCAGAGCCGGGACGGGAGATAGTTCAACCCATCGTCCAGCCGGGCTGCCCAGCGGCCAAAGGCCAGGTAGCGTTCGTTGCGGTAGCCGATCATCGAATCCATGGTATTGGCCGCTTTATAAAGGCAGCCTAAAGGCCCGCTGCCCAGGGCCAGGTAGAACAGGGGCGCGGCCACGCCGTCCCCGGTGTTTTCCGCTACGGTTTCCACCGTTGCCCGAATAATGCCGGCAGTGTCCAGCGCTGCCGTATCCCGGCCCACAATCATGCTTAAGGTGGCCCGGGCCTGACCGGAATCATTGGCTATCAAGGCCTGGTAAACCTTCAGGCTTTCCCTTTTCAGGCTTTTGACAGCCAGCAGCTGCCAGCAGAGCAGGGCTTCCAAGGCCAGATAGAGCCAGGGGGAAAGGCGGAAGGCCAGGTAGAACAGGGCGGCAGGCAGCAGCAGGCTGGCCAGGCAAACCGGCAGAACCAGGAGCGCGCCGGCCCGGGCTTTATTTTTCAGCGGATAAAGCCGCTGTTCCAGCCAGCTGATCAGGCTGCCCAAGCCCCGGATCAGATGGGGCCAGCGGGGCGGGTCCCCCAGCGCCAGATCCAGGAGAAAGCCCAGGGCCAGGGCAGCGGTGCTATAAAGCAGCATAGGCAGCCGCCTTTCTCATAAACGCTTCGGCCAGGGCCGGCTTGCCATAGAAATACAAGTGGGGGAAACCCGCGTACAGGGTAGCGTTGGCATGGACGCAGGGCCAGGTCTGGCCATCGGCAGGCCTCCTGGCCTGAAAGTCCCGGCCCGGGTCTTCGCTTTCGTAATAGTGGAATTCATGCACCGGCAGGGAGTCCCCGGCTGGGCAGATCAGATTATCCTTTTGCGCCGTGATGGTGGCATAGCCGAAGCGCTGCAGCTTGGCGGTTCTATCCGCTTTCACCGGCAGCACCCCGGCCATGGGATAGCCGTAGAGGGTATCGTGGAGATAGAGGAAGCCGCCGCATTCGGCAATGGTGGGCAAACGGCTGTTGACCGCTTCCCGGATGCAGCGGCGCATGGCCGTATTGCCGGATAATTGGCGCAGATGCAGCTCCGGATAGCCGCCGGGCAAATAGAGGGCCTGGATATTGTCAGGCAAGGCCCTGTCGGCCAGGGGGCTGAAAGGCGCCAGCTCCGCCCCAAGGGCTTCCAGGACTTCCAGGTTTTCCTGGTAGAGGAAGCAAAAAGCGCTGTCCCTGGCCACCGCTACCCGCGCCCTGGCCAGGGGCCGGAGCTGATTTTCAGCCGGAGGCAGGGGAACGGCTTCGGCGGCTAAGGCCAGCAAGCCCTCGATATTCAGGGTTTGCTCAGCCATTTCACCCAGGCGGGCCACTTTTTCCCGGATATCGCTGATCTCCCCGGCTGTGATCAATCCCAGATGGCGGCTGCCGATGGAAACCTGATCCCCATAGGCCAGGAAGCCCAGAGGCAGCAGGCCCTGCTCTTGGGCCAGGCGGCTCAGGCCCTGGTAAAGATGAGCGGAGGCATTATTGAAGATCACGCCCCGGATCTGGCTTTCCGGCTTGAAATCCCGGAAGCCCCGGAGGATGGCCCCGGCGGAATTGTACATGCCGTTTACATCCATCACCAGCACGGTTGGGGTTTGGGTCCGGCGGGCCACCTGATAGGTGCTGGCCAGCCCCTCCGGGCCGATGCCGTCATAATAGCCCATCACCCCCTCGATCACGGCGATATCGCCTTCCTGCCGGGCCAGCATAGCTCTGAGCTGGGTTTCACTGCAGAAGAAGGGGTCCAGGTTATGGGAGGGGATACCCAGGGCTTCCCGGTGAAACATGGCGTCGATATAATCCGGGCCGCATTTGAATCCGGCCACCCGGCGGTTGCGGGCTTTCAGGGCCGCCATTATCCCGCAGGTCACGGTGGTTTTGCCGCAGCCGGAATGGGTACCGGCGATTAATAGCCTATGCATGTTTGCCTCCGCTGATGATATAGACAGGGTTCTGGGCAATCATCAGATTGACGCCGCCTGCTTTTTTATTCCTGGCCACCGCGATTTGCACAATTTCCGGCGCCAAACCCTGGGCTTCAAAGGCTGATAAGGCCGCGTTCAGGCTTTCCAGGGCGATCAGGTTCGCCACGATGCGGGCCCCGGGGTTTTTCCCCAGGATCAGGGCGGTGATCTCCGGCAGCCTGGGGCCGCCGCCGCCGATAAAGGCGCAGTCCGGGGCGGGCCAATCCGCTAAGGCCTCCGGCGCGCTGCCGGCCTGGAACAGCACATTGCCGATGTGGAAGCGGCGGCAGTTTTCCCGGGCCAGGCTCAGGGCCTCCGGGTTTTTGTCCAGGGCATAGACCCGGCCCTGATAAGCGGAGAGGGCCATTTCCACTGTGACCGAACCGCTGCCCGCGCCGATATCCCAGCAAATATCATTGGGCCGGGGATCCAGCTTGGCCAGGCAGGCCGCCCGCACTTCGGCTTTGGTCAGGGGCGGCCCGGCCCGGAGGAATTCCCCGTCCGGGATGCCCCGGCGCAGCCTTGGGTCATAGCCGGGATTTTCCACCAGCAGCACAGAGAGGGCGGCTGGCTCCGCCCGGACCAGATCCGCTGCCGTCAGGCTGATGATCCGCTCCTGGCCTGTGCCCAGATCCTGGCCCTGATGGAGCCGGAGGCTGCCGAAGCCCGCCGTTACCAGGCAGGCCCCCAGTTCCGGCAGGTTTTGGCCGGTCAGGGCAAAGGTCAGGGCATGGCGGCGCACCGTGTCCGCCAGATTGGCTTGCCGGCCATGGCAGCTGACAACAGCCGCGTCCTGCCAGGGCAGGCCCAAGCGGGAAAAAAAATAGCTGAGGGAGGAGATGCCCGGGATCAGCCGCACCCGGTAATCCCCCAGGGCTTTGGCAATACCCTCCGCCCCGCTGTAAAAGCCGGTATCCCCGGAGACCAGGATCACGCAGCGCTGCTCCGCCTGCCGCCGCACCTGGGCAGCCACTTGCTCCGGCGCGCAGGCGGCGGAGGCGGTTTTGCCCAGGCCGGCGAACATGGCCAGCAGCCGGGGCGCGCCCAGCAGCAGGTCGGCCTGGGCCAGCTCTTCCAGGGCCTGGGCAGTCAGGGTTTGGGGGCCCATGCCCGCGCCGATGATGGAAACGGTTTTCATAGCAGGCCCTCCTCAATCATTTGTTTGACCTGTGCCAGGGGCAGGCCTTCGTCAGGCCGGGGCCGTCCCAGCAGGGCCACGGTCATCCGGCAAAGCCGGGCCGCGGCCAGCTTTTCCGGAAAACCGCCGCTCCTGCCGGATTCTTTAGTCAGCAGGATTTCCGCCCCGGATATCCGGAACATGGCCTCGTTCAACAGGGTGGAAAAGGGCCCCTGCATGCAAATGATCCGTTGGGCCGGGAAGCCCGCGTTCAAGCAGGCGGCCAGCCCCTCCGGTGAAGGAAGGATGCGCAGCCAGATCCGCTGGCGAAAGCCTTCCACCCGGGCCAGGGCAGCGGCTTCCTGGGCCCCCAGGGCGGAGAAAATACTGCCGGGGCGGCTGTTCAGCCATTGGATCAGGCTGTCCAGATCCGGAAAGCAGCGGCAGCCTTCGGCAGCCAGGCGTTCCCGTTGTACCCGGAGGCAGGGGATCTGCCTGGCGGCGCAGGCGGCCCGGATATTTTGCCTTGCCTCCGCCGCGTAGGGATGGGTGGCGTCAATCACCAGCCGGGGCCTTTCCCGGCGCAGCAGCACTTCCATCTCCTCCTGATTCAGCCGGCCCCGCTGCACAGCCATTGGCCCGGCGGCGTCCAGCAGGGCTTCCCCATAGGCGCTGGCTACCGAGACCAGGATGTCCCGGCCTTTTTGCCGGAGCAGGGCGGCCAGCTCCCGGCCTTCCGTAGCGCCGCCGAAGAGAATAATCTCAGTCAAGGGTATATCCCCTGGGCGTGACCAGCCGGCCCCGGATCCGGCGGGTGGCGGCATTGCCGATGAAAACAGTGGTGAACATATCCGCCTCCGCCCCTGCCAGCGCTTCTAAGGTCAGGATCTCCGTGTTTTGGCCCGGCCTGCCGATCTGCCTGGCCAGGCCGCACAGGGTTGCCGGGGCTTTATGCCGCAGCAGGACGCGGACGGCCCGGGCCAGGTGATCCCGGCGGCCGCGGCTGGCCGGGTTATAGAGGGCGATGCAGAAATCCGCTTCCCCGGCGGCGGCCAGCCGCTTTTCGATCAAAGCCCAGGGGGTCAGCAGATCGGACAGGCTGATCACCGCGAAATCATGGGTCAGGGCCGCGCCCAGCAGGGCCGCCCCGGCCAAGGCCGCGGTGACGCCGGGGATGATCTCGATTTCCAGGGGCGGGTAGTCCTCCGCCAGCTCCAGGATCAGCCCGGCCAGGCCGTAGACCCCGGCGTCGCCGCCGCAGACCAGGGCCACGGTTTGGCCTTGGGCCGCTTGGGCCAGGGCTTGGCGGCAGCGGTCAACTTCCCGGGTCATGCCGCTGGCCAGCATCGGCTTATCCGGGTACAAAGGGGCTGCCAAGGCCAGATAGCGGTCATACCCCACCAGGATCTCCGCCTGATCCAGGGCGGCCCGGCAGGCATAGGTCATGGCCTCCGGATTGCCCGGGCCCAGGCCAACGACAAACAGTTTACCCATAGCGTACCTCAATTCCCAAAATTTACGGTGTAGGGTTCAATGGCCAAAGCCATGGTTATGCCAGGGCCCCCGTCCTTGCCTGCCAGCAGCTTGCCCAGGGGCCCGCTGCCCAGCAGGGCGCTGCGCTCGCAGACATTGTCCACCCCGGTCATGGCTTGGACAAAAGCGGAGCTGCTGAAGCTGCCGGGCAAAGCCGCCAGCTGACTGGCGCTGAAGGTGCGGAAGGGCAGCTGATGGCGTCGGCAGAATTGCAGCAGCCCCGGCTCCCGCGCTTTCAGGTCAATGCTGCAGACTTGTTTGACAGCCAGGGGATGGCAGCCGGCCCGGTTCAGGATCAGCTGATAAGCCTGTTCCAGCTGGGCTAAGCCGGTATCTTTTTTGCAGCCCACTCCCAGGGTGACCACCGGCGGCACCAGGCGCAGGGCTTCGCTCCGGCCCCGGGTGCGGTAGGTGATCAGCACATCCCAGGCGTCCCCGCCGCTGGAAAAGCCCGGGGGCAATGCCCCGTCTATTGGGAAATCGCTTTTCAGCCGGATCGTCTCTCCAGCCAGCAAGCGGCCGGAGATCCCCTTGATGCGCTGGGGATTGGCAATGCCCAATCCCTGTTCCGTTGCCCAGGCGTCCACAGCGAACAGGCCCCGCACATCAGTGGCGGTGGTGATCACCGGGACGGCGTCCAGATAGTCGGCCAGGGCCGCGGCCAGGCGGTTGGCCCCGCCGATATGGCCGGAAAGCAGGGATACCGCATAGCTGGCCGTTTCATCGATGACCACCACCGCCGGATCCTTGGTTTTGTTGGTCAGATAAGGGGCCAAGGCCCGGACGGCAATGCCGCAGGAGCTGATAAACAGCAGGGCGTCGCTGCTGAAATGGGCCTGGGTCCAGGCGTCCAGGCCCCCTTCCGGGCAGCGGCTGCTGGTTAGCTGCCAGCCTTGCGCCTGGAAAAAGGGCCGAAGCCGCTGGGCCAGGGCCAGGCCCTGGGCGCTGAAGGCAACGGCGCTAACCTTCATGGTTCTGCGCCTGGTTCTTGGCCCTGGCGGAAAGCCGTGGTAAAAGCCGGGTCATAAAGCTTGGAGAGCTGGTAGCTGTCCCCCAGGAACCGGCCTACGGTGATCAGGGCCAGGTTGCCGACGCCCTGGGCCATTGCCGACCGGCTCAGGCTGCCCACGGTGCAGCGGATGACTTTTTCATCCGGCCAGCTGGCCTTATAAACGATGGCCGCCGGGGTCTCCGGGGCGTAGCCTCCCGCCAGCAGCTGGGCTTCCACTTCCCGGGTCATGCCGGCGCTGAGGAAGATCACCATGGTGGCCCCGTGTTGGGCCAGGCTGGCAATGCTTTCCTGTTCCGGCACCGGCGTCCGCCCGGCCAGGCGGGTGATGATCACGCTTTGGCTGACCCCCGGCAGGGTGTATTCGGCCCGGAGGGCTGCCGCGGCCCCGGAAAAGCTGGAAACCCCGGGGCAGATTTCATAGGGGATGCCCGCCTGGTCCAGGGCGTCCATCTGCTCCCGGATCGCCCCGTAAAGGCAGGGGTCGCCGGTATGCAGCCGCACCGCCAGGCCCCCGGCGCTATGCAGCCGCTTCATCGCCGCCAGCACCTGCTCCAGGGTCATTTCCGCGCTGTTGAGGATTTCCGCTTCCGGCTTGGCCGATGCCAGCAGTTCCGGGTTGACCAGGGAACCGGCGTAGATAATCGCGTCCGCTTGCGCCAAGAGCCTGGCCCCCCGCAGGGTGATCAGATCCGGCGCGCCGCAGCCGGCGCCGACAAAATAGATCATTCCCTATCTCCATTCTTCCAGCAATTGTTGGGCATTGTTGCTTTGGGCCAGCACTTGACTGTTTTCGCCGCTGCCGCCAAAGCAGATGAAGCCGATCCGCACCTGCTCCGGCACTTGCCGGGCCAGGCAGCCGCGGATCCGTTCCCCCAGGACGGCCATGGCCCCGTCCAGCAGGCCGTAGGCTTCCAGCAGGGTCAGGGCGGCCTGGGTGGAGACGCAATGAAGGATATCATGGAGCATGGGCAGGCTGGCCCCGGCTTCCAGGGCGCAGGCGGTCAGGGTTTCCAGCCTGCCGTCGCCTTGGTTGGAATGGGTATTGGTGACGCCGATGCCCAGCTTCACCAGCTTACCCACCTGCCCGACCAGCAGGATATTCCGAAAGCCTTCCTCCACCGCCGCGTCCAGGGCGTCGCCGATCAGGTTGGCGCAGGAAACATGGCTGGCCAGGTTCAGGCCCAGCCGGTTCCGGGCAAAGTCCGCGCTGTAATTCCCCAGGGTCAGCAGCAGGCTCCGGGCTCCGCCCGCTGCCAGCTGGCGGATTTCCAGGCGCAGGGTATCGGCCAGGGCCTGATGGCTCATAGGCTCCACGATGCCGGTGGTGCCGATGACGGAGAGGCCCCCTTCGATGCCCAGCCGGGGATTGAAGGTGCGTTTGGCCAGTTCCCGGCCTTTAGGGATGGCGATCTCCACGTCCAGGCCGCCCCGGTAGCCATAGTCCCGGCTGATTTTTTCCAGGCCTTCCCGGATCATCCTGCGGGGGGTGGAGTTAATGGCTGCCGCGCCCACCGGCTGATCCAGGCCGGGCTTGGTGACCCGGCCCACCCCTTCGCCCCCGTTGATGACGATATCGGCCGGGGTTTTCCGCACCCGGGCCTGGATCAGCAGGCCGTGGGTGATATCCGGGTCGTCGCCCCCATCCTTTTGCACCGCGGCCCCGGCAAAATCCGGGCCCAGCTCCAGATCAGCCAGGGGCAGGGTCAGCCGCTGCCCCCGGGGCAGGGTCAGGGTCAGGGCGGAAAGGGGCCTGCCGGAGAGCAGCAGGATGGCCGCGGCCTGGGCGGCCGCCGCGGCGCAGGCCCCGGTGGTGTAGCCCCGGCGCAGGGTTTTGCCCTGATAATGTTTGGCTGGTAATTTTAATGAGGCGATCATAACAAAAAACCCCCGTGGCGGGCCACCGGGGTGCGGGATGCTGAAAGGCGCAAAGCGCCGCACATCATCACCTTCGGTATCCGCAAAGGAAAATGATCTTTGGTAACCCGGCTGTCACGGTAACGTACTTGCGAGGGAATTTCACCCTGCTTCCCCAAGATTTGCAGTTTTGATTTACCTCTTGATTATACTGAGCGGTTTTTCCCCTGTCAAGTGGGGAATTGTATTGACATTCATTTGTCCCGGTGTTATGATGTGACAAACTTCATAAATGGAGTACAGGTTATGGAAGCCGGGTGAGAATCCCGCGCAAGACCGTTGCTGTAATTCGTTTATGCCTGCGGGCAGATGCCACTGGGAAACCGGGAAGGCGCTCCGGGCGGCGTTCCTTAATGGGGGACGCGGCGATAAGTCAGAATACTTGCCTGTGTCTTTGCCGCCGTTTGGCGGTTATTCAGCTCTGCGGGTTTCCGGAGTTATGGATAGCAGTGGGATCGGGCTTTGGCCCGCCTGCTCTTGTTTCTGCCTGCAGCTGTTGCGGGCAGTTTTTTTATTGGAGGCGGCCCTTGGAAAGAAAGCTGATCGAGGAAAGAAAGCTGATTCTCGAAGACTATCGGCATAGCCGGGCTTTATGCCTGGGCGTTGGCCTGCTGATGGCCCTCTTGCTGGCCGCCTTGATCTGCGCCGGCGTGGGCCTGGGGGCGATGGAGATCAGCTACCGCCAGGTGCTGGCCATCATCTGGGCCAAGTTTTCCGGCAACGGGGCCCAGCTCAGCCAGGCCGGGGCCCATGCGGCGGCTGTGGTTTGGGAAATCCGCCTGCCCCGCATCATCTGCGGCGTTTTTGTAGGGGCGGGCCTGGCCATCGCCGGGGTGATGTTCCAGGCCATCCTGCAGAACCCCCTGGCCGACCCCTATACCCTGGGCATCTCCACCGGCGCGGCCTTTGGCGCGTCTTTGGCTATTTTCCTCAATATCACCTGGGGCCTGCTGCTGCCCGTGCCCCTGCTGGCCCTGGCTTTTGCCCTGGCCACCCTGGCGGCGGTGATCGCCATTTCCCTCCGGGGCGGCGGCCTGGTCAGCGCCAATCTGATTATTGCCGGCATCATTGTCAGCGCCATCCTTTCCGCGGGCATCAGCTTCATCAAGATGCTGGCCGGGGAAAATGTCAGCGCCATCGTCTATTGGCTCATGGGCAGCCTGGGCTCCCGGGAATGGGGGGACGCGGCTTTAGTGGCCCCGGTGGTGCTGATCGGTTTTACCCTGGCCTTTATTTTTGCCAATGATTTGAATGTGATGACCTTGGGTAATAAAAACGCCGAGGCCCTGGGGGTGAATGTGCGGCGGCTGCGCCTCTTTTATTTGCTGCTGGCCGCCGCCATCACCGCCGTCTCGGTTTCCGTCTGCGGCATTATCGGCTTCATCGGCCTGATCGTTCCCCATATCCTCCGCTTCTGGCTGACTAGCGATAACCGCCGGCTGCTGCCTTTGTCCGCCTTATTCGGCGGGCTGCTGCTGGCCGCGGCGGATAACGCGGCCCGCTTGATCTCCAATGGGGAAATCCCCGTGGGCGTGCTCACCACCCTGCTGGGCGGGCCCTTCTTCATCTACATTTTCCTGAAGCGGAAAGGGGGCGTCAAGTATGAGTGAAGCCCTGCTCACCGTGGATCAGGTCTCCTTTGCTTACGGGTCCCGGCCGGTGCTCCGGGACATTTCCTTTCAAGCGCCCGCCGGGCAGTATATCAGCCTGGTGGGGCCGAATGGCAGCGGCAAAACCACCCTGTTCCAGATCATCAGCGGCTATTATCCGGCAGCCCGGGGCCGGGTGGCTTATCAGGGCCGGGAGATCCGCAGGATCCCGGCCCAGCAGCGGGCGGCCCAGATCGCCATGGTGGCCCAGGGGCAGCGCCTGGATTTCCCCTTCACCTGCCTGGAAATGGTGCTGCTGGGCCTGCACCCCCACCGGGCCCGCTTCCAGCGGCTGGGCCCGGGGCAGCTGGAAGAAGCCCTGGACATGATGGAGCGCACCGATGTGCGGCGTTTTGCCCAGAAGCCGGTCACCGAGCTGTCCGGCGGCGAATTGCAGCGGGTGGTGCTGGCCCGGGCCTTAATGCAAAAGCCCAGGCTGCTGCTGCTGGACGAAGCCATGAGCGAGCTGGATATCGCGGCCCGGGCGGCTATGATGAAGCTGCTGAAAAGCCTGGTCAGGGAAGGCCTGACCGTGCTGGGCATCCATCATGATCTGGCCGCCGCCTACCGCTATTCCGACCGGGTCATTGCCCTCAGTCAGGGGCAACTGGCAGCGGACGGCAGGCCGGAGCAGGTCTTTACCCGGGATTTTTTTCATCAGGTGTTTTTCGTTGATGCGGAAATCTGGCCCGGCAAGGGCTTCTTCATCAACGACAGCATAAATTAATTTGGGAAGAGGGTAAGAAAAATGAACAAGAAACCGTATGCCATTGGCCTTTTAGCCCTGCTGCTCTGCCTGGCCCTGTGCCTGGCCGCCTGCGCCGCGGAACAGCCCCCGGCTGAGGGAACAGCCTCTGCCGGGCAAACCCCCGCCGAAGGCCAGGACGCTGAAGAGCCTGCGGCGGCAGCGCCCAAGGTGATCCTGGTGGTCAGCTTCGGCACCAGCTATAATGACAGCCGGGACAATACCATCGGCGCTATTGAAACCGCCATCCAGGACGCTTATCCGGATTATCAGGTGCGCCGGGCCTTTACCAGCCAGATCATCATCGATAAGCTGGCGGAGCGGGACGGCCTGGTCATCGATAATGTGGCCCAGGCCGTGGAACGGCTGATTGCCGACGGCGTGAAAGAGCTGGTGGTGCAGCCCACCCATGTGATGAACGGCTACGAGTACACGGATATGATGGCGGAGATCGCCCCTTATGAGGGCCGGTTCGACAGCGTCAAATACGGCCTGCCCCTGCTGTCCGCGGATCAGGATTACGCGGATCTGGCAGCCGCCCTGGTGGCGGAAACCCAGGATTATGACGGGGAGGGTACGGCCATCGTCTACATGGGCCATGGCACCGAGGCGGATTCCAACAGCGTTTACACCAAAATGCAGCAGGCCCTGATTGACGCCGGGCAGGACAATTATTTCATCGGCACGGTGGAAGCCAAGCCGGATCTGGCTGATGTGCTGGCTGCTGTCGGCGAGAACGGCGCTGGCAAAGTGGTGCTGCTGCCCCTGATGATCGTAGCCGGCGACCATGCCAATAACGATATGGCCGGCGATGAGGAAGATTCCTGGAAAACCGCTTTCAAGAAAGAAGGCTACGAGGTTGAGCCGGTGATCAAGGGCCTGGGCGAATACAGCCTGGTGCGGCAGATGTTCGTGGAGCATGTGGCCCAGGCCGTCGCCGGTAATTAACCGGCTTCTGAAAAAAGCACAACAAGATGTTTAAATCAAAAAGGATGTTCGATATGAAAAAAAGCATCATCCCCCTGTTTGCGGGGCTGCTGCTCGCCTGGGCGCTGCTGGCCGGCTGCGCCCGGGCGGCAGCGCCGGTCACCCCGCCTCCGGCTGACCCGGCGGAAGCCGGGGACACCGCCTGCGCCATCAGCTTTGTGGATGACGACGGCGTTCAGATCAACCTGGAGCAGCCGGCCCGCCGCATCATTTCCTTTTATTCCGCCCATACGGAAAACCTCTATGCCCTGGGCGCGGGGGATCTGGTCATCGGCGGCCATACCACCTGCATTTACCCGCCGGAAGCCGCGGCCACCGCCACTTTTGATTATAACGGCGATCCGGAATACGTGATCGCCGCCCAGCCGGATCTGGTGCTGATCCGCCCCTTTATCCGCCGGAAAGCCCCGGATTATGTGGCCGATCTGGAAAAGGCCGGCATCACGGTGGTTTCCCTTTACCCGGAAAGCTATGAGGCCTTCCCGGATTATATCCGGAAGCTGGGCCAGCTCACCGGCTTTAGCGAAGCCGCCGAGGCAAAGCTGGCGGCCTTCTTTGAGGAGATCGAGGCCATCAGCCGGCTGACCGCTACCGCAACCGAGCAGCGGACCGTGTTCTTTGAAGCCACCGAGACAAATATCCGCACCGTCAGCGCAGGCTCCCTGCCGGATTTGGCCATTGCTTTTGCCGGCGGCCTCAATCTGGCGGCAGGGGCGGAGCCCATGACCGCAGGCAGCACCATCGCCGAATTCGGCGTGGAAAAGGTGCTGGAAAACGCGGAGAGGATCGACGTCTATATCTCCCAGCGGGGCGCCATGAATGCCGGGGGCAACCTGATCTCCATCAGCCAGCGCCCGGGTTATCAGACCATCAAGGCCGTGCGGGAGGGCGCGGTCTTTACCCTGAACGAAAAGCTGATCTCCTCCCCCACCTTCCGTTATGCCCTGGGCGTCCGCGAGGTGGCCCGCTTCCTCTACCCGGCGCTGCTGGACGACCTTTCCCCCTGGGAAAACGATCAGCCCGCCAGCAAACGGGATTTTGCCAATATCCTGGTACGGGCCAGGCATCTCCCGGTTTATGTGCCTTCCTCCTCCAAGTATTACCAGACGGCCCAGCGGGGCCACACCTACGGCCTGTTTGAAGATGTGCCCTGGACGGACCGGGATTTTGATGATATCGAGACCGCGGTCTATGCCGGCTATGTGGAATGGGAGCGGGGGGCGGCGGGCCGGGAATATTTCCGCCCGGAGGCCCCGGTGACCCGGGAGCAATTGGCCCAGGCGGTTTTTGTCATGGGGGATTTCCAAAGCGGCGAGGGGCAGAGCGTCATCGCCGATCTGGAGCAATGCGCCAAGCCCCGGATCATCCAAAGCCTGGTGGATCAGGGGGTCTTTGCCCTGAACGGCGGCAAGTTCGAGCCGGGACGGCCGGTGACCAATCAGGAGATCCTGGACGCCCTGGCCTTTTTGCCCTGAGCTAAGGCTAAAAAAACCTCCCGGCCCGCTGCAAAAGCGCGGTTCGGGAGGTTTTCCTATCGCTTATTTCATTTTCGACGGGGCCTGGCTGGTCTTGATATCCCGGTATTCCGCCACCTGGCAGCCTTTGGCTTCGATCAGCTTCCTGGTGCCGGCCTCGCTTTTTTGCCGCTCCCCGCCGCCGGAGCAGAGGAACAGGGAAACCGCTTTCCCCGGGGGCAGCTGGTTCACAATGGCGTTGAAAGCCGGGGCTGGGTGGCCGGCCCAGATGGGGGCGCCGATGACGATGCGGTCATAATCGCTTAAATCCTGGCTGAGGGGTTTGATCTCGGAAGCTTTCCGGTGCCGGGCCTGGGGACAGCCGGGGAAAAAAGCGGAAAAGAGGTTGCGGGGCTTGGTTTCTTCCGCCTTCACCAGCGGGCAGGCCAATTCCGCCGCCAGGCGCTGGGCTTCCCGCTCTGTGGCGCCGCCGAAGCTGTAGTAGATAACAATGGATTTCATCATTTACCCTCCCTATACAATACTGCCGCCGGTTCTGGTATTTACTGCCATTATTTATTATAGAATAGATTGCCCGGGGATGCAATGGGCCTGGCGCTTGGCTGTCGGTTTGCTTTTTGGATCAGCAAAATCCCCGGCCGCCGGAGAGAATAAATATTTTTGCTCTTGACAAAACTGGTCAAATCAGGTAAATTGATACTATCAATACTTAATCCTAATATTAATTACAGGAGCGTCTATGTACTGGTCCGGCATATTGATCGGCTTATTAACCTTTCTTATCATCGGTCTTTTTCATCCCATCGTCATCAAATGCGAGTACTATTTCACCTGGCGCATCTGGCCGGTTTTCCTGGCCGGGGGCCTGCTCTTTTCCGCTGCCTCCCTCTTGGCGGCCAATACGGTGCTTTCCGGCGGCCTGGCGGTGCTGGGCTTCACCATGCTCTGGTCCATCCATGAGCTGAAAGAGCAGGCGGAGCGGGTGCGGCGGGGCTGGTTCCCGGCCAATCCCAAGCATGGAGCGGTTGCCCCGGATCAAGCTGGGAAAGCGGGTGAGGACTGATGCCCCTCCGGCATCTGCTGCTGACCGCCGCCGGCCTGCTGCTGCTGGCCGTCGGCGCTGTCGGCCTGGTGCTGCCGGTGCTGCCCACCACCCCTTTCTGGCTGGCCTCGGCAGCTTGCCTTACCGGCTCGCCCAAGCTGCGGGCGAAGGTGATGCGCATCCCCATTTTCCGGGAATATGTGGAGAATTATCAAAACCGCCGGGGCCTGCCCCGGAAAATCGTGGTCAAAAGCCTGAGCTTTCTCTGGCTGATGCTGATCCTCTCCATGATCCTGGTACAAAAGGCCTGGCTGACCCTGCTGCTGATCGGTATCGGCATTGCCGTGACCATCCATATCCTGACCATGGCCCGGCCTAAGGAGAAACAGGCGTGAGCGGGGGGAAAAGGGTATTCGGCCGGCTGGAGGCAGGCTTCGACCTCCTGTATCTGGCAGCGGCCCTGGCCATCTCCCTGACCCTGCTGCTGGGCAGCCCCTCCCGGCCTCAGGCTTTGGCCGGCCTGATGGGGCTGGCGCTGGTCTCCGGCGACGCCTTGCATCTGCTGCCCCGGGTCCGGGCCGCGCTCACCGGCGGGGAGTTGGAACTTGCCCAAGCCCTGGGCCTGGGCAAGCTGGCAGCGTCCATCACCATGACTGTCTTTTACCTGCTGCTGTGGCGGACCGGCCTGCTGCTGTTTGACCCGGCCCTGCCGCCCCTGGCCACCTTTTGCGTCTATGGCCTGGGCCTGATCCGCATCCTCCTCTGCCTGCTGCCGCAAAACCGCTGGACAGAGCGGCATCCGCCCCTGAACTGGGCCGTTTACCGCAATATCCCCTTTGTCCTGCTGGGCGCGGGGGCGGCCTGGCTCTACGGGGCCAACCAGGGCCGGGTCCCAGCCTTAACCCCCCTGGCTTCGGCCATTGCTTTAAGCTTTATCTTCTACCTGCCTGTGGTGCTGTGGGGGGAGCGCCGGCCCCGGCTGGGTATGCTGATGCTGCCCAAGTCCTGCGCTTATATTTGGATGCTGGCCATGTTCCTGCCTCTTTAAAACGCCAATCAGGCGCGTAACCCTACGCGCTAAAATAAAAACGAAAATTAAAGGAGGTTAACATTTATGGATGATCACAAGAAATTGACCAATGAAGTCGGCGCGCCGGTCGCGGATAATGAGAACGCCATTACCGTGGGACCCAGAGGGCCGGTGGCCCTGCAGGACGTCTGGCTCTTGGAGAAAATGGCCCACTTCAACCGGGAGGTGATCCCGGAGCGGCGTATGCATGCCAAGGGCTGGGGCGCTTACGGCGCCTTCACCGTGACCCATGACATTTCCCAGTATACCAAGGCCAAGGCATTGCAGCCCGGCGCGGTGACGGAAACCTTCACCCGCTTCTCCACCGTGGCTGGGGAACGGGGCGCCGCCGACTGTGAGCGGGATATCCGGGGCGTGGCCACTAAGTTTTACACCGAGGAGGGCAACTGGGATCTGGTGGGCAACAACACCCCCACCTTTTTCATCCGGGACGTCCACAATTTTGCCGACCTGAACCGGGCGGTGAAGCGGGATCCCCATACCGGCCGCCGTTCCGCCCAGAATAACTGGGATTTCTGGACCCTGCTGCCGGAAAGCTTCCATCAGCGCACCATCGTCATGTCGGACCGGGGCATCCCCGCCTCCTTCCGCCATATGCACTTCTTCGGCGAACATACTTTCTCCCTGTACAATGCGGAGAATCAGCGGGTCTGGTGCAAATTCCATTTCAAGACCCAGCAGGGCATTAGGAACCTGACCAATGCCGAAGCGGCGGAGATCAACGGCAGGGACCGGGAATATCATGGCAAGGATCTGTTCGAGGCTATTGAGCGGAAGGACTATCCCCGCTGGACCATGTATATCCAGGTGATGACCGAGGAACAGGCCCGGAACCATTATGAAAACCCCTTCGATATCACCAAGATCTGGCGGCATGGCGAATTCCCCCTGATCGAAGTGGGGGTGCTGGAACTGAACCGGAATCCGGAGAATTATTTTGCCGAGGTGGAGCAGTCCGCTTTTACCCCAGCCCATGTGGTGCCGGGCATCGGCTTTTCCCCGGACCGTTTCCTCCAGGGCCGCCTGTTCGCCTATGGCGACGCCCAGCGCTACCGCCTGGGGGTGAACCATAACCATATTCCGGTCAACCGGGCCAAGGTTCAGGTGAACGAATACCACCGGGACGGCTTTATGCGCGTGGACGGCAATTATGGCGCCACCCCCGCCTATTCCCCCAACAGCGCCGGCTATTGGACCGCCCAGCCCGAGGTTGCCGAACCGCCCCTGGATACCGAAGGGGCCATGTGGCGCTATGATCCCAAGGATGACCCCACGGATGATAATTTCCGGGCCGGCGGCAATCTCTGGCGTATCCTCACTGAGGATAAAAAGCAGCTGCTGATCGAAAACACCGCCGGGGATATCGCTCCTTGCACGGAGAATATCAAATACCGTCACGCGGTCCATTGCTATCTGGCGGACCCGGAATATGGCCGGCGCATCACCGAGGCCATGGGGCTTTGCCTGGATAAAGTGAAGGAACTGGCTCAGCTGGATCACCAGGGCCTGATCCAGGCTACCCTCTCCCCCTGCCTGTAAAAAAAATGTCAAAAGGGGTTGTCCCTGATGAAACAGCTACGGAGTACCAGGCAACGGAAAATGGTGCTGGACGCGGTCCTGGCCCGCCAGGATCATCCCACCGCCGATCAGCTGTATCTGGATGTGCGGGCCCTTGATCCTAAAATCAGCCGGGCCACGGTTTACCGCAACCTGAAGATTCTGGCGGAGCAGGGCCTGATCCGGCATTTGAATGTGGCCGGGGTGGAGCGTTTTGACTGGCGGCCCGGCCGGCATACCCATGTGATCTGCAGCCGTTGCGGCGCTCTCTCAGACGCGCCCCTAGCCTATGACGTTGGCCTGGATCAGCTGTTGGAGCAGCAAACCGGCTATCTGATCCGCAGCCACCAAACCGTTTTTGAGGGTTATTGCCCGGCCTGCCAAAGCAGCTTGCCGGAAGCGCCGCCGGCTGAGCCGGCCGGCGGCCGCGGGCCAAAAGATTTTGCCCGGGATTGACTCCGCCGGCCACAACAAATAAAGGAAGCGTAAAAGGAAAAGGAGGACGCGGGGGCGTCCTCCTTTTCCTTTCGCGTCTTCGGCCCAAGCGCTGCTTTGCGCGCTGCCTGTAAAATTTTACAAAAAATTTATATATTTACTATCATTTTTCTAAAGAAAGGCGGCGCATTGTTCGATATCTATTATGGAAAGCAGAATTTTGGAGGTAGGGCTATGAAAAAGTTAGAAAAAGTCAAGTTCCCTTCCGGTGATTCTGAAAACACCAATATGCCTGAATCCAAAGCACCCGGGGAGGATATGGCGGAGGGCGCCCCGGAGCCTGAGGCTGCGGGGCCGGAAATCAAGGTCCCTGACAAGGATGGTTCAAAAGCTAAAAAGCCTGCCGCCGCCAACCCAAAGAAGGACAAGCCCAAAGCCAAGAAACGCCGGGAGAAAGAGGCTGTGGCGGCCAAGGGGGACAGGCAGAAATCCCCGGAAAAAAGGGGTAAGAGAGGCCGCATGGGCTTAAGGAGCAAAATCATTTGGCCGGCCTCAATTATCTTCGCGGTATCTGTGGCGGCGATTTTAGCCACGGTTATCACCATGAACACCAGAAATACCAATAGTTTATCTCAAAGCCTGATGTCGGAAATGAACAGCCATTACGCCGCCATGGTTCAGGGCAAGGTCAACGCGGCCCTGGACAGCGCCAGGGCGCTGAGGCCGGTGTTTGTGCAAAAGGTCTTCAGCGAAACCACCAATCGGGAGAGGGACACCGCGCTGCTGAGAAACATTCTGTCTGACCGGGATGACGTTTTCGGCATCTATACCGTATGGGAGCCCAATGCCTATGATAAGCAGGACAAATTATATGCGGGCATCGGCGACTATGACGCCGCCGGCCGCTACGCGCCCTGGGTATACCAGACCGCCCTGGGCATTGGCCTTTTCCGTTTAGAGGATTATGATACGGCTGATTATTATCAGGTGCCCAAGGCAACGCGGAAAGAGGCGATCCTTGACCCCTATATTTACCAGGTCAAGGGCGAGGATAAGTTCATCTCCTCCATGGTGGTCCCCATCGAGATCAACTATAAGTTCGCCGGCATCGTCGGCATGGATATCCTGGTGGACAGCCTGATCACCGGCCTGCCCGAAGCCACGCTCTTTGAAACCGGGCATTTGTTCCTGGTGGATTCCGCGGGGAATATCTTTTATCATCACGAAGAAAGCCAGATCGGCAGCTCGTTTTTCGACGTGCTGACCACTGCCCAAAACGTTCAGGTGCAAAACGCGCTGGCCACAGGGGAAAGCGCCAGCTTTGACCAGTATCTGGAGGCCAATGATACGGTGAACCGCTTTGAAATCACCCCGATTGCCGTTGGCCAGAATCGTTGGCTGGTCTGCTCGGTAGTGCCGGTCAGCGAGATCCAAGCGGCTGCCACAGAAACTTTGAAGCTGGGGATCGGCGTGGGCGCTGCTGCCCTGCTGGCCACCATCATCATTTTAGCGCTGGTGATCACCAGAGTGATCCGGCCGGTCAGAAAGCTGAACGAAGCGGCGAAGGCCATTGAAGTAGGGGATATTGACGAAGGGCTGATGCGCCAGCTGCAGGCCATCAATGGCCGGGATGAGATCGGCGATTTGTCCAAATCCATGTTTAAAGCCGTGCGCTCCATCCGGCATATTGCCGATGATACGCAAATGCTCAGCGACGCGGTGGACCGGAACGATTTGAGCGTGGAGATCGATACGGAGATCTATACCGGCATTTATAAAAATATCATCGAAACCCTGGGCAAGCTCTTTGACAAGCTGGAAAGCATCATCAGCAATATCATCATCGCCGCCCAGCAGGTTTCCTTAGGCTCGGAACAGATGGCCCAGGGCGCTCAGTCCCTGGCCCAGGGCGCGGCGGAGCAGGCCGGGGTGGTGGAGGAGCTCCATAGCTCCCTGGCGGAAGTGGTGAAAGACGCCCAGGGGAACGCTGACCATGTGGATGCGGCCAATGATCAGGTGGAGCAAGCCAAGGACGGCCTTAACCACAGCAATCAGGAAATGCAGCGCCTGTTGGCCGCGATGAAAGAAATCAATACGTCGGCTAATCAGATCTCCGGTATCATCAAGGTGATTGAGGGCATTGCCTTCCAAACCAATATCCTGGCCCTGAACGCTTCCGTGGAGGCGGCCCGGGCCGGCAGCGCGGGCAGGGGCTTTGCCGTTGTGGCGGAGGAAGTGCGCAACCTGGCCAATAAGAGCTCGGAAGCTGCCAAGCAAACCTCGGAGCTGATCCATAATTCCATCAGCGCCATCAACGGCGGCGTAAAAATCGCCGATCAGGTTGCCGGAGACGTAGCCCAGGTGGGCGAAAAGGCCGCCTCCATTGTGACGGTTATCTCAGAGATCAAGGCCGCCTCCCGTGACCAGGCCCAGGCCATCCAGGATATTTCCGCCGGATTGAACCAGGTCTCCAGCGTGGTGCAGTCCAATTCCGCCACTGCCGAAGAAAGCGCCGCCATCAGCGAGGAGCTTTCCGCCCAGGCCAAATCCCTGAATAATGAAGTGGCGATCTATAAGCTGAAAAAGAAGCAGCATCTGGACTAGAGCAGCCCAGCCTGAAAGTACGGGCAGACCTGTTCCCAACCATAAAGCCAGGCGCTTACCGCCCCTCCTCAGCAAAAGCGCCTGGCTTCCTCCCCCCATGATGACCATCCTGGCAAAAATGCTCCTGACCGGCCTCTCCGGGATCAGCGGCGTTTTTGCCTTTTTTGTTTTTGCTTTTTTATTGAAAGAAAGCGTTGAATTTTGATAGCCGGCCCGGCTCCCAGGGCCTAAAATAAACTTGTCATTGCCGGCATAAGGAGGGGAGAAATCATGGAGAAACAAGCGGAGCGCTTTTACGTATTGGGCCAGCTGGCGGCGGCGGTTAATCTTTTGGCCGGGTCGGACCGGGCTTATGGCCTGATCCCGGAGGTTAGGAGCAATATCGCCATGTCCCTGCGGGATCCGGTTGGGCCTGGGGATGTGGCCGCTATCCCTGGCCGGCTGACCGTGGTCAATCAGCGGATCACAGCGGCTGCCTATCCTCAATGGGCGGCTTCGGTGAATACGGCTGCCGTTTTGCTGTATATTAAGGAAAAGCTGCCCCAGCGGCGGGCAGTGATGGAGATCCGCTATTCCCCCCAGACCCTGGCTGTCCTGGCGGAGCAGGGCCTGGAAGCCCTGGAGCTGCGGGCCTTTTTGGAACAGGAGGTTGGGGAGGTTGCGCCACGGCTCTTTTATCTGGAGCCTGGCCTGGGCCGGGAGGGCACGCTGATCGTCTCCCATGAAACCGCCCTGGAAGTTGCCGAAACGGTGCTGCGCATCGCGGATCTGCTCGATCCCGCCCACTGAGTCAGCTACCCAGCCCCAGCGCCGCCCCCCTGCCGGGGCGGCTTATTCCCTATGCCGCCCTTGATTAAGCCAAGGCCGGAGAACCCTCGCAAAGGCGGGTTCCCCGGCCCCTTGTTTTTGCGGCGCCAAGCCCGGCGCTTATTCCGCCAGCATGTTCCGGATGTATTCGATTATTTTTTTCGCGGCCGGGGAAGCGTTGGCCAGGGAAGGGACGGCAATGCCCAGGACGATATGGCGGGGCGGGTCAAAAGGCAGCATCACCACTTGATTGGTGCGGCCTTTGGTGACCAGTTCGTTCATGACGCTGATGCCCAAGCCGCATTCAACCATGGACAGGGCCGCGTAGTTCTCGATGGTGGAGAATTTGACGTTCGGCTTTAGGTCCTGCTCTTGCAGCAAATTGATTACATCGCAGTCATAGCCCCGGCTGGGCATGATGAAGGGCAGATCCGCCAATTGCTCCAGGCGAATGGCCTTCTCTCTGGCCAAAAGATGGTCAAGGGGCAAAACCGCCAGCATAGGGTCTTTCTTCAGGGGCAGCCAATCGCAGTTTTGCCCGGGCGGATAGCTGAACAGGCAGAAATCCACCAGATAATCCGCCAGCCAATCTTCCAGCTCCTGGTGAACGCCTTCCATCAGCCGGATGGTGATCCCCGGATAGTCCTGCTGGAAGGCGTACAACACCTGGGGCAGCCAGTGGGCGGAAATGCTGGAATAGCTGCCGATGGTCAGCTGGCCGGAAGTCAGGCCCCGCAGGTCCGCTGCCTGCTGCTGCAGCAGGGTTTCCAGATGCACCAGATCCCTGAGCATGGGCAGGAGCAGCTCGCCGCTATGGGTCAGGGAGACGCCGGAGCGGCCCCGCTGCAGCAGGGTCAGGCCCAGCCAGCCCTCCACCGCGTCCGCCATATGGCTGATCCCGGAAGGGGTATAGCCCAGCTGCTCCGCCGCCGCGGAAAAGCTGCCCAATTCAATGGCGCACAGCAAGGCCTTGTACTTTTGCGTATCCATACGGTCCTCTTCTTATACAAATTGTATCAATAAGTATAATAACTTTGCTATTTACTTAAAGATAATCATAGGCTATGATTTTGTCAAGGGCCTTTTCGGCCTGATCCTAACAAACTTTTTCCAGGAAAGGAAGGATAAATATGGCGGCGCCCAAAGCGATATCTTTTGATAATTTCGGCACGATCATTGACTGGGAAGGGGAGATTCAGAAGTTTTTCCAGGGCTTCCTGGCTAAAAAAGGCGCGGCGCATATCGCGCCCAAGACCATCCAGCAGCGCTGGGAGGCGATCCAGTTCGATTATATCCAGGAGCAGTACCGCCCCTATTTCCAGGTGCTCCAGGATACCATGGGCCTGACCTGCCGGGAATTCGGCCTCTCCTTTACCAACCAGGATTGCGAGGAATTCGCCGCCGGCATGGGCCAGTGGCAGCCTTTCCCGGATTCCCATGACGCGCTGCTGGAAATCAAAAAATACACCAAGATCACCTTGATCACCAACACCGATGACGACATCATCCGGGAATCCGTGAAGCAGACCGGCGTGGAATTCGACGATATCGTCACCGCTGAGATGGCCGGGGCTTACAAGCCCAGCCATAAAGGCTTCCTCCTCTCCCAGCAGCGGCTGGGCCTGACGGAGAAGGATATCCTCCACGCGGGCTTCGGCTTCAAGTACGATGTGGTGCCAGCCACTGAGCTGGGTTATGAAACCTGCTGGGTCAACCGCCAAGGCGAATCCCGGCCCCTGGACGTCTGGGAGACTTTCATGGTGGGGGATCTTAAGACGCTGGCGAAAATCATCAAGCTGATGGCTATCGAAGGCTGAGTGTATCCTTGAAAGGCAGGTTATCGATTATGCTGCGAAACGAATTGCCCCGTATTATTACCAATGGATTGCCCGGCCCTAAATCCGCCGCCTTGATTGCCCGGCGGGAAGCCGTGATCCCTTCCGCCATCAAATGCCTTTATCCGGTGGCCATTGCCCGGGGAGAAGGGGCCATGGTGGAGGATTTGGACGGCAACCGCTTCCTGGACTGGATCGGCGGCGTGGGCGTGCTGAATATCGGCTTTACCCATCCGGAAGTGGTGGCGGCCCTGAAAGAACAGGCGGATCAGTATTTCCACGCCATGTTCAATATGATGACCCATGAAGGCTATGTGGCCCTGGCGGAGAAGCTCAGCGCCATTGCCCCGGTACGGGGTGATAAAAAGCGGGCTTTCTTTGCCAACAGCGGCGCGGAGGCGGTGGAGAATGCGGTTAAGGTAGCCAAGGCCTATACCAAGCGGCCCAATATCATCGTCTTTTCCTCCGGCTTCCATGGCCGCACCAACCTGACCATGGCCATGTCCGCCAGAAAAACTCTGGCCCGGGGCATGGGCCCCTTCCCGGAGGGCATTTACCGGGCCGAGTATCCTTACCTGTATCATGCCCCCGGCCACCTGACGGAGGCGGAAAAGGTCGACTGGTTCATCACTGATTTAGAACGGGTCTTTGAGGAAGGCGCCCTGCCGGAGAGCGTTGCCGCCCTGGTGCTGGAGCCGATTTTGGGAGACGGCGGCTTTGCCGGCGCGCCCCTGGAATGGGTGCGGCGGGTGCGCAAAATCTGCGACGACTATGGCATTATGCTGATCGCCGACGAGATCCAGGACGGCTGGTGCCGCTCAGGGCGCTGGTTCGTGGCCAATTACTGGCAGGAAGCCGGGGCTGCCCCGGATATTATCTGCACGGCCAAGTCCATTGCCGGGGGCGTTCCCCTCTCCGGCATCGTGGCCCGGGAGGAGATCATGGAAGCCGTCCCCGCCAGCACCATCGGCGGTACTTATGGCGGCAATGCCCTGGCCTGCGCCGCGGCTTTGAAGATCATCGAGATCATGGAGCGGGATCAGCTGGCGGAACGGGCTTTGGCCATCGGCGAAACTGTGCTCAGCCGTTACCGGCAATGGATGGACCGCTGGCAATGCATCGGCGATGTGCGGGGCCTGGGCAGCATGATCGGCATCGAATTCGTCAAAGACCGGGCCACGAAAGAACCCGCGGGCCGGCTGGTCAATGATTTGGTGCGGGAATGCTGCGCCAACGGCTTGCTGGTGGAGGCGGCGGGGCGGTATGGCAGCGTTATCCGCTTCCTGGCCCCCCTGGTGATGACCGGCGAACAGACCGAGGCGGGCCTGGCCATCTTCCAGGCAGCCATTGAAAAGTGCGGCTGGTAAGAATTTAGAGCGGCTCCGGCTAAGGGCCGGCGTATAAAGGGGTAGCGCTATGGAAGTGGATTTCGGCTATGGCCGGAGCCTGCGGCGGGTGGAGATCCCGGAGGAGAATTTTGCCGGCTTGCTGCTGCCGAAAAGAGCGGCGGCCGGCGGGCTGACGGGTGGGGCTGAGCTGGCCAGGGCCCTGGCGGAGCCTATCGGCACGCCGCCCCTCAGGGTCCTGGTGCGGCCCGGCGAGACAATAGCTATTGTCACCAGCGATATCACCCGGCCCTGCCCTACCTGGCAGATGCTGCCCCCGCTGCTGGATGAGCTCTACGCCGCCGGCGTTCAGGGAAAGGACATCACCCTGGTCTTCGCTCTGGGCAGCCACCGCAAGCACACGGAAGCGGAACAACGGCAGCTGGCCGGAGACAGGGCTTACGGGGAAATCCGCTGCCTGGACGGGGACGCTTCGGATGTAGTGCGCTTTGGCGTCACCAGCCGCGGCACGCCGGTGGATATTGTGCGGGCTGTTGCTGAGGCGGATCGCCGAATCTGCCTGGGCAATATCGAGTACCACTATTTCGCCGGTTATTCCGGCGGGGCAAAGGCCATCATGCCCGGCTGCTCCACCCGGGCCGCCATCCAGGCCAATCACCGCCATATGGTGGCGGCGGCAGCCTGCGCCGGGCAACTGGCAGGCAATCCGGTGCGGGAAGATATTGAGGAAGCCGCCAGCCTCTGCCCGGTGGATTTTATTTTCAACGTGGTGCTGGACGAACATAAAAATATCATCCGCGCCGTGGCCGGGGACGTGATCCAGGCCCACCGGGCAGGCTGCGCTTTCCTGGACAGCCTATACCAGGCGGAGATCAGGGAGCAGGCGGATATCGTCCTGGTTTCCCAGGGGGGCGCGCCGAAAGATATCAATCTCTACCAGCTGCAGAAAGCCCTGGACAATGCCCAGCATGCCGTCAAACCCGGCGGTATCCTGATCCTGATCGGCGCTTGTAGCGAGGGCCTGGGCGAGCGGGTGTTTGAGGAATGGATGACCGCCTCTCCCTCCCCGGCCTATCTGATCGAGCGCATCAGCCGCGATTTTCAGCTGGGCGGGCATAAGGCCGCCGCCATTGCCCTGGTGCTGCAAAAGGCTGAGATTTACCTGGTCAGCGAACTGCCGCCGGATTTGGTGCGCGGCATGTTCCTCACCCCCTTTGCCAATGCCCAGGCAGCCCTGGACGCGGCTTTGGCGAAATTGGGGGCAAAGGCCAGGGTTTTGGCCATGCCTTACGGCGGTTCCATCCTGCCCCGTCTGGTAAAAAACCAAGAGGGAGTGTGAGCGATGGATTACGGGGCGGAATCTTTACAACTGCATCAGCGGCTGAAGGGCAAAATCTCCGTCACCGGCAAAGCGCCGGTTGCCAATGAGGAACAGCTGTCTTTGGCCTATACCCCCGGTGTGGCCGAACCCTGCCGGCGGATCGCCGGGAACCGGGAGCTGGTTTATGATTATACCATGAAGGGCAACTATGTGGCCGTGATCAGCGACGGCAGCGCCGTATTGGGCCTGGGGGATATCGGCCCGGAGGCGGCCCTTCCCGTTATGGAGGGTAAATGCGTCCTGTTCAAGGAATTTGGCGGCGTGGACGCCATCCCGCTCTGCCTGGGCACCAAAGACCCGGACCGCATCGTGGAGATCGAAGCGGAGGCGAGGTCGATGACGCACGGCCGGGTGGTCACCGAGCACGACATCCTGCCCGGCGCCTGGTACTTGGACTGCGGCCGCATCCCGACCTGCATCGCGGTGGAGGCCGGCCAAGCCGACCTCTTTCTCTCGGGTTACCTGGGGATCGATTTCCAGACCCGAGGCCTCGCCGTCTATCGGTTGCTCGACGCCCGGGTGTGCTTCCACCAGGGCCTCCCGGGGCCGGGGAAGACCA
>DAIMZM010000005.1:0-46217 GCA_036733985.1 Bacillota bacterium
ATATTTGGTGCTCCGGCTGCGGCAACGGCATTGTGATGAGCGCCTGGGCCCGGGCGATGGATCAGCTGAACCTGGATCGGGACAATGTGATCGGCGTCTCCGGCATTGGCTGCAGCTCCCGTATCACCGGCTACCTGGATTTGAACACCCTGCATACCGCTCATGGCCGGGCCCTGCCCTTTGCCACCGGGGCCAAGATGGCCAAACCGGAAATGGATGTTTTCGTCTTCTCCGGCGACGGCGACGCTTCCGCCATCGGCGGCAACCACTTCATCCATGCCTGCCGCCGCAATATGGATATGACCATGATTGTCATCAACAACAATATTTACGGCATGACCGGCGGCCAGTTCTCGCCGCTGACCCCCTTGGGCAAAAAGGCCACCACCGCCCCTTACGGCTCCGTCGACCGCCCCTTTGACCTGTGCCAGCTGGCCTTGGGCGCCGGCGCCACCTTTGTGGCCCGGGGCGATATTTACCATGCCAAGCAGCTGACGGATCTGATCGTCGCCGGTTATAAGCATAAGGGCTTTTCCATGATCGAAGTTCTGGCCAGCTGCCCCATCAGCTACGGCCGCCGCAACAAGATCCCCAAGCCCGCGGATATGATGCAGTATGTGAAAGAGCATACCGTAAGCAAGGCCGTGGCGGACAAAATGCCCCCCGAATCCCTGCAGGATAAGTATGTGGTGGGTATTTTCCGGGATGTTGAGGATGTTGAGTACAACGAGGCTTATGCCGCGCTGTGCAAACGCGTTCAGGGAGGTGCTGAATAATGGCGATGAAATGGAAGATCCGTTTGAGCGGTACCGGCGGCCAGGGCGTGATCAAGGCAGCAGTTATCCTGGCCGAAGCTGCGCTGATCGACGGCAGGAACGCCACCCAGTCCCAGGTTTACGGCCCCGAATCCCGGGGCGGCTCCACCCGGGCGGAAGTGAATATCTCCGATAAGGCCATCCTCTTCCCCAAGGTGGAAAACCCCAATTTCCTCCTGACCATGTCTACCGAATCCTACAATAAATATTGCTGCGACCTCTGCGACGGCGGCATCCTGCTGCTGGATGGGGATATTGCCGCCGGCTGCGAGCGGAGCGGCGTGCAGATCTACCGCTGCCCCATCACCGTGATTGCCCGGGAGCAGGTGGGCAATGAGCTGACCGCCAACGTGGTAGCCCTGGGCGTGATCAACGGCATTGCCGGCATGGTTTCCAACGAAGCCATGGAAGAATCCCTGCGGCGCAATTTCAAGGCGAAGATTTTTGATCTGAACGTTAAGGCTTATCATGCGGGCCTTGCCGCGGCCAAAGAGCTGCAACCCTATACCAAATAGCGGACTGCCCTCCGGAACGGCTCCCTAAAGGGAGCCGTTCTTTTTATCTGAAATCAGCAAAAAATAAATTCCGCTATATTTCTGGCAAGGCTGTTTCTTTTTTCCGGAGCTGACGGGCGGATTTTTTATCCGCGCCGGACAAGAAGGGCTTTTTTAAAACGGCAGAATTAACCAAGGCCGGAAGCTGCCTGTTTTTACCGAAAGAGAAATATTTGCCGCTTTAAAAAATGCCGAATGATTTAAACTAAAAAAGCCGCTGAATCAGCTTTACAGTAAAAAGGAGGAATGGTATGAGCAGTAAACGCCGGGGGATCATGTCTGAAGCTTTAAAGTATGAGATTGCCCAGGAGCTGGGTATTTTTCAGGGAACCGGGGCAGGCGACGCCCGCTATGAATTCGCCAATGAACTGGGCGCTTTCGGTTCCGGCCAGCCCATTGACTGGGGCTCGGTTTCCTCAAGGGATTGCGGAAATATGGTAAAAATGGCCATACAGATGGCGCAAAGGAACTATGCCAATCAATAATGCGGATTTAGCGTCAAGAAGCCGGATACCGGCTTAGCCCCAAGCCCCCGGCTCCAAAGGCCGGGGGCTTGAAGGCCTTTGGTTGACAGCGCCGCGTTTTAAGGCTATCATAAGCATAGCGGATAAGCAGCCAGGCTAGCGGGCTGGGAAAGGGAGCTGATCAAATGGCAAGGCCTACCAAGTGGCGGAGGATCGAGCATATCCCCGCGCTGCCCTATTTTGTCCCTGCGGACAAGCCCTTGGCCGGCGTTGCGGCGAATATTCTGAAACTGGAAGAGCTGGAAGCGGTGCGGCTGAAGGATTTGGAAGGGCTGGAGCAGGAAGAATGCGCGGAGCGCATGGCCGTATCCCGGCCCACTTTCCAGCGCATCCTCATTTCCGCCAGGGAAAAGATCGCCGACAGTCTGGTGAACGGCAAAACCATCACCATCGAAGGGGGCAATTTTACCCTGAATATCTGCTCCGCCAGATGCCTGGATTGCGGCAGGGAATGGCAGGAAAGCTATGAAAACCTGGAGGCCCTGGACAGCGGCGGCCTAGCCTGCCCGGGCTGCGGTTCGGAAAGCGTGGTTTGCGGCCAAACCTGCAAAAACAAATTCTGCCGGCGCAGCTGCTGCCGGCACAGTTAAAAAAATTATATCGTTCAGATCAGATAAGGGCTCTTTCAAGGCCGGCGTTTTCCGGCAGATGAAAGAGCCCTAAATATTTATTATTTATAAAACAAGTTACCATGTTTAACCATTAAACCTGATAAACCCACAGTCTTGCTATAATGATTATAATCGTAATGGCGGATAAAATCAATATAGGTGCTTAAAGCATAGGGCCGGTAGCGTCCCTTAAGGATGACGAGATAGACGTTCAGACAAAACTCATCCATGTCAAAGGAAATATAGCGCATCGTCTCATCAGAAAACAGTTTGGGGAGGTAGCCGATTAAAGAACCCACATAACTATGGTTACCCCGGCAAAGATAATAACTGTTTAAGGCGCCGTCCACATTATCAACAAACTGCAACTCAACGCCATGGACTTTGGCTGCGTCGCTGAACAGGTAATAGGTCTTATAGTTCTCATCCATTCCCACCATTTTTTCGCCTGCCAGATCCGCAAAACGGATCTGGCTTTTATTGGCAAGACGGTGGCTACAGTGTACCATGATGGTGAAAGGGGAGTCGAATAAATGATAGGTTTCAAACAATTCAGGGTCTAAGGGTCCCAGGGAAATAGCCACATCCACCTCGCCTGTGAGTAATTTATTTTCACACTCGATATCACGGTGCTCATGCATAATAAAGGAAATATTCGGGTGCAATTCCTTAAATTCATTGTGTACATCAGCGTAGATAATGGTCCGGATACTATTGGATAAGTTGAGGGAAATAACATTGTTTTCTAATTGATACATATGGACGATCTCTTTTTTCAAGGTCTCTATCGAACCAATGATGCCTGTTCCCCTCTTGGCCAAATATTCGCCATAGGTTGTCAGCCCGATACGCCCTTTTAGATTGGTTATCAGCGGAATTTGCAGTTCGTCTTCCAATAAGTGGATGGCTTTACTAAGCCCCTGGGGGGTGATAAAAAAGCGCTTCGCTGTTTTGGAGAAGTTTAAGTCTTTGCTGAACTCCACAAAGTACTCTAATTGTTTAAGTTCCATTCGCCCTGCAGCACCCCGTTTTGTTTGTAATATACCACAACTGCCAGTTTAAGTCAATGCTCGTCAGCTGGTTGGCAAAAAGCACGGTTTTCGGTTTTCAGCTTGGGTACCCGAAAAAGGATGTCACTGCTCTAAAGCAGTGACGGAATATGCGCTATACGATAGGTTGGAATGCCGGCAGCTTTATGCCAGCTTGGATATAAAATCATAGTTTTTGATATATTCAATGTAGGAATACAGGGCATAGGGTCGGTAACGGCCTTTGGCTGTGGCGATATAGAGTTCCAGGCAGTATTCTTCCATATTAAAGGGGATGCAGCACATACCGCTATCGGCGGAAAACAGGCTGGGCAGATAGCCAATGAGGAAGCCGATATAATTTTTATTGCTGCGGCACATATAGTAAATGTTTAAGGCGCCGTCCACATACTCGGACACCTTAGGGATGAAGCCATGCTTTTGGCAGGCCGCCTCAAAATTGTAATAGGTCTTGTATTTATTATCTACCACAACCAGCTCCTCGTCCTGCAAATCCGCAAAGCAGATCAGCTCACGCTGGGCCAGGGAATGGCTGCTGTGCATGATCAGCGTAAAAGGCGAGTTGAACAGATGATGGGCATAAAACAGGTTGCGGTCCAATGGGCCGATGACAATGGCTGCGTCGATTTCGCCGTCCAGCAGCTTTTTCTCGCATTCGATATCGGTATACTCACAGATGGAGAGCTGTATCTCCGGGTGCAGCTGGCGGAATTCATTATGCACATCGGCATAGATGATAGAACGGATAGAGTTGGACAGATTAATAGCGATACTGGTGTTTTCCGACTCATACATCAGCCGGATATCCGTATTTAGCCGGTTCGCCTGGTTGAGCAAGGCAATGGCGCGCCGCTCCAGAAAGGTGCCGTATGGGGATAGGGTCAGCTTGCCGTGGTTTTGCTCCAGCAGGGGGATATTCAGTTCGCTTTCCAGCTGATGGATGGCCTTACTAAGGCCCTGGGGTGTGATGAACAAGCGTTTGGCAGCCCTGGAGAAGTTTTTGTCTTTGCAGAACTCCACAAAATACTGCAATTGTTTAAGTTCCATGAAAAACCTCACATAAAGGAAATTGGCACCAAAGCCTGCCGGGAAACCAGCGGGCTTTGGTGCCGTTAAGTTCATATTACAGCGATGCGCCTAAAATATTGTCAACCAACCAGTCCATGGATTTAATGCCATCCCCGCTGAGCACCTCGCCCTCGGGCACGCGCACATTGCCCTCATTATCTTTGATTTCGCCGGCATAGACCACGATTTCCCCATCAATGATTTTTTGACGTATGGCCTCCACCTCCGCGATCACATCCGCAGGGATGATCGCTTCATTCATCGGCGCGATATCGGCATAGCCTTCGATCATGCCCGGCGCGGTTTCAATGGCTGTCCATTGGCCATCTATGAACTTTTGGATCTCCTGGGCGTACAAGGGGCCCCAGTTGTACACGAAGGAAGTCAGGTTATTATCCGGGGCAAAGTCCCGCATATCCACATGGAAGCCCACGCTGTAGACATTATTATCCTTGGCCACCTGCTGCACCGAAGGGGAATCGGCAAACTGGGCCAGCACGTCGCAACCGTTTTCCACGAGGCTCTGCGCGGCTTCTTTTTCCAGGGAAGGGTCGCTCCAGGAGTTGGTGAAGAACAGGTTCACCGTGGCTTCGGCATTGGCCATCTTCGCCCCCAGGGCAAAGCCGTTTGCCGCCGACAGTACTGTGGGAATGGGTTGGGCGGAGACATAACCCAGCTGGTTTGTCTTGGTCATTTTGCCGGCCAGGTATCCCGCTACAAAAGAGGCGTCGTAGGTGGTGATGTCATAGCGGGTCATATTGTCGACATATACAGGCCCCTGGGAGCAGTGGAGAAAGTAAATCTCAGGGTATTTCTCTGCCAGCTTGGCCACATTGTCCATATAGCCGAAAGAAACAGCGAAGATGACATTGCAGCCCTCCCGGACCAGGCGTTCCATCACGGTTTCGGATTCGCTGCCTACATCGGGCACATTATCGATCCAGACCGTCTCGATATCGGGGAAATGCTCAATCACATATTGATAGCCGTTATAAACACCCAGGTTATACCCATATTCGGTGGGCGGCGCAATAGCCACGAAAGCCACCTTGACGTCCTTGGGGTCGATCGGTTGATGCTCGGCGGCGTTCGTAGCGTCCGGGGAAGCTGTTTCGGAGCCAGACGATGCGGCAGAAGGGCTTTCCTCATCGATTCGGGGCGTCTGCTGGCCAGAACAACCGGCCAGCAGCCCCAGGAGCAGGGTGACGAACAGGCATGTGCACAAACCCCTTTTCATTGTGTTCAACATCTCATTTCCTCCTCGCGTTGATATAATTTTATAGTTCCTACTAACGGTCTTCCCTGTCATACGGCATGCCCAATGCCTTGGGCGCCGCTGTTTTGCGATTCATAAAATCGCCGGTATAGATGATCAACACAAAAATTGTTATAAGGTAAGGGAGCATGCGGATGAAATAAGCGGGTATGTTGATACCGATGGCCTGCACACGAGTGGAAAAGACATCGATTCCCCCGAACAGCAGCGCGCCGACTGCGGCAAGGGCAGGGTTCCAAGTAGAGAAAATCACCAGGGCAACGGCGATCCAGCCCTTGCCGGCCGTCATGCCGTTGGTCCAGGAAGGCGCGTAGACCAGGCTGAGATAAGCCCCGCCTATCGCGGCCATCACGCAGCCAAAAACCACATACAGATAGCGCATCAGCTTGACATTGCGGCCGGTATCGTCCACGGCGGCAGGGTTTTCGCCAACCGCCCGTAAGGACAGCCCAGGCTTGCTTTTATAAAGATACAGATAGCTAAGGGGGACAATCACATACAGTGCATATATGAAGATATCATGATGAAACAAAATCGTGCCTACCACCGGGATGTCGCTTAGCAGGGGGATATTGATCTCCTGGATATTTAGGGGCGCGGTGATACCACTGACCTTAGAGCCGAGAAAGCCGCTCAACCCCTGTCCGAAAATGGTGAGGGCCAGGCCGCAGACAATTTGGTTGGCCTGCAGGCTGACGGTGAGGAAGGCGTAAGTCAGGCCGATCACGATACCGATCAGTATCACTGAGAGGATGGCCCCGGTCAGGGACGATGTCCGGACAGCGGCGATGAAACCACTCACCGCGCCCATAAGCATAATGCCTTCAATTCCCAGGTTGCTGATGCCGCTGCGTTCGGAAAATACAGCCCCAATGCTGGCGTAGAGAATAGGCGCGGCAGCGATCAGCGTGGCGTGAAAGCTCATGATTAGCATATTGCTGGTCATTAGGAATGCACCTCCCCGGTTTGACACGACGGCTGGTTATCTTTCTTTTGGCGGCGTTTTTTGAATACGATTTTATAGCGGGAGAAAAACTCTCCGCCTAGTACGAAGAACAGGAGAGCGCCCTGGGTCATGGCCACCACCTCGGCGGGCACGCCGATGATTTGCAACTGAAAGCCGCCGTTTTGAAGCCCGCCAAAAAGAATGGAGACGGGGATAACTAAAAGCGGATTAAATTTACTCAGGTAAGCGATAATGATGGCGGTGTAGCCATAGCCGCCGCTAAAATCAGGCTGCAGCCGATAGGTGATCCCGGCTACCTGCGCCATGCCGGCCAGCCCGGCGATGCCACCTGAGAGGAGCATGACCCAGAGGATGTTTTTGCGGATATTCATCCCCGCGTACTGGGCCGACTTCCGGCTCTCGCCTATGACGGTGATTTGGTAGCCCCAAGTGGTTTTCTTCAGTACAAAGTATAGAACAACGGCGATTAGCAGGGCTAAGATCAGCCCGGTGTGGATATTGGTGTTACCGAAGGTGTCCAGGCGGCCTGCCTTGGTAAACATGGCTGTTAGGGGAAAATTGAGGCCTTTGGGATCCCGCCAGGGACCGTAGACAAAATAGTTCACCCATAGGATAGCTACATAATTTAAGAGCAGGGTAATGATGATCTCGTTTACCTTCCATAGGGCGTTAGGTAAAATAGCGATCACGGCCCAGATCGCGCCGCCAATGAATCCTGCCAGGACGATGGCCGGCAACAGCAGCGGATCCGGGATCCAGGGACAGTAGAGGGCTACGTAGGTTGCGGCAAAGGCGCCCATACAAAGCTGGCCTTCGGCGCCAATATTCCAAATAAGCATTTTGAAGGCGATAGACACCCCCAGGGAGCAAAACATCAGGGTGATGGAGACCACCAGAGTCGCTTCGATACTATATAAAGAACCAAAGGAGCCCTTGAACATCTCGGTGTATATACTCAGGGCGTTATAGCCTAATAAAGCGAATAAAATGGAGCAGAACAGAAAAGCAAGCAGCACGCTGCAAAGGGGTATGAGTATGCGCTTATAGACCGAGGGGTTTTCAGCTTTTTGAACGGAAAAGAGGAGGTTATCCACTATGCTCCCTCCTTATCGGATACGCTCGGGTAATTTTCGTCTGTTTCGCCCAGCATCAGCCGGCCAACCCTTTCGTAGGTAGCTTCTTCCCGGCGCAACAGGCCAACGATCCGTCCTTCGCAAAGGACCGCGATCCGGTCGGCGATAGCAAAGATCTCATCCAAATCCTCGGAGATGAGCAGGATGGCGCAGCCATCTTTTTTCTGGCTCAGAAAGACTTGGTGTATCGCCTCGGCAGCGCCAATATCCAGGCCCCGCACAGGGTAGATGGCCACGATCAGGGCGGGAGACTTTTCCACCTCCCTGGCTAAGAGCAATTTTTGCTGATTGCCGCCGCTCATCAGTTTTACCGGGCGGTCCGGTCCGGCGCAATAGATGTTAAAGTCCTTGATGATATTTTCAGTGCGGCGGGCGATCTCCTTTTCCCGGAGAATGCCCAGACGGGAGCTGGCGGGAGAGTCGTAGTCCCTGAGGATGAGATTCCGGTACATGTTCAGATTAGGGACCAGGCCCATGCCAAGGCGATCCTCATGAATAAAAGCCACCCCCTTTTTGATCATGTCCTTGACACGGCAGTTTTGCAGCTTTTGTCCACATAGCGCTATGCTGCCGTTCTTGATTTTCCGCAAACCGGCGATGGCTTCCCCCAATTCCTTCTGACCATTCCCAGCTATGCCGGCAACGCAGACGATCTCCCCCGCGTTCACCGTCAGGTCCAGGTTGCATAGGGCAGGCAACCGCCTGTCGTTCAGGGCGCTGACTTTTTCCAACTGGAGCACACATTCGCCAGCCTGTACGCTGCCGGCGTCTTCATTTTTGCTCTGGGTAACCGCGCGGCCAACCATCAAACGGGTCAGCTCCTCCTTGCTGGTTTCGCTGGTTTTCACGGTGGCCACGCTTTTCCCGGCCCGCAGCACAGTGATACGGTCGGCGAACGCCATCACTTCGTTCAGCTTATGGGTGATGAAGACCACGGTTTTGCCCATTTTAGCCATTTTGTTCAGGTTGGAAAACAGCGCTCTGGCCTCCTGGGGCGTAAGGACGGCAGTAGGCTCGTCCAGAATCAGCACCTCCGTACCCTGGTAAAGAAGTTTGACGATCTCCACCCGCTGTTGCTCGCCAATGGAAAGCTGCCAAATCTTGGCGTTCGCGTCGATATGCATGCCGTATTGCCGGGCGCAGGCCAAAATTTTCTGCTCGCTCTCTTTGGGGCGCAGGGAAAAGCCGCCCTGACGGCTGGACAAGATGATATTTTCCACAGCGGAGAGGGTCTCCACCAGCCGGAAGTGCTGGTGGACCATGCCGATTCCCAGCCGTACCGCATCCTTGGGCTTTCTCAAATGTATCCGCTCGCCCCGAAAGAAGAATTCTCCTTCATCAGGGCGGTAATTGCCAGTGAGTATGCTCATCAAAGTACTTTTGCCAGCACCGTTTTCGCCCAAAAGGGCATGCACTTCGCCTTCATACAACGTGAGGTTCACCGAATCGTTTGCTTTAATGCCTGGAAAACTCTTGCTGATGTTTTTCATCTCAATCACGACAGCATTTTCCACACGACCAACCCCCCCTTTATTTTTTGCCGTTTGGCAAGGGCGTTATTTGGGACTCCATAATGAAGTATAGGACATTCGAAAGATATTTGTAAATCAACTATTTGTTAGACGCTTAAACCAGCGGTTGTTCTGTTTAAACCTTAAGCAAAATTAGTTGCGTATCTTGCCCGCCGCCGCAAATAAAGCGGTTTGCCCCGCCGGGAGTGGCCGGGCCAGACGGATTTTTCTTGATTCGCATTTTTCACAATAGTACTTGGCCTGAGCTCCGGCTGCTTATAAGGAGTCGCGCACCTTTGGCCGCCGCCGGCGATTATGGTTAAGGGACGTTATGCTTCGACGCTTCAGGCTAATTTGAATTGTCCGATCCGTACCGGCCTTAAGTGGGAAAACCCCTTTCCAGGGAAACCGGCGGTTTAAGCGCCTAACAAATAGTTGATTTACAAATATCTTTCGGAGGGCCTATACTTTGAAAAGGCAATTTGAAAGACAGCCCCTGCCAAAAACGGCTCAAAACGCAAAAGACGTGCAAAAGGAGAGAAGCACCATGGAAAACTTTACTTACTACATCCCCACCAAGGTTTTTTTCGGCAGGGGACAGCTTAGCCAGCTGGGGCCGGCAGCCCTGGAATACGGGGACAAGGCCCTCCTGGTCTATTATGGTAATGCTAGCGAGAAGGAGCAGGCGATCGTTCAGGCGGTCAAGGCTGAACTGGATAAAAACGGCGTCGCCTACTTTCCTTTTACCAATGTGCAGCCAAACCCACAGATTGCCAGCGTCAAAGAGGGCAATGCCATCGCCCGGACAAATCGGGTGGATCTGATTATCGCGATAGGCGGCGGCAGCGCCATCGACTGCGCCAAAGGGATCTGCGCCACAGCCCTTTATGAGGGCGATCCCTGGGAAGCTGTGAAAGACGCCTCCCTAATTTCCAAAACCATCCCCCTGGCTTGCGTCTCCACCATGGCGGCCACCGGCACTGAGATGGACACGGCCGCTGTGATCAGCAACGCCGCTATAAACGAGAAGATCAACTTTTTCTGTGAAGCGGTACGGCCTAAGTTTGCGGTGCTGGACCCGGAATATACCTTCAGCGTACCGCCCTATCAGACCGCCTGCGGCGGGGTGGATATCCTGAGCCATGCGATGGAAGTCTATTTTTCCAACACGCCTGAGACCGCTTTCCAGAATAATATGGCGGAAGCGCTGATGAAAACGGTGATCAAATATACCCCGGTCGCCTACCGGGACCCCACAAACTATGAAGCCCGCGCTAACCTGATGTGGGCTTCTCCCTGGGCTATCAACTGTTTTTTGATGTGGGGTAAGGATATCGACTGGAGCATTCATAATATTGAGCATGAGGTAAGCGCCTATTACAACGTGACCCATGGGGCAGGCATGGCCGCTATCACACCTTCTTGGATGGAATACCTGCTGGACGAGGAAACAGTGGACAACTTTGTCTCCTATGCCGTTAACGTATGGAACGTCCCGGCGGACGGGGATAAAATGACTATCGCAAAGGCCGGCATCGAGAAGACCAGGGCGTTTTACGCTGAGCTGGGCATGCCAAAAAATCTGCGGGAACTGGGCGTGAAGGAAGACACCTTTGAGGCGATGGCAAAAGGCGCTATCGTCAATAACGACTGGCGGGGCCAAGGCGTGATCAAGGCCATTAAACCCCTGGCCTATGTTGATATGCTGAACATCATTAAAATGGCTTATTAAGGAGGATAGGATATGAAACGCGCTAATTATCAGGACAGCTACCAATTGTATATCAACGGGCAATGGAAGGATGCCGCGGACGGCGCAACCTTCAACACCTACTGTCCGGCCAACGGCGAATTGCTGTCCATCTGCGCCGAGGCAACCAAGCAGGACGTGGATGAAGCGGTGGCATCCGCCTGGTCCGCCTGGGAAAGCTGGAAGAAGACCTCCTATGCTGAACGGGCTGTTTATTTGAACAAGATCGCCGACGTCATCACGGAGAACCTGGACAATCTGGCCATGATCGAATCCCTGGACACCGGCAAGCCCATCTGGGAAGCCACCGCCGTTGATATTCCGGGCTGCGCCGATCATTTCCGCTACTTTGCTTCGGTGATTAGGGCGGAAGAGGGCAGCGCCACAATGATCGACGAACATAATATGAGTATTGTGCTGCGGGAGCCTTTAGGCGTGGTGGGCCTGATCGTTCCCTGGAATTTCCCTTTTTCCATTGCCGGCTGGAAGCTGGCCCCCGCCCTGGCGGCCGGTTGCACCGTGGTGTTCAAACCCTCCAGCTCCACACCTCTCAGTGTCCTGGAGCTGGCCCGGCTGACCCAGGATATCCTGCCCCCCGGCGTGCTGAACGTGGTTACCGGCTCAGGCGGAAAAGCCGGCGAGTATATCCTGCAGCATCCTGATCTCCGCAAGCTCAGCTTTACCGGCTCTACCGAGGTGGGTTACAGGGTTGCCCAGGCTGCCGCACAGAAAATCATCCCCGCCACTCTGGAACTGGGGGGTAAATCCGCCAATATCTTCTTCGAAGACTGCGATCTGGAAAAATCAGTGGCAGGCATGCAGGGCGGCATCCTCTTTTGCCAGGGCGAGGTCTGCTGTTCCGGCTCCCGCGTCTTTGTCCAGGAAAGCATCTATGACGAGTTCCTGACCCGTTCCATTGAGAATTTCCAGGCCGTAAAAGTAGGTATGCCCTGGGAGGCGGACACCCAGATGGGCGCCATTATTTTCGAGAGCCATCTGCAATCTATCCTGAGTTATGTGGAGAAGGGTAAGGCTGAGGGTGCCACAGTGGCCTGCGGTGGCAAGCGCCTGACTGCTAACGGTATGGATCGGGGTTGTTTTATGGCGCCCACCATACTGACAAACGTTACTAATGATATGACCGTGGCCCAGGAGGAGATTTTTGGCCCGGTGGTGGTCTTCATCAAGTTCAAAACAGAAGAGGAAGTTATCAGGATGGCCAATGACAGTGAATACGGTTTGGCCGGCGGCGTGTGGACGAAAAACTTGGACCGGGCCATCCGGGTAGCCAGAGCGGTGGAAACCGGGCGTATGTGGGTGAACACATACGGCATGCTGCCTCCCGGCATACCCTTCGGCGGTTATAAGAAATCCGGTATCGGCCGCGAGACCCATAAGATGGCTCTGGACTACTACACCCAGGTCAAGAGTATTATGATCAATATCGCGGACTGATCCTTTGCTGTAAACGGGGGCATGACCGAAAGGAAAAAACTAAGAATCCCCCAGACAATATTGCTCCTGGGGGTTCTTGGTTTTAGGGATGTACCGGTTTATGGCAGGCCGGACGGGGACGGGACAAGCAGGCCCCGTACCGGGCTGCAATATGGACAGTATTTTAAAAAGGAGGCGACATGAATGGATTTTCAGCTGGATAAGGCGCATCAGTTGCAGCAGACTTTATATCGTAGCTTCGCGCAAAAGGAAATCAGGCCGCTGGCCCATGACATGGATGAGAGCGAACAGTATAACATGGATCTTTTACAGAAGATGCAAAAGATCGGTTTCTTTGGCATCCCTTATTCCCAGCAGTACGGCGGCGGCGGCGCGGATGTCCTATCTTATGCCCTGTGCATGGAGGAGGTAAGCAAGGTTGATGCTTCCACAGGCATCACCATCAGTGTACATACATCCCTCTGCTGCGCCTGCATCCATGATTTTGGTACACCGGAGCAAAAGGAGAAGTACCTGCGGCCGTTGGTTGACGGCAGGCAGGCAGGGTGCTTCGGCCTGACGGAGCCAGGGGCGGGCAGCGATGTGGCTGCCGGCAAGACCCGGGCTGTCAGGAATGGGGACAGCTATCTGATCAACGGGAGCAAGGTCTTTACCACCAACAGTGGCTTTGCCGATACCTTTGTGGTGTTTGCCGTGACTGATAAGGAAAAGGGCGCCCGGGGCATGAGTGCCTTTATCATCGAAAAGGGGACGCCCGGCCTTAGCGTGTCCGCGGATATCCCCCGCATGGGCATCCGGGCGGCCAGCAATGCCGCGGTCACCTTGCAGGACGTATCAGTCCCCGCGGGAAACCTGCTGGGCAGGGAAGGGGACGGCTTTAAAATCGCCATGCAGGCGCTGGACGGCGGCCGTATCGGCATCGGAGCTCAAGCGGTGGGTATCGCCCAGGGCGCTCTGGACGAAGCCATCAAGTATGTGAAGGAGCGCAAACAGTTCGGCAGAAGCATATCCGCCTTTCAGAATACCCAGTTCAAAATAGCGGAGATGCAAACTGAGATTGATGCGGCCCGTCTGCTGGTGTGGCGGGCGGCAAAAAGCAAGGACGATCATGAAAATTACAGTGTGGCCGCTGCCATGTGCAAATTGTTCGCCAGCAAAGTCGCCAACGATGTAACCCGTCAGTGCGTGCAGCTGATGGGCGGCTACGGATTTGCCCGGGAATACCCTATGGAGCGCATGATGCGGGATGCCAAGATCACTGAAATCTACGAAGGCACCAGCGAAGTGATGAAGATGGTCATCGCCGGCGCTCTCAGGATCAAGTAGGAGGCTAACCATGAAAATAGTGGTCTGTATCAAACAAGTACCGGACACGTCAGAGGTCCGGTTGGATCCGAAAACCAATACGCTGATCCGGGAAGGCATTCCCAGCATTATCAACCCGGACGACAAGGCCGGCCTGGAAGCTGCCCTGCGGCTGAAGGATGAGGCGGGCGCTCACATCACAGTGTTATGCATGGGGCCGCCCCAAGCTGAGATGGCCTTGCGTGAGGCCCTGGCCATGGGCTGCGACGAGGCGGTGCTGCTGTCAGGCAGGGAGTTCGGCGGCAGCGACACCTATGCCACCGCCACCATTATCGCCGCTGCGCTGAAAAAGATGGACTTTGACCTGATCATCACCGGCCGGCAGGCTATTGACGGAGATACGGCGCAGGTGGGACCCCAGATCGCGGAGCGCCTGGGCATTCCCCAGGTCAGTTATGTCCAGGATCTCCGGCTGGAATCGAACGGCCTGGTGGCGCGCCGCCAATATGAGGACTGTTACCATACGGTCCGGGTTAAATTCCCTTGCCTGATAACCGCCTTGTCTGAACTGGCTGCCCCGCGGTATATGAGCGTTCGGGGCACTGTGGAAGCGTTTGAAAAGGACATACGCCTGCTGGGCTTTGAGGATCTGAAGGATGGGCTGAATCCGGATTGGATCGGCCTGAAGGGCAGTCCCACCACTGTGGTTAAGAGCTTTGTGAAGCAGCCAAAAAGCGCCGGCAAATTACTGGATGATGTCAGCGCCGACGAGGCGGTGGAGGCTATCATCACCAGGCTTAAAGCCTGCGGTGTGCTTTGAGGAGGATGGGTATATGAATAAGGATGTATATGTTGTGGTGGAACAACGGGGCGGCTGCATAGAAAAGGTGGGCTGCGAGCTTTTGGGTAAAGCCTTGGATCTGGCAGCGGCTTTGGATCAAAGGGTGGTGGCGGTTCTGCTGGGGGACGGCGTCAGGCAGAAAGCTGAAAATCTCTTCGCCTACGGCGCCAGCGAGGTGGTGGTGGTGGACGACCCTGTGTTGAAGGAATACACCACAGAGCCCTACACAAAAGCCCTGGTCTCTGTCATTGAAACCTTTAAGCCGGAAATTATGCTTTTCGGCGCCACCTTCATCGGGCGGGACCTGGCTCCCAGGGTGGCGGCCCGCATTCACACCGGCCTGACAGCCGACTGCACCGGGCTGGATATCGACCCAGAGAGCAGGCTGCTTTTAATGACCCGGCCGGCCTTTGGCGGCAATATCATGGCCACGATTGTGTGCAGGGAATACCGTCCGCAAATGGCAACAGTGCGCCCCGGGGTGATGCAGGCCATCTTACCGGACGCCTCCCGCGGGGGGAAAGTCATAGCGCATCCGGTGGCCTTTTCCCCTGTGGATATGAATGTGGAGATTTTGAAGATCACGGCTGAGGTGGGCCGGTCCGTGGATATTACAGCCGCCGAGGTGATCGTCAGCGGCGGCCTGGGCGTGGGCAGCGCCCAAGGCTACCAGCCCTTGCGGGAACTGGCTGCGGCTTTAGGCGGTGAAGTGGCCGCTAGCCGCGCCGGGGTGGACAAAGGCTGGATCGACAGGGACCGGCAGGTGGGCCAAACCGGAAAGACGGTGCGGCCCCGGCTTTATCTGGCTTTTGGCATTTCCGGCGCCATCCAGCATCTGGCGGGTATGGAGGATTCCGATATCATCATCGCTGTCAATAAGGATGCCGACGCCCCCATCATGTCAGTGGCGGATTTGGCCGTGGTGGGAGACTTGCGGGAAGTCGTGCCTAAACTGACCAGGGCCATCCAAAAGTACAAAGAACAGGAGGCGTGAACATCATGACAGCGCATGACAATATCCAGTACTTGCTGAACCCAGGCTCTATAGCCATTCTAGGCTGCTCCGCCGCCAATGCCGGCGGAACCACGCTGCAAAACCTGCTTAATAACCATTACCCGGGCAAGCTGTATCCCATACATCCCAAGCATGAGGAAGTGTTAGGGCAGAAATGCTACCAAAGCCTGGCGGATATCCCCGGCGAAGTGGACTGCTGCGTGATTGCCCTGAACAGTAAGCTGATCCTGGGCGCCCTGGAACAGCTGCGGCAAAAGGGCGTGAAGGCCGCCGTGATGTATGCCAGCGGCTTTGCCGAGATGGGCGAGGAAGGCCGCGCCCTGCAACGTGAAATCTCAGAGAAACTGGCGGAATACGGCATTGCCGCCTGCGGACCCAACTGCCTGGGCCTCATTAATGTGCAAGAGAATATTCCCATGTACAGCGCTTCGGTGGATATTACGGGCCTGGCCGGCCCTATTGGCCTGGTGGCCCATAGCGGGTCTGCTTGCATTGCCATGACCAGCGCTGCCAGGGGCATTGGCTTTTCCACCATCGTCTCCTGCGGCAATGAGGCCGGACTTTCAGTGGCTGATTACTTACGCTATATGCTGAAAGACGAGCGCACCGCTATTTTGACCTGTTACCTGGAGGCGATACGGGATCCCCAGGGCCTGGCGGAAGTGGCCGGGCTGGCGGTGAAACGGAACAAGCCCCTGATTGTTCTGCGGGTGGGCCGCAGCGAGACGGGCCAAAAAACAGCCGCCGCCCACTCCGGGGCGCTTGCCTCTTCCACAGCAGTCATTGACGCCTATTTCCGCAAGAACCATATCCTGACGGCAAACAGCTTTGACGAGCTGTTTGAGATGTGCGAGATTCTGCTGAAATTAAAAGATAACCCGCCTCTGACAGAGCGTATCGGCCTGACAGCCATATCCGGCGGCCAGCTGGGTTTCTCCAGCGACATCGCGGCTGAGGAGAGCGTTGCTTTTGCTGAGATCAGCCAGTTGACGAAGGACAAGCTCGCCGGTATCCTGCCCGCTTACGCCACAGCCGGCAATCCGTTGGACGTGACCACCGCCCTTTTCGAGCCCGAAACCTATAAAAAATGCATCCGGGCCTTGGCCGCGGACGAGGATGTAGGTATGGTTCTGGTCTGCCAGGACGCAGAGCGTGGTTTGGAAAAACATCAGTCGGAACTGTACCAGCAGATCATGACGGGGCTTAGCCTGGCGGCGCAGGCCATCGGCAAACCGATGGCGGCGTTTTCCCCGCTGTCGGCAGGGCTGCACCCCTTGCTCAAGGACATAATGGACAAGGCGGGTATTCCGCTTATGCAGGGCGCTAACGAGAGCATGCATGCTGTGCGCGCCCTGTTGACCTGGGCCCGTTATCGCCGGGAGGCGCTGGCTAATCATCCGAAGGCAACAGCCGGGATCAGCTTTGATTTTGGAGAAAAGGACAGCCTCAGCGAAGGGGAGAGTAAAAAACTCCTGGCCGCATACGGTATCCCCATTGCCAAAGATCTGCTGGTCCACAACGAGGAGGAGGCCTTGGCGGCGGCTGAGGAGATCGGCTACCCCGTGGTTTTAAAGGTGGATTCCCCTGATATCCTGCATAAGACGGAAGCAGGGATTGTAGCCTTGAACCTGACGGATAGCGCCATGGTGTCCCAGGCTTACCAGAGGATCATAGCCCATGCCAAAAGCTATAACAGCAAGGCGCGGATCAATGGCGTCTCGGTCCAGGAGATGGTGCCTAAAGGCGTGGAGATGCTGCTGGGCGTAAAAAATGACCCGATCTTCGGCCCGGCGGTGATGGTTGGCGTGGGCGGGGTTTTTGTGGAGATCTTTAAGGATGTGGCGCTGAGGCTGGCGCCGCTGGATAAGGCCGCGGTAGAGGAGATGATCGGTGAACTGAGAGGGAAGAAGATGCTGTATGGCGCAAGAGGCGCCGCGCCTTCTGATATGGAAGCCCTGACCGACGCTATCCTCAAGGTCGGCCAAATCGCCGTCGACCACGCCGGCTGTCTGGCGGAAATGGATATCAATCCGCTGATCGTTTTGGAAAAAGGCGTCAAAGCCGTGGATGCGCTGGTGGTGCCAAAACGCGCCGCCTATAATAAATAAGGAGGTAGATGCTATGACGAATCTGATCAAAGAGTTTGAAACAGTGATACTGGAAAAGAGAGGAAAGATTGGCTTCCTGACCATGAATCGCCCTAAGAAAATGAATTCCCTTTCGGATGAAATTTTGAACGACATGTATATGGGCATACAGGAGCTGGACGCTGATGACGAAATACGGGTGGTCGTTATCAAAGGCGCCGGCAAGGCCTTTTCCGCCGGCTACGATATTTCCCCCCGGGAGGAGCCTTTTACCACCGTATTACAATGGCGGGATCATGCCCGCCATGGCAATCGTCTGATGCTCTCGATCTGGAACAGCAAAAAGCCTTTTATCGCCCAGGTGCACGGTCATGTGCTGGGCGGAGGCTGTGATCTGGCTATGGCCTGCGACTTTACCATCGCCGCCAAGAGCACCATGATCGGCGAGCCTGAGATTCAGTTCAATTCCGGCCCCCCCTTCGGCATCATGCCCTTTATCATCGGGATGAAGCAGACCAAGCGTTTGCTGCTCACCGGCGACCGCGTCACTGCTGAGGAAGCGGAGCGGATCGGCTTGATTACCCAGGCTGTGGACGATGACCAACTGGAGGAAACGGTGATGGAGCTGGCTCAAAAGCTGGTGAAAATCCCGGTGCCGGCCATCCGTCTGAACAAGGAGAACATCAATCGCGCTTATGAAGCGATGGGCCTGATGGAAACCATACATTATGGCGAGTATATGTTTGCCTCCATCCTGATGTCCGAAACGCCGGAAGCCGCCCGTTTCTTTGAGGTGGCCAACAGCGAGGGCCTGGCCGCAGCCTTTAAATGGCGGGACAAGTTTTTTTCCGATCAGGAACACGCATAATTTTTCCGAAAAACTTGAATCGCCGCGGCCGGCATTTCGACCGGGCTCTGCCGGAGCAGATGCAAAAGCATCTGCTCCGGTTTTTCGTTTCCCTGGCACTTGTTAAGGCTGGCGATAGCATCCGAACCATGCCCATCAACAGGCTCCCGCCCAGAGGTTTTGCTGCTAAACTGAAGAAAAAATGACGATCTTCCGCCCTCTTAAGCAGAAAGTGTTGTTTATTAGCGCGGATAATGGTATATTATACTCATGTTGAACGAGCCCCGGGATGAAACAAAACCTGATTTTTCACCGAGAGCCTGCCCCTGGAAATTATCCGAGGCAGCGGTCATCCTTGTGCTGGCGGTGATGATCTCCATCCTGCCGCAGCTGGGATTTTCCGGCCGGGCCTTTGGCCGGGGCCTGATTTCCTATCTGCTGCAATGCGCCGCCTTCTTCCTGCTGCCCCTGGCGGATGTGGGCCTGCGCCATCAAGGCCGGCCGGAATGGCTGGGCTTTCGTCCCGGCTCCTGGCTCGGCCGCCTGAAGCTGGGCCTGATTTTTGGCCTGCTGCTGCTGTTCGGCTCCCTGGCGGTTTCAGCCCTGGTCAGCTGGATTTTGCCGGAACAGCTGATCCGGACCCAGGATGTGGTGCTGATGCTGGGCAAGGCGGCCAATGCCTTTGAACTGCTGCTGCTGGTGCTGTTTATCGTGGTCTTGTCCCCCATTGCCGAGGAAATGCTGTTCCGGGAATTTCTCTATCCACCGCTTTTGACAGCTTTGGGGCGGAAATGGGGCATACTGGCTTCCGGGGCGGTCTTCGGTGCCATCCATATGAACCTGGCGGGTTTTCTGCCCCTGGCCCTCTGCGGGCTGATCCTGACCTGGCTCTATGACCGCTACCAGGATATCGGTTTGAATATCCTGGCCCATGCTTTGCTGAACGGCCTGACCATGGTGATTTTTTTCACCAGCGGCGGCGCATAAGCGCCTAATAATTCTGAAGGAGTGATCGTATGGTTATCATTGAAATGGAAAATGGCAAGAAAATCGAGCTGGAACTGTATCCGGATCAGGCGCCCAATACGGTGAAGAATTTCCTGCACCTGGCTGCCGGCGGTTTCTATAATGGCCTGACCTTTCACCGGGTGATCAAGGGCTTCATGATCCAGGGCGGCTGCCCGGAGGGCAGCGGCACCGGCGGCCCGGGTTATCAGATCAAGGGCGAGTTTTCCGCCAATGGCTTTAACAATACCCTGCGCCATAGCAGGGGCGTGATTTCCATGGCCCGGGCCAATGATCCGGATAGCGCCGGCAGCCAGTTTTTCATCATGCATGAAAACGGTTTTTTCCTGGATGGCCAGTACGCGGCTTTTGGCCGGGTCATTTCCGGTATGGAGGCGGTGGATGAGATTGCCAATACCAAAACCGGCGCCGGGGACAAGCCCAAAACCCCCCAGGTGATCAAAAGCGTCACGGTCAGCCCGGACGAAACTGTGGAGGAGCCGGAAGTCCGCCGGCTGGGCTAGGATGAAAAAGGTTGCTTGGCAAATCCAGGGCATGTCCTGCGCCGCCTGTTCCGCCCGGATCGAGCGTTCTTTATCCCGGACCGAGGGCGTGCTGGCCGTCACGGTGAACCTGACCGCGGCCAAGGCTTATATCAGCTATGACCAGCGGCTGATCAGCGAGGCCCAATTGCGGGCGAAAATCGAGAAGCTGGGCTTTAACCTGGCAGAGCCGGATCAGGCCCAGGGCGAGGATTATCCCTTACGGGCCGTGGTCATTGCCGGGGCCGGCACCCTGCTGCTGATGTATCTGTCCATGGGTGTGCATATGCTGGGCTGGCCCGCGCCGGCTTTTCTCGACCATATGACCCATCCGCTGGCCTTTGGCCTGGCTCAGCTGATCCTGACTCTGCCTGCCCTGATTATGGGCCGCCGTTTCTTCAGCCATGGCTTTCCCCTTTTGTTCCGGGGCAGCCCCAATATGGACAGCCTGATCGCCCTGGGCGCTTCCGCCGCTATCCTGGCCAGTTTCTATGCCCTGTATCAGGTGTCCCAAGGGCAAACCGCCGCCGTCAACCGGCTCTATTTCGAGACCGGGGCCATGATCCTTACCCTGGTGCTGCTGGGCAAGCATTTGGAGGAAGGGGCTAAGGGCCGGGCCAACGAGGCAGTGCGGAAGCTGCTTTCCCTGGCCCCGGATACGGCCCTGATCGACCGGGACGGCCAGGAGGTGGAAATGCCCATTTCCGCCCTGGTAGTGGATGATCTGGTGATCGTCAAGCCCGGCGCCCGCCTGCCCGCCGACGGCGTGGTGGTGTGGGGAACCAGTTCCCTGGACGAATCCTTCCTCACCGGCGAAAGCATGCCCCGGGATGTGTCCCCCGGGGATGAGGTGATCGGCGGCGCGGTAAACGGGGCGGGCTATTTCCGCTTCCGGGTGACCCGGGTGGGAGGCGACACCATGCTTTCCCAGATCGCGGCCCTGATGGAGCAGGCCCAGGCCGGCAAAGCCCCCATCGCCAGGGTGGCGGACAAGGTGGCCGCGGTTTTCGTCCCGGTGGTGCTGGCCATTGCCGCGGTTTCCGCCCTGATCTGGCTGATCTCCGGTCAGAGCTGGACTTTTGTGCTGAATATCTTTATTTCCGTGCTGGTTATCGCCTGCCCCTGCGCTTTAGGCCTGGCCACCCCCACCGCTATTACCGTGGCCATGGGCAAAGGCGCGCAGCTGGGTATTTTAGTGAAGCAGGGGGCGGTGCTGGAAGCCGCGGCCAAGCTCGCCACCATTGCCTTGGATAAAACCGGCACCATTACCCAGGGCCGCCCGGCCCTGGCCAATGTGGAGACTGTCGCAGGCTTACAGCGGGATCAGGCGCTGCGGCTGGCGGCCCTGCTGGAAAAGGGCAGCGAACACCCCCTGGCTCAAGCCATTGTGGCCGCCGCCGGGATCGATAACCTGGCCTTGCCTGAGGATTATCAGGTGCTGACCGGCCACGGGGTCAAGGGCGTCATCGACGGCCAGCCCTATTTGCTGGGTAACGGCCCTTTGCTGGCGGACGCCCGCGTGGATCTTTCCCCCTTGGCTAAAGCCGCGGAGCAGGAAGCGGCCCTGGGCCGTACCGTGGTTTATCTGGCGGGAGCCGGGGAACTGCTGGCCATTTTCAGCATTGCCGATACCATCCGGCCGGACAGCGCCGCCGCCATCAGCGCCCTGCATGAGCTGGGCCTCTCCACAGTGATGCTCACCGGGGATAATCAGGCCACTGCCGAAGCCATTGCCCAAGAGGCCGGGGTGGATCAAGTGATCGCCGGGGTGCTGCCCCAGGAAAAGGCGGCGGAGATCAGCCGCCTGCAGCGGCAGGGCACCGTGGCCATGATCGGCGACGGCATCAACGACGCCCCTGCCTTAAAGCAGGCGGATATCGGCGTGGCCGTGGGCAACGGCGCGGATATCGCGGTGGAAGCGGCCGACGCGGTGCTGCTGCGGGACGACATCACCCTGCTGCCCACCTTATTGGCATTATCCCGCTACACTTTGCGTATTATCAGGCAGAACCTGGTCTGGGCTTTTTGTTATAATATCGCCGGCATCCCTATTGCCGCCGGTTTGCTGTATGCTTTTGGCGGGCCGCTGCTGAGTCCGGTTTTCGGCGCGGCGGCCATGAGCTTAAGCTCTTTTTGCGTGGTCAGCAATGCGCTGCGCATCAAGGGTTTCAAAAAACATTAGGAGCGTGATGAACATGCCTTTGCAGGGCAACGCCATTGTCGCCCAAAGCGGCGGGCCCTCCGCGGTGATCAACAACAGCATTTGCGGGGTGGTCGAGACCTGGTTCCAGGAGGCCGGGGAACTGGGGAGGATCTTTGCCGGTATCAGCGGCGTCAAGGGTATCCTGGAGGAGAATATCATTGATCTGTCCGCCCAAAGCCGGGCGGATATCGCGGCGCTGCGCCATACCCCCGGGGCCGGCATCGGTTCCTGCCGGCACAAAGTCAGCGCCAATGAGCATGGCAAATTGGTGGAGATCCTGAAAAAGCACAATATCCGCTACTTTTTCTATAACGGCGGCAACGACAGCATGGACACGGCTTTCAAGACTTTGCAGGCCGCCGCGGCAGCCGGCTGGGAGATGCGGGTGATCGGCGTGCCCAAAACCATTGACAATGATTTGCCTTTTACCGATCACAGCCCCGGTTTTGGCTCGGCTGCTAAGTACATAGCCGCCACGGTACGGGAAACCGGCATTGACCTGGAAAGCGTCTCCACCAAAAATAAAGTGACCATTGTGGAATGCATGGGCCGGAACGCGGGCTGGCTCACCGCCGCCGCCGCCCTGTCCCGCCGCTATGACGACGAAGCGCCCCATCTGATCTATCTGCCTGAGGTACCTTTCTCTAAGCGCAAATTCCTGGCGGATGTGGAGACTGTCTATCAGCAGCTGGGCTATTGCTTTGTGGCGGTTTCCGAGGGGATCACGGATGAAAAGGGCGAATACTGCTTCACCACGGGCGCCAGGGACGCGTTCGGCCATGTGCAGCTTTCCGGGGTGGGCATTGCCCTGAAGGATCTGGTCGAGGCGGAGCTGGGCATCAAGGCCCGCTGCAATACCCTGGGCACTTGCCAGCGGGCGGCCATGCATTTTGCCTCCAAAACCGATGCGGATGAAGCTTATCTGGTGGGCCAGACCGCGGTACGCTATAGCCTGGCGGATAAAAACGGGGTGATGGTGACGTTGAACCGGGTCAGCGATCTGCCTTATGAATGCGTTTGCGGGGAGATCCCCCTGGACCGGGTGGCCAATACGGAGCAGCTGCTGCCCCTGGAATGGATCAATCCGGAACGCAATTATGTGACCCAGGACTTCCTCCGCTATGCCCGGCCCCTGATCGAAGGGGAAGTGGCCTTGCCCATGGCTGGCGGCCTGCCGGACTATGTGCGCCTGGACTTCAATAAAGGCCGGCTGTAAAGCCGGGCTTGGCGAAATAAAAGAGCCGGGAAGCGGCCTTCGCCTGTCTTCCCGGCTCTTGCTTTGCCTTGGTTTCAGATCAGTACATTGATCCACTTTTTACTTTTCATCCGGAGCAGGCAGATCAGCAGCTTGAACAGTTCGTCCGCCAGGGACATGGCCACCACCCAATGGAGGGGCAGGCCCAGATAGACGCCGAGGAAAGCCAGGGGTACGCCGATGCACCAAATGCCCAGCACGTCCAGGATCATGCAGAAGCGGCTGTCGCCGCCGGCCCGGAGGATGCCGATGAACAGGGTATAGACCAGCATCCGCGGGGTGGTGTAGATCACGTAGACCAGCAGGGTGGCGTCCAGCATGGCGCTGGTGACGGGGTCATAGCCGTAGAGCCGGACGATTGGGGCTTTCATGGCCAGGAAAAACAGGGACATGATCAGGCAAAAGCCCAGGGTCAGCTTGAGAAAGACCTTGGAATAGTCGTAGGCGGCGTCCTTTTCCCCCTGGCCCAGCTTATTGCCGATCATCACCGCGCAGGCGTTGCCCAGGCCGAAGAACAGGGCCTGGAATAGATCGCAGACCACGGAAGCCACCTGTACCACGGCCTGAGCCGCCGGGCCCAGGATGCCGTAGGCCACATAATAAACCGCGTTCCCCAGGCTCCAGGTGGATTCGGAAATCATCACCGGCAAGGCGGTTTTCAGCACCCTTTTCAGCAGTTCCCGGTTCCAATCCGCCAATTCCTTAAGCTTGGCGGCAAAGGGATGCTGCCAGGAGCGGTAAACATAGGTGAGCATGGCGATGAGCTCCAGCACCCGGGCCAGCACCACGGCAATGGCCGCCCCCTCCACCCCCAGGGCGGGGCAGCCGAAATTGCCGTAGATCAGGCAATAGTTCAGCAGGGTTTTGGTAGCCAGGGCCAGGGCGTTGATCAGGGTGGGGATGGCCAGCCGCCGGATGCTGCGGCAATTGAAGGTAATGGAAAAGGTGACGGCGGTGCAGATATAGCTGAGCTGGGCAATGCGCAGATAAGTCGTGCCATGGCCGATGACCTGGCTGTCGTCGCTGAACAGGCCGATCAGGGCCGGGGCCTGGAAATAGGCCAGCGCCATCACCGACAGGGAAAGGATGACGGCAAAGGTGTAATCGATGCCCAGCAGCCGGCGGATATTGGCCAGATCCCGCACCCCCCAGTATTGGGCGAGATGGATGGCGGTGCCGCTATAGAAGCCGAAGCAGATGATGATAAAGACAAAATAGATCCGGTTGGCGGAGCCTACCCCGGCCAGTTCATTGATGCCCAGGCTGCCGATCATCAGCGTGTCGATCATGTTGACACCCACGCTGACCAGGTTTTCAATGATAATGGGAATAGCAATGCAGAGGGCCTGCATGTAAAAGTTTTTGCCGTATTTTAAAACAGGGCTGATGGTGGACATAAAGACCTCTGTCCCGGCAACGGCCTGTTGCCGGACGTGTGAATGCAAGGCGAAAGCATGCAAAAAATATATAATATAATTGATTAAGTAAAAGAAAAGCCCCCATCAAAGAGGGCCTTTCATTGGCTGGGGTGGCTGGATTCGAACCAACGAATGACGATTTCAGAGACCGTTGCCTTACCGCTTGGCTACACCCCATCATCAGTTTGCGGCAGGAAGCCTTGGTCGGGACGACAGGATTTGAACCTGCGACCCCTTGATCCCAAATCAAGTGCGCTACCAAGCTGCGCTACGTCCCGCCCTTTGTGGCAACGTTGCTATTATACCGAATTGTACAGCGGTTGTCAAATATATTTTTCCGTTCTTAGCCATTTTTATGTGGGGGGCGGATTTATTTTTGCGCCCTGTGCCACCGGCTTTGGCAGGTATTCGGCAGGGAATAGTAGAAATCTACGCCAATAGAAGGCGGATTGCTTTAACCTGCAAAGCCCGCGCTGGCAAGCCCCTTCGGCATCCTGATAAAAATGGAGGCAACTTGACGATGAAAATCAGTTTTTTCGGCGCCGCCCGTACCGTTACCGGTTCCTGCTACCTGGTGGAGCATGAAGGCGTCCGTTTTGTGGTGGATTGCGGCCTCTTCCAGGGCGGCAAAGCCCTGAAGGAATTGAACTACGGCGACTTCCCCTTTAACCCCGGTTCCCTGGATTTTATGCTGCTGACCCATGCCCATATCGATCACAGCGGCCTCGTGCCCAAGCTGGTCAAACAAGGCTTCAAACAGCCGGTTTACTGCAGCAGCGCCACCGCCGCCCTGGCCGGCATCATGCTGCCGGATTCCGGTTTCATCCAGGAGATGGAAGTGGAGCGGAAGAACCGCAAGCTGGCCCGGGCCGGCCAGCCCCTGCTGACGCCCATCTATACCGCGGAAGACGCCCTGGCTGTGCAGCCCCTGCTGACAACCAAGTCCTATGGGGAGGAATTCCGCCCCGCCCCGGGTTTGCGGGTGATCTTCCGGGACGCCGGGCATATCCTGGGCTCCTGCATGGCGGAAATTTATTATCAGGAGGAGGGCGTGGAGCGGAAGCTGCTCTTCACCGGCGATCTGGGCCGGAACAGCCAGGCCATTGTGGAGGATCCTTATATCCAAAAGCAGGCGGATTTCCTGGTTATGGAAGCCACCTACGGCAACCGTTTCCATAAAGGGGGCATGGAGGAGGAAATGCCCCATTTCACCCAGATCGTCAACGATACGTTCCGCCGGGGGGGCAATGTGATCATCCCCGCCTTTGCTGTGGACCGTACCCAGGATGTGCTGATGATGCTCTATTTGCTGCAGAATAAAGGGCTGATCCCGGATTGCCAGGTCTATGTGGACAGCCCCCTGGCCATCAAGGCCACGGAGATCTTCGCCCGTTTCCCCGATTATTATGACCGCTTCACCAGCAAGCTGTTCCACGAGAACGGCAAGCCCCCCTTTATGCTGGATAATCTGGTCTATACCGAGACTTCCCAGGAGTCGGCGGCCCTGAATACGGTGCGGAAAAACGCCATCATTATTTCGGCCAGCGGCATGGCGGACGCGGGCCGCATCAAGCATCACTTGAAACATAATCTCTGGCGCAGCGAATGCAGCGTGGTCTTCTTTGGTTATCAGGCCGAAGGCACCCTGGGCCGCCGGCTGGTTGACGGCGAAAAGAAAGTGACCATCCATGGGGAAGCCGTGGAAGTCCGGGCCCAGATCCATACCATGGACGGCTTTTCCGCCCATGCCGACCGGAACGAGCTCCTGGACTGGCTCAGCCATTTTGAGATTCTGCCGGTGAAAATCTTCATCACCCATGGCGAACAGCAGGCGGCCCTGGATTTTGCCCAGGCGGTGACGGAGCGTTTCGGCGTGGCGGCGGAGGCCCCGGCCATGGGCGACATGGCGGAGCTGAAAGGCGCTGCCGCGGTGGTGGAACATCGGGAGGGCTTTCCCCTGGAACAGGACGACGCCGGCTTGCTGGTGGAGATCAATACCCGCCTGCAGGAACTGGCCCTGGGACAGAAGCGGGAAGATTTGCGCCGGGTCCGGGATTTCCTGCGCCATATTGTTTAGCCGGGGGTTGACATGGCTAATAAAACCCCTGAACTGACTATTGCCTTTTCCCGCCGCCTGCTCAATGACTGCCTGCCGGTGCCGGCCACTTTATTGAAGCATTACCGGCTCTGGGGCTTGAACGAACAGGAATTGATCATCCTGCTGCGGATCATCCAGCCCCTGATCAGCCAGGGCCGGGTCTCCGCCGAAGCCGTCGCCGCCGAGTTTTCCCTGACCCCGGCGGATGTGCCCCTGCTGGTGCAGCCTTTTATCGATAACCTGATGCTGGCGCCGGAAGGGGACGGCTATAACGGCGACGGGCTGATGCGGGATCTGTTCCAGCTCTGGCTGGATGAACAAAGCCGGGCCAATGACCAGCCCAAGCCCGGACGGGCCAAAGCGTTCCGGCCCGGCGGTTTGGAGGACCGGGAGCAGGTGCGCCTGCTGTCCCGGCTCTACCGGCGCTTTGAGGCGGACCTGGGCCGCAACCTGGGCCAGACGGAAAACGAGCGCCTGCGGTCCTGGCTGAACGACGACCAGACCCCGCCGGATTTGATCGAGGAAGCCCTGAAACGGGCCAAGCTGCATAATAAAGCCAATTTCGCCTATATCGATTCCATCCTCAATGATTGGCGGGCCAAAGGCCTGACCACCCTGGAGCTGGTGCAACAGCTGGACGTGAAGGCCGAGGCTGGGCCAACGAAAAAGAGCCGGGCCGGAACCAGGCGGGCGGAAAAGGGCGAATTCGATTTTGTGTTTGAGGACAAAGTAAAAGCATAGGGAGTAGCCGTGGCCGGCCTGGCGCCTGCGGCAGATAGGGAAATGATGGAAGGTATCGACGGAAGCATCCGGGATTTTGAACAATTGCTGGACGAATGGGGAAAAGGCCTGGAGGCCGGGGACGCGGATATTTACCGCTGCACCCGCTGCCGGGATACCGGCTGGATCAGCGACGGGGAGAACGCTTATCCTTGCCGCTGCCGCTGGGAGCAGGTGCTGGCGGGCCGCCGGGAAGCGGCGGGGCTCAGCGCCAAGCTGGCCCGCTGCGCCTTTGACAACTTTTCCCTGGATTATTATACACTGGGCCGCCGGGAAGATTTGCCCGGCAGCTACCGCCAGCTGGCGGAGCGGGCCAGCAAGATCTGCCAAAACTTTGTGGCCGCTTATCTTAAAGGCCTGCGGGGCCGGGGCCTGATGCTGATCGGCGAAACCGGCAGCGGCAAGACCCATTTGGCCGCGGCGGTGGCCAATGCCCTGATCGAGCAAGGGGCTGAGCCGCTGTTCCTGGTGGCGCCGGAATTCCTGGATCAGCTCCGGGGCAGCTACCGCCGGGAATACGACGGCCTGGACGAAACCGAGCTGGTGCGCCGGGCCTATGACGCGCCGGTGCTGATCCTGGATGATCTGGGTGCTCATAATTTCACCGAATGGGTACAAAATAAGCTGTTCACCATTATCAATTACCGGCTCAATCATGAGCTGCCCTGCGTCATCACCACCAATCTCCAGCCGGAGCAGCTGAACGACTGCATCGGCGGCCGCACCACCTCCCGGCTGGTGGAAGGCTGCGTCTTCCTGCGCCTGTCCGTGGAACGGGATATCCGCAAGGATCTCTATCAGCGGGATTTCTCATGAATTGGGACGCGGTGATCTGTGATTTTGACGATACCCTGGTGGCGTCCTACGCGGAATTCCTCATCGCTGAGGAGGAGTTCCTGGCCGCCCTGGCCGGTTTAGGCCTGCCCCAGGGCGAAAGCCCTGCCGAACCCGGCGTCCGGGACTGGCTGCGTCAGGCGGATATCGCCAATGTGGAACGCTGCGGCTATCTGGCGCCGCATTGCTTTCCCCAGGCCTTGGGCCAGACTTACCGCCATTTTGCCGCCCTGGCCGGCCGGGAAGCGGATCCGGCTGTGGCAGCGGCTTTGGAGCAAATCGGCTGGCGCGTCTTTGACCAACAGCCCCGGGTGCTGCCGGAAGCCGGGGAATTGCTGGATTGGCTCCAAGGGCGGGTGCGCCTATTCCTGCTGACCCAGGGAGATCAGGCAATCCAGCAGCGGCGCATTTTAGGCAGCGGCCTGGCCGGCTATTTTGAGCGCATCATCATCCTTCGGAAAAAGACGCCGGCAGCCTACCAACAGCTGGCGGCGGAGCTGGGCCTGGACCCGGCCCGCTGCTGGATGCTGGGGGACAGCCTGAAATCCGATATCGCCCCGGCCCTGGCCGTTGGACTGAACGCCGCTTATCTGAAAACCGACGGCTGGGCCTATGAGCTGGCCTTGCCAGCTCCGGGCAGCTATCAGACCATTACCAGCCTCAGCCAGTTCAAGGAGTTGATCCAGGGATGAAGATCAAGGCCGCGGCCCTGCAATTCAGCGTCCGCGTTCAGGAAAAAGACAACAATATCGCCAAAGCCCTGACTTTGCTGGAACAGGCTGCCGCGGCCGGGGCCCAAGTGGCGGTGCTGCCGGAATTATGGAACACCGGCTTTGATATCGCCCATCTGGACCAGGCGGCGGAAGAACTCTCCGGCCCCAGCGTCAGCCGGCTGCGGCAAAGCGCGGCCCGTTTGGGCCTGACAGTGGCCGGGGGCAGCATCATTGAGAAAAAGCAGGGCCTGTACTATAACACTTCGGTGCTGCTGGATCGTAACGGCAGCTTAGCGGCTAAATACCGGAAGGCCCATCTCTTTACCTATGGCTGGCGGGAGCACGACTATTTCGCCCCGGGGGACGAATGGCAGATCAGCCCCTTGCCTGGCGGGGAGGGCTTGCTTTTGGGCATGAGCGTTTGCTATGATCTGCGCTTCCCGGAGTTCTTCCGCAATCTGGCCCTCCGGGGCGCCGGCCTGTTCAGCGCTCCTGCCGCCTGGCCCTTGGCCAGGGCTGAGGAATACCGGCTCTTTTGCCGGGCCAGGGCGGCGGAAAACCGGGCATATCTCATTTCCGCCAATTGGGCGGACAGCGGAGACGGGGAATATGGCGGCGGCTCCCTGATCGCCGACCCTTATGGCCGCATCCTGGCCCAGTGCGGGGCAGGGGAGGGCCTGGCCCTGGCGGAGCTGGATACGGAGCTGCTCCGGGGCGGGCTGACCTTCAACCCTTTGGCCGACCGCCGGCAATTCCTGGACGAGATCGACAATAACCTGATTTAGCTGTCCGGTATTTTAAAACCGGGATACGGCGGGTTAAAATGTATGAAAGGAGCTTGCCGCTATGAAAAAGCTGCTGATCTGGATGATGCTGCTCAGCCTCTGCTGCCTCCCGGCCTGCAAGGATCAGGAGCCGCCGCTGCCGGAGGAAACCAACGGCCCTGCCGCCGGCGAGCAGGCGGCAGCGGCAACGCTGCTGCGCATCGGCATGGTGGCCCATGCCGAGGTGGTGAATATCCGCCAGCAGGCCAGCACCGAGGGGCGCATTCTGGATACGGCCCGCCGGGGCGACCTGTTCGAGGTACAGGAATCCGGCATCGCCGGCAGCGACGGCCTGACCTGGGCGTTGATCAATTACCGAGGGGCCAGGGCCTATATCAGCGAGAGCTACCTCTATATTTCCGAATGGCAGGATCAGCAGTCCCTGATCCTGGCGGTGATTGCCAAAACCGATTCCCCGGTCTATATCCGGGCCGCGGCCCGCTCCGACGCGGAGGTGCTGTATAGCGCCTTCCGGGGCGAGCAGATGATCGTTACGGACCAGGCTGCCGCCGAGGGCTGGTACCAGGTTTTTTACCCTGACGGCGCGGCTTATGTGGAAGCCCGGTATACTGAGATCAAGGAGACTGCCATCAACGACGCTTTGTTTGAATAAAGTGGGCTCAAAACCAAAACCCCGCCTGATGGCGGGGTTTTTACTCTGGTATGCCCGATTGGAATCGAACCAACGCACCCGGCTCCGGAGGCCGGTGCTCTATCCACTGAGCTACGGGCACCTGACATCTATTGATTATAGGACAAAGCCGAAAGGAAGTCAATCAAATTTTGCTTTAACCAATCATTTTTTGTTTGTCAACCCTGGAAAAAACCAGGGGCCTTATTTGCGGGAATTATAGGGAATATTACGAACTTTTTTAATTGTTGCAGGTGAAATGGTTTTATGGTATTATACAGACGTCTATGTGGGCCTAAAAACTACAATATTATGTAAAAATTTTTTAATGGAGAGGAGATGCGTTAAATGGCAGTTGTAAAGGTTGACCACATCGGTATTGCCGTCAAGGATATCGATGAAGCGGCAAAATTTTGGGAGGGTGTGCTGGGCCTGAAAATCGTGGCCAGGGAAGAGGTTGCCTCCCAGAAGGTGATCACCGCGTTTATCCCCTGTGGGGACAGCGAGGTGGAATTGCTGCAGGCCACCGCCGAAGATAGCCCGATTGCCAAATTCATCGAAAACAAAGGCGAAGGCATCCAGCATATCGCCCTGAAAGTCGATGATGTGGCCGCTGCCCTTTCCGCCCTAAAGGAACAGGGATGCCGTTTGATCGACGAAACCCCCCGTCCCGGTGCCGGCGGAGCGCAAATCGCTTTTCTGCATCCTAAAGCCACCGGCGGCGTTTTGTTGGAGCTGTGCCAGAGAGACTAGCAGTTTAAATCCATTATCTTGATATTCATCGTTTTAGGAGGTATGCAGATGTCAAAAGAAGCTAAGCTGGAAAAGCTGGCAACCAAAAGGGAAGAAGTTTTGCTGGGCGGCGGCGCCAAGAAGATCGAGAAACAGCATCAAAGCGGCAAGATGACTGCCCGCGAACGGATCAACGCCTTGATGGACGCAGGCAGCTTTGTGGAGCTGGACCAGTTCGTCGTCCATCGGGGCACCTATTTTGGCATGGATAAAACCGTGGCTCCCGGCGAGGGCGTGGTCACCGGCTACGGCACGGTGGACGGCCGGCTGGTCTATGTTTATTCCCAGGATTTCACCGTCCTGGGCGGCTCCCTGGGGGAGATGCACGCCGCTAAAATCTGCAAGGTTATGGATCTGGCGGTGAAAGTAGGCGCGCCTTGCATCGGCATCAACGACAGCGGCGGCGCCCGGATCCAGGAAGGCGTTGACGCCCTGAACGGCTACGGCGAGATCTTTAAGCGCAATACTCACGCTTCCGGCGTGATCCCTCAATTATCCGTGATCATGGGCCCCTGCGCCGGCGGCGCGGTCTATTCCCCGGCCCTGACCGACTTTGTGTTCATGGTCAATAACGCCAATATGTTCATTACCGGCCCCCAGGTGATCAAGGCCGTCACCGGTGAAGAGGTTTCCGCCGAAGAGCTGGGCGGCGCCATGACCCATAACCGCATGAGCGGCAACGCCCATTTCTACGCCGATGATGAAGCGGCCTGCATCGAGCAGATCAAACGCCTGCTGAGCTTCCTGCCCAGCAATAATCTGGAAGGCGCGCCTGTGCTGGATTGCGCCGACCCGGTGGAGCGCATGGACGAGGCTTTAAAGGACGTGGTGCCGGATAATCCCAACCAGGCTTATGATATGCATGATGTGATCCAGGCGGTGGCTGATAACCATGATTTCTTTGAAGTCCAGCCTTATTGGGCCCAGAATATCCTCACCGGCTTTATCCGCCTGAACGGTATCAGCGTAGGCGTCATCGCCAACCAGCCCAAAGCCATGGCCGGCTGCCTGGATATCAACGCTTCTGATAAAGCGGGCCGCTTTATCCGCTTCTGCGACGCCATGGGCGTGCCCCTGGTGACTTTTGTGGATACCCCCGGCTATCTGCCCGGCGTGGCCCAGGAGCATGGCGGCATTATCCGTCATGGCGCGAAGCTGCTCTATGCCTATTCCGAAGCCAGCGTGCCCCTGCTGACCGTCATCACCCGCAAAGCTTACGGCGGCGCTTACCTGGCCATGTGCGCCAAGGCCTTGGGCGCGGATATGGCCATTGCCTGGCCTTCCGCTCAGATCGCCGTCATGGGCGCTCAGGGCGCTGCCAACATCGTCTTCCGCAAGGAGATTGATGCCGCGGAGGATCCCCAGGCCAAGCGCCAGGAGAAAATCGCCGAATACGAGGAGGAATTCTCCAATCCTTATTGCGCCGCTGCCCGGGGACTGGTGGATATGGTCATTGAGCCGGAAAAGACCCGCTATTACCTGATCAAATCCCTGGATTCCCTGCTTTCCAAACAAGAATCCCGTCCCGGCAAAAAGCATGGCAATTTGCCTTGCTAGGGAGGAGGATATCCGATGCTTAACTTTGCAGCCATTACTTCAGGCACGGCCGCCATTATTGCCATTGTTGTTGCTGTGCTGATCATTGTGGTCATCGCGGTCTCCCGGCGCAATGCCAATAAGAAAGCCCAGGCTCAGCCGTCGGAAACCCCGGCCCCGGCTCCTCAGGCCCTCGGGCCTGAACCGGCTCAGGGTGTGGACGCCAAGACTGTGGCGGTGATCATGGCCGCGGTGGCCGCGGCCATGGGCCGCCCGGCAGAGCAGCTGTATTTCCGCGCCATTCGCCGTGACGGCGGGGTCAAGAGCGCTTGGGCCAGCTCCGGCACTTATGAGATCATCCATACCAGACAACAATACCTTTAATAACTGAGGAGGATAATAACTTATGAAGAAATTTAATGTGACCGTTAACGGCGAGACCTTTGCTGTGGAAGTCGAAGAAATCGGCGCCCCCGCTGCCGCCGCCGCGCCCGTAGCCGCTCCCGCCCCTGCCGCCGCGCCTGCGCCTGCTCCTGCGCCTGCTGCCGCGGCTCCCGCCCCAGCAGCCGCTCCCGCCGCCTCCGCCCCCGCCGGCGCGACGACGATCGAAAGCCCCCTGCCCGGCACTGTGCTGGAGATCGTGGTTACCGCCGGACAGGCCGTGAAGAAGAACGACGTGCTGGTGGTGCTGGAAGCTATGAAGATGGAAAACGATATCGTGGCGCCTGTTGATGGTACGGTCAAAGGCATCCATGTCAATATCGGCGCCACCGTACAAACCGGCGACCTGCTGGTCTCTATCTAAAGCGGTACAAGCCAAAACGCCAAAGCTGAAAACACGGGCCCTTTACCGGGCCCGTGTTTTTACGCCGGATTTATCCCTGGAAAACGAAATACCGCCCGGCTACTGGCGGTATTTCGTTCCCGGAAGTGCTGTCAGGCTTCCAGAGGGTGGCTTTTGGGTGGTGTTTAATGTCAAATGCTTTACAAATGGTTTCGTTTCATGTAAGATAAAACCGTTCAGAACTGTTTTATGTTTACATTATAACGAATTTCACACCATTGGTACACGGAAATCCAGAGGTGTTTTTTGCCATCACCCTGAAAAATTAAGCTGTTGGGGCGGGTCGGCTTATGAAAGTTTAACCGGGAGGGTTTTGCTTTGGCTTTGGATGCTACAGACGCTAAGATCATTCGTATTCTGCAAGAAAACGGCCGCATATCTATGCAGCGCCTGTCGGAAAAAATCAATATGAGCAGCCCGGCGGCTACCGAGCGGGTCAAGAAGCTGGAGGAGGCCGGCATCATCACCGGTTATACGGCCGTAGTGGATCCGGAAAAGCTGGGCCTGCACACTCATGCCTATGTTTTGCTGAACAGCATTCCCGAAGCCCAAAAACAAAGGCTGGAGCACTATATCGGCCAGACTCAGGAAATCGTGGGCACCTATTACGGCATGACCGGCGGCCTGGACCTGATTCTGGAAGTCTATTGCGTTAATAACAACCGGCTGGCCGCCATACAGTCAGAAATCGCCAAGATGGTCAATACCGTCACCTATCTCCTGACCAATCAGCCGGGCAAACGCGCGCCCGTGGTCCTGCCGGAGGAGAAGTAGGCATGCCGGCGCAGGCAAAAGCAACCGAGTATGTGATCGTCGACTTGGAAACCACCGGCCTGGATCCGGTTCAGGATGAAATCATTGAGATCGCCGGGGTAAAGGTGCGGCGGGGGCTGATCGTGGATCAGTTCTCCGCCCTGGTGGATCCCGGCCTGCCGGTGTCCGGGGAAATCCAGGCCCTGACCGGCATCAGCAATGAGATGCTGGCCGGGCAGCCTGCCATTCAGGATATCATGCCGGAATTCGCGGCTTTTGTGGGCGAAGCTGAGCTGGCAGCCCATAACGCCCCTTTCGACAGCGCTTTTTTACATAAATATTGGCCGGATAGCCGGGCCTGGCTGGATACGCTGACCCTGGCCCAGATCCTCTGGCCCCTGTCGCCTTCTTACAGCCTGGCCAATCTGGTCAACCAGCTGGATATTGAAAACAACAGCGCCCACCGGGCTTTAAGCGACGCCCTGGCCACGGCGGAGCTGTTTATCCGCATCGAGAAGGGCCTGGACGCTTTGCCCAAAGCAGCCCGGGCGGATATTTTGCGCCTGGCGGCAGGGGACGAGACCCCCACCGGGGCTTTGCTCAGGCGCAAATGCACCGCCGCCCCAGGCCAAAGCGATGACCCGGAGCCGGAGGCGAAAGGGGAACGCCAGCCCCGCCGGGAGGCGGACGCGGCCTATCAAGTGGATCTGGCGGAGATCGCCGCCTATTTGGGCCAGGACAGCCTGTACCGGGAACGCCTGGACGCCTTTGAGGAGCGGCCCCAGCAGCTGAAAATGGCCCAGGCCGTGGCCTGGGCTTTGAACCAGAAGGGCTGCCTGCTGGCAGAGGCCGGCACCGGCACCGGCAAATCCCTGGCCTATTTGCTGCCCGCCGCTTTGTTCGCCCTGGGCGGCGGCAGCCAGGTGGCGGTTTCCACCTATACCCGGAATCTTCAGGAGCAATTATTGAACAAGGATATTCCCATGCTCAGCCGTTTGCTGGGCCAACCGGTGAAAGCGGCGGTGGTGAAGGGCCGGGGCAATTACCTTTGCCAGCGTTTGTACCGCTATTATCTGGATAATCCGCCGGAGGCTATGCGCTATTTCCTGATGCGGGTGGCGGTCTGGCGGGCCGGCAGCCGGGGCGGGGACGGAGGCGAGCTGACGCTGAACGCGGCGGATAAGTGGAAGTGGCAGCGCATTGCCGCTTCCCGGGAAAACTGTGTGCCTTTCTGCCCCTTTGGCCGGCGGAACAGCTGCCTGGTGCAGCGGGCCAGGCTGGCGGCTGGCGCGGCGGATATCGTGATCCTCAACCATTCCCTGCTCATCGCCAACGCGGCGGTGGAAAAGGGTTTCCTGCCCAGCCTGCCTTATTTGATCGTGGACGAAGCCCAGCATATGGAGCATGCCGCTGAGGATCAGCTTAGCGCGGCGGCGGATATGTTCCAGCTGCTGAACCTGCTGGCCCGCTTGAAGCGGCGGGAGCGGGGCCGGGCCGGAGGCGCTTTGGCCGCCCTGGGCAAATACGGGGAAGCCCTGGCGGACGCCGGGGCCAAAGCCGGGGCCTTGAGCCGCATTGCCAAGCTGGACGAGCTGACGGAACAGGCCGCCGGGGATGGGGAAAGCTTCTTCAATTTGCTGGCAGCCCTCTTCGACAAGGAAAAACAGCGGGAAGCCTTTTTCCCAGCCAAGATCCGCATCATTGGCCGCCACCGGGAGCTGGCTGATTGGCAGCTGCTGCTCCAGGCCGGGGAACTGCTGGCCGCGGATTTGAAAAAGCTGGCGGAGCATTGCTACAAGCTGCTGGATATCATCAATGCCGAGGCGGAGCGGGACGGGGACGGGGAACGCCCTGCCGGCGCGGACGAGGTTCAGGCAGCCGGGGCCATGGCCCGGGAGCTGGCCGCTACCTTAAGCGCTTGCCTGGAACCGGACGAGGATTATGTGGTCTGGGTGGAATTTGCCGACCCAACAAAAAAGCCTTCTTTGAACATGGCGCCGGTGCGGATCAATCAGCTGCTCCATGACTGCCTGTATCAGGATCTGGAAACCATGGTCTTTACCTCCGCCACCCTGGCGGCGGGCCGGGATTTCAGCTTCTTCAAGCAGCGCTTAGGGCTGGACTTGCTAGAGGAAAAGCCCAGGGAGCTGGTATTAAGCTCGCCCTTTTTCTACCGGGACCAGGCCTTGTTCGCCATTGTCAATGATTTGCCGGATTGGGGCGCCGCGGGGGAAGTCCCGGCTGTGGCAGCCATCAGCGATTGCCTGGTGGAATTGCTGGCCGCTTCCGCCGGCCGGGCCATTGTGCTGTTCACCTCCCATTATCAGCTCAAATCCGTTTACCAGGCCATCCGCCAGCCTTTGAAAGAGCAAGGCGTCACGGTGCTGGCCCACGGGATCAGCGGCGGTCCGGAAGCCCTGCTGTCCCGTTTGCGCAAAGAGCCCCGCTGCTGCATCCTGGGGGCCAACAGCTTCTGGGAGGGCGTGGATGTGGTGGGGGACGCCTTGTCCCTGATTATTGTGGTGCGGCTGCCCTTCTGGCCGCCCAATACCCCCCTGGCCGCCTCCCGGGCGGAGCGCATCGAGGCGGAGGGCGGCTCTTCCTTTTACGATTACAGCCTGCCTCAGGCCCTGATCCGTTTTAAGCAAGGCTTTGGCAGGCTGATCCGCTCCGACAAGGACAGCGGCGTCTTTTGTGTGCTGGACCGGCGCATTTTAGAGAAAAGCTATGGCCGCAGCTTCATTGCCAGCCTGCCGGATATGCGGCGGGTGGCTGGGGATACCGCTGAAGTGGCGGCGCTGATCCGCAAACATCTGGGCGAAGCGCTTGGCTAACCGTGTACAGACACTAAAGCGACGCCTCCGCATATAATTAAAGAAAAAACGGAGGCGGAAACGATGAAAATATATTTTGTCAAGCTGCCCAAAGCTGTTCGCGCCAAGCTCTTAAGCACCGGCAAGAAAGAAGCGCCGGCCAAAGCGGATAAATAGCGCTTACCGCACCCCGAAGATGCCCCCCACCATGCCGGCCAGGCAGCAGTAGACGATTTTCAGGGGCATGCCGTCGTCAAAGCCGCCGCCGATCAGGATCATCAGCACCAGGGCGGCCCCGGCCACGGTCAGTCCGGTCAGCAGCCCTTTGGCGCCGCTGATGCGCCCCGCCCCAAAGCCTCCGGCCAGCAAGGCCAGGACATTGTTGATCACCGCGGCAGCGGCCAGGCTGGTTTGGGACAGGGGGCTGAAATGGATGATCATGGAAGCGATACCGGATAAGGCCAGCATCAGCAGAAGCGTTATCGCCAGACCCATGATGGCGGCTTTCAGGCTGTTGCCCGTATTGGCATTATTTTTCATCAGGAATTCCCCCGGCTATGTGATCTAGTTAAGCATATGCCGGGGGCGTTTTAATATGACAGGCTTGACGCAAGCGGAAAAAAGGAATAGAATAATAACCTAGGTTAGGGACAGTTTGTCCGAAACAGGGAAAGGACGGCTTATGACGGAACAGGGAATCGATCAGCCGCGGATCAGAGCCGCGGTGCGGGAAATATTGCTGGCCTTGGGGGAAAACCCGGAGCGGGAAGGCCTGCTGGCCACGCCGGACCGGGTGGCCCGGATGTACGGGGAGATCTTCGACGGCATCAACAGCGACCCCAAACGCCATCTGGTCACGCAGTTTACCGAGGACAAGCATGGCGAAATGGTCATTGTCAAGGATATCCCTTTTTCCTCTGTCTGCGAGCATCACCTGATGCCTTTCATCGGCAAAGCCCATGTGGCTTATATCCCGGCGGAGGGGCGCATCACCGGCCTGTCCAAAATCGCCAGGGTGGTGGAAGGTTACTCCCACCGCCTGCAGTTGCAGGAAAGGCTGACCTCTGAGATCGCCAATGCCCTGATGGAGGCGCTTAAGCCCCAAGGGGTGCTGGTGGTGATCGAGGCCGAGCATATGTGCATGACTGTCCGGGGCGTGAAAAAGCCCGGCTCCCTCACGGTCACCTCGGCGGTGCGGGGCATTTTCCATACCAACGTCACCCGTTCCGAGGCCTTACAGCTGATCAAGGCCGGTTTATAGAAAAAGGAGCGCCTATGGGTCAACACCGGCAGCAACCGAAACCTTCCGGCAAAAAAAAACGCAGGCCGGCCCAACCGGCCAAGAAAGGCTCATTCATTAAAGACACCTTGACCATCATCATCGCCGCCGTGGCCCTGGCCATGCTGCTGAAAACCTTTATCGTGGATACCCGGATGATCCCCACCACCTCCATGTATCCCACCATTGAGATCAGCGACCGGCTGATCGTCAGCAAGCTCAGCTATTTATTTGATAACCAGCCGGCCCGGGGGGATATCGTGGTTTTTGAGCCGCCGGCAGAGCTGAATGAGAAATACGACCTGATCAAGCGGGTGATCGGCCTACCCGGCGAGACCCTGGAAGTCAGGGAAGGCAGCGTTTATATCAATGGCCAGCCCTTGGAAGAGGATTATCTGGCGGAGCCGCCGGATTATGAATACGGCCCAATCACCGTGCCGGAAGGCAGCTACTTTATGCTGGGGGACAACCGCAACGCCAGCTATGACAGCCACCGCTGGCTGAACCCCTATATCCCGAAAGACGATATCAAGGCCAAGGCGCTTTGCCGCTACTGGCCCCTGAATAGAATAGGCGGACTGGATAACCATGAAGATACTGGTAACGAATGACGACGGCGTGGAAGCCCAGGGCTTAGCTGTTCTGGCCGGCGCGCTGAAAGAGATTGCCGAGATTTATGTGGCAGCCCCCTGCCAGGAGCAAAGCGGCGTGGGCCACGGCCTCACCGTGCATCTGCCCATCCGGGCCCGGACCCTGTCCTGGCCGGGTATTGCCGAAAAGGTCTGGGCCATTTCCGGCACGCCCGCGGACTGCGTCAAGCTGGCCCTGGAAGCCCTGATGCCCTGCCGCCCGGATCTGGTGGTTTCCGGCATCAACCACGGGCCCAATCTGGGCACGGATATCATCTATTCCGGTACCGTGGCCGGGGCTATGGAAGGCTATCTGAACGGTGTGACGTCTATTGCCATTTCCGTTACCGGCAGCGCCCGGCGGCAGAAATCCGGCAATTTCCCCCTGGCCGGCAAGGTGGCGGCGGAATACTGCCAAAAGCTGTACCGGGCCCAGCTGCCCAACCGCATGCTGCTGAACATCAATGTGCCCGGGGACCGGGACGACCAGGTCAAGGGCATTGTTAACGCGCCGATGGGATGGCGCTGGTACACCGACGCCTATGACCACCGGGTGGATCCCATGGGCAAGGACTATTACTGGCTCCAGGGCCAGCTGGACGATCCGGATGAAGGCCTGCATACGGATGTGGAGATGTCCAATGCGGGCTATATCACCGTGACGCCGCTGCAATTCAATCTGACCGACCGGGAAGCCTTGCGCCGGATGGACGAGGGGCAGCTGTTTTAAGCCCGCAGCTTTAAGCCGCCGTTCAGCCAGAGGATCAGGAAATAGACCGCCGCCATTGCCGCCATCCGCTGCAGGGCGGCGGTTATGGTTAGGGCCGGGCTGACCAGGCCGCTGATAGGCAGGGCCCAGGCGGCCAGGGCCGCCCCGGCCGCCGCCGGCAGGGGACGGCCCAGCAGCCGCTTCCAGGGCAGGGCTTGCCGGCCGGCTTTGTTCAGGCTCTGTAAATTCAGCAGGAAGCCGGCCAGCCAGGCCAGATCCGCCGCCACTGCCGCGCCGAGGATGCCCAGATTGGGCAAAGGCGTCAGCAGCCAGATGGCGGCCAGCATGATCAGGCCGGCGGCGATATTGTTGAACAGCAATTCCCGCACCCGGCCCAGGCCTTGGAGGATGCCGGTCAGGGTGATCTGCAGGTAGAGGAAGCAGCCGCCGACAGTCAGCACCCGCAGGATGGGGGCTGCCGGGGCATTGTCGAAGATCAGCGTGCATAAGCCGCCTGCTTCGGTGAACAATATCAGCATACCCGGCAGGGTAAAGACAATGGTGGCGTAGAGGGCTTCGGTGATCCGCTTTTTCAGCAGGGGCCGGCCCTGCTCCTGCAGCCGCAGGCTTTCCGCCACGGTGGGCAGTACGGAGACGGAAAGGGCGGCGGTGAACACCCCGGGCAAATGGAGCAGGGACAGGGCCACGCCGGAAAAGCGGCCGTAGATCTCCGTGGCGGCCCGCATCTCCCAGCCGGCCTGCTGCAGGCAGAAAGGGATCAGGAAAGCCTGCAACATCATAATGGCGCTGGTGGCCAGGCGGCCGGCAGTCAGGGGCAGGCCGTAGCCTAAGAGCTCCCGGGCCGGGCGCAGCAATTCCCGCCAATTTTGGCCGGGGGGCGGCGGTTCCTGACGCTTTAGCCGCTGCCAGGTGAGGAGGAGATAGGCAAAGCCGGCCCCTTCCCCCACCACGGTGGCCAGGGTCACGGCGCTGACCGCGCTTTCCAGCCCTAAGGGCAGCAACTTCAGGGTCAGCCAGAGCCCAGCCAGCACCCGGGCCACCTGCTCGATATTCTGGCTCATGCCGATGGCGGAAATGATGCGGCGGCCCTGGAACAGGCCGCGGAAGGCCGAAGCCACGCTGATGATCAGCACCGCCGGCAGCACCGCTTGGAAGCAGAGGAGGATGCGGGGATCCGGGGCTAAGTAGGCCACCAGCAGGGGCGCCAGGAGATAGGCACAGCCGGTGATCAACAGGCCGGTACAGGCCAGCATCAGCAAACCGGCCCGGAAATAGGTATAAGCCTGGCCTTTGCCCGCGGCGCTGAACTGGGCGATGGCGGTTTGCACGCCGCAGCCTGCCAGCACCAGCAAAAAGCTGAACAGGGGGGAGACCATTTCCACCAGCCCCATGCCTTCGGTGGTGAGCAGCCGCACCAGGGCCACCCGGTAAGCAAAGCCCAGGCCCTTGACGAAGATATTGGAGATCAGGAGCAGCACGGTGCCCCGGAAGAGGCTTTGTTTTTTCATACTATCAATCCTATGCGGGCAGGTAAAAATTTTTTCCCCAAAAAAGGGTTTTGATAGGTGGCATGTAATATATATTAGTTGGAATATAAGCTATTAATGCTGTTAAGGAGGATATTATATGAAGGTTTATCCGTCTGCAAAGGTACGCAACGTTGGCATTGTCGGTCACCAGGGCTCCGGCAAGACCTCCCTCACCGAGGCTCTGGTTTTCAATACCGGCGTCACCAACCGCCTGGGCAAAGTGGAGGACGGCAATACCGTGGCCGATTACCATCCGGAGGAATTGAAGCGTAAAAGCACGGTCAATACCTCTCTGGTAGCTTGCGAGTGGCGGGATCATAAAATAAATGTTCTGGATGTGCCCGGCTTCTCCGATTTCTTCGGCGAAGTGGTCAGCACCCTCCGGGTAGCGGATTCCCTGGTCATGGTGGTGGACGCGGTGGGCGGCGTGGAAGTCAGCACGGAACTGATCTGGGAACAGGCGGACGCGGCCAATATCCCCCTGATCGGCTTCATCAATAAGCTGGACCGGGAAAACGCTGATTTTGAGCGCACCGTTGACGATATGCAGGCTAAGCTGACCCGGCAGATCGTGCCGGTACAGGTGCCCATCGGCAAAGAAGCCGGCTTCAGCGGCCTGGTGGATCTGATCTCCTTAAAGGCATATAAATACGAAAACGGCAAAAGCGCGGAAATCCCCCTGCCGGCTGAGCTGAAAGACGAGGTTGAGCATTACCGGGAAATGATGATCGAAGCCGCTGCCGAAGGCGACGACGACATCACCATGAAATTCCTGGACGGCGAGGAGCTGACCACTGAGGAAATCATCCTGGGCCTGAAGGAAGGCGTCAAACAGGCCAAGGTGGTGCCGGTGCTGGTGGGTTCCGCCACCAGGAATCTGGGCGCGGACAAGCTGCTGGATCTGCTGGTAGACTATGCGCCGGATCCGCTGAACAAACTCGCTGCCGACGCGGTCAAAGGCCCTGCCGCGGCCCTGGTATTCAAGACCCTGGCCGACCAGTTCGTGGGCCGCATCAGCCTGTTCAAGGTCTTTTCCGGCAGCATCAAGGGGGATACCACCCTTTATAATGCCAATAAAGAAACGGATGAAAAGATCGCCCAGCTCAGCACCTTGCAGGGCAAAACCGCTGTGCCCCTGCCCGAATTCCAGCTGGGGGATATCGGCACCGTGAGCAAGCTGGCTTCCACGGTCACCGGGGATACCCTGACCACCAAGGACAGCGGCATCGTGCTTCCGGGCATTGATTTTGCCGAGCCCACCCTGACCGTGGCCATTGTGCCCCGGACCAAGGCGGACGAGGATAAGCTGGGCAATGCCATCAACCGCATCCTGGAAGAAGACCCCTGCCTGCGTTATGAAAAGAACGCCGCCACCCGCCAGACCCTGATCACCGGCGTGGGTGAAGCCCATATCAATATCATCATCGACCGCCTTTCCCGCAGATACGGCGCGGAAGTGGATCAGGTGGAGATGAAGGTGCCCTACCGGGAATCCATCCGCGGCAGCGCCCAGGGCGTGGAAGGCAAGCATAAGAAGCAAAGCGGCGGCCACGGCCAGTACGGCCATGTGAAGATCGATATTGCTTACGACCCGGACAATGAATTCTTCTTTGAGGAGAAGATTTTCGGCGGTTCCGTGCCCAAGCAGTATATCCCCGCTGTGGAAAAGGGTATGCGGGAATCCATGGCGGAAGGCGTTTTGGCCGGTTTCCCCGCCACCAGTATCCATATTACCCTGGTGGACGGCTCTTACCATGATGTGGACTCCAGCGAAATGGCCTTCAAGATTGCGGCCAACCTGGCTTTCAAGAAAGCCTGCGAACAGGCTAAGCCCATCCTGCTTGAACCGGTAATGGATGTGGATATCCTGGTGCCGGATCAGTTCATGGGCGACATCATGAGCGATATGAATACCAAGCGGGGCCGGATCATGGGCATGGAGAAACATGGTAGCCGCCAGCTGATCCACGCCCAGGCGCCCCTTTCGGAAATGAACCGCTACAGTATTGATTTGAAGTCCATCACCCAGGGCCGGGGCAAATTCACCATGAAGTTTGCCCGCTATGAAGAAGTGCCCGGTAATATCACGGAAAAAGTAGTGGCTGCCGCCAAAGCGGAAAAAGAGAGCGAGTAAGCGGTTCTGCGGAGGGCGGAAGCATGTGCTTTCGCCCTCTTTTTTTATATACGGAAGGAGGCGGCCTATGTTGGTTTACAGCTTAAAACGCCTGGCCCTGGCCCTGCTGACGGTGCTGGCCGCGGCCTTCCTGACCTTTTGGCTGATGAACGCCATTCCCGGCAGCCCCTTTTACAGTGAAAAATACCAGACTCCGGCGGTGGTGGCTGAGCTGGAGGCCAAATACGGCCTGGATCAGCCTCTGCTCAAGCGGTTTGTTACTTATATTTCCGGCTATGCCCAGGGGGATATGGGCGTCTCCCTGAAAATGCAGAAAGGCCGCCCGGTGGCGGAGATCATCCGGGAAAAGCTGCCCCTTTCCGCCGGCTTGGGCCTGCTGTCCCTGGCCTGGGCTTTAGCGGCCGGCGTCTTGCTGGGTATGGTTGCCGCCTGTGGGCGGGGCGGCTGGGCCGACGCTTTGCTCCGGACTTTTGCCACCCTGGGCGTGGCGGTGCCCGGCTTTGTGCTGGCCGCCCTGCTTTTGCTGCTGTTCGGCGTGGTTTTAAAAATCCTGCCCACCTGGGGCCTGATGACCTGGCAATCTTATCTCCTGCCCAGCCTGGCCCTGGGGCTGTATCCCATGTGCTATATTTTACGCCTGACCCGGGCTTCCATGCTGGAAACCCTGGGGCAGGCCTATATCCAGGCCGCCAGGCTCCGGGGCCTGGATAGAGGCAGGCTGCTGTTCAAGCATGCCCTCCGGGGCGCGATCCTGCCGGTGCTGACCTATTCCGGGCCTTTGACCGCTTATCTGATCACCGGCAGCTTTGTGGTGGAGAGCGTGTTCAGCATCCCCGGCCTGGGCCGCTTTTATGTCCAGAGCGTCCTGGCCCGGGATTATCCCCTGATCATGGCCACTACCATCCTGCTGGCCGCCGTCCTGGTGCTTATGGTTTTGCTGGTGGATATCCTTTACCACTTTGTGGATCCCCGGATCAAGCTGTCCCAGGGAGGCGCGCCATGAATAAAGCCCGGCCCCGGCCTTTCCAGGTGAACAGCCCAGGCTTTGCCGTTCCCGGTTATCAGGCGGATGATTTTCTCCCCGCTGACCCGGCGTTGCTGGCTGCCGCGGCCCAGGACCGGCAGGGGACGGCCCGCCGCGGCTTGCTCCGGCGGCTGCTCCGCAGTAGCCAGGCCCTGTCCGGCCTGATCCTGCTGACCCTCCTGCTGCTGCTGGCCTTTATCCTGCCGCTGCTGATTCCTTATCCGTATGATCAGCAGATCCGGGGCGCAAATAATCTGCCGCCCCTGGGCCAAACAGCTCAGGAAGCGGAGCTTCTGGCGGCAGGGGGCAGGGCCTGCCCCCATTTTTTGGGCTGCGACGGCCTGGGCCGGGATTATTTGGTACGGCTGCTCTACGGGGCCCGGATCTCCCTGCTGGTGGGCCTCGCCGCTTCCCTGGCCGTACTGGTGATCGGCGCCTTGCTGGGGGCAATAGCCGGCTGGCTGGGGGGACGGGTGGATGCGCTGCTGATGCGCCTGGCGGATCTGCTTTCCATTGTGCCGGATATCCTGGTGGTGGTGCTGCTCCAGGTGGTGCTGGAAGCGCCCCTCCGCCAGCTCCTGGGCCGGGGCGCTGTACCGGCGGCCTTGGGCAGCGGCCTGGCCAGCATGTTCATCACCTTTGCCCTGCTGTATTGGGTGGGCATGGCCCGGCTGGTCCGGGGCCAGGTGCTGCGCTTGAAGCAGCAGGATTTTGTCCTGGCCGCCCAGGCTTTGGGCAGCAACAGCAGCCGGATCATCCGCCGGCATCTGCTGCCCAACTGCGCCGGGGAAATTATTGCCCTAGCCTGCCTGCAGCTGCCCGGCGCCATCTTCCTGGAATCGGTTTTGAGCTTCCTGGGCCTGGGCGTAGCCCCGCCTTTGGCTTCTCTGGGCTCCCTGGCCGCAGACGCCCTGGGCGGTATTTATACCTATCCTTACCGGCTGCTGGCCACAGCGCTGCTGCTGACCCTGATCGTCCTGGCCTTTAATCTGCTGGGCGACGGCCTCCGGGATGTGCTGGACCCCAAAACGGAACAGGGGGCA
>DAIMZM010000006.1:0-45382 GCA_036733985.1 Bacillota bacterium
GCCCGGGCCCAGGCGCTCATCACAATGCCGTTGCCGCAGCCGGAGCACCAAATATGAGGCAGATTACCGCGGAAATACTTTTCATATGCCGGTTTCATTATTTCAGCACCTCCTTGACCATAGCCATGATCTCCTCGGGGATAATCAGTTCGCTGTCTACCCGGTCCAGGGAAAGCACAGGAACGCCGTCAGGGGCGATGCGCTGGACTTCCCGGGCGTACTGGCCCATATTCATCTCCGGTACGATCACGGCTTTTTTGCCGGTGCAGGCAGCCCGGATCTTCTCCTCATGGATCGGCCAAATGGTGATCGGCCGGAACAGGCCCACCTTCAAGCCCTGCTCCCGCAGTTCTTCCATGGCTTCCTGGGCGGAGCGGGCCACGCTGCCGTAAGCGATGAGCAGCACATCGCAATCCTCGGTATTTATTTCTTCCCACTCAAAGATATCGTCAACAGCGCCTTCGATCTTGTTCACCAGGCGGCGGTTGAAAGCATCCACCACCGGCAGGGCGCTGGAATAGAAGCCTTTTTCATTATGGGTCAGGCCGGTGAGATGATAGCGGTAGCCCTCGCCGAAAGCGGCCATGGGCGGCACGCCGTCCGCCTCTTTATTGGTGAAAGGCACATACTCTTCCGGCGGCATATCCGGCTTTTTGCGGTTGATGATCTCGATTTGCGCATCATCGTCCACATCAAAGCGCTCCCGCAGATGGCCGATTTCCTCATCCAGCAGGAAGATCACCGGGGTGCGGTATTTTTCCGCCAGATTAAAAGCCTTGATGGTTTGAAAATAGGTTTCCATAACGGAATTGGGGGCAATGGCGATCATGGCATGGTCGCCATGAGAACCCCAGCGGGCCTGCTGGATATCGCCCTGGGAGGAAAGGGTGGGCAAACCGGTGGAGGGGCCCATGCGCTGCACATCCACCACCACCACGGGAACCTCGGTAATGGAGGCGTAGCCGATCAGTTCCTGCATCAGGGAAAAGCCAGGGCCGGAGGTGGCGGTAAAAGCCTTGGCGCCGGTGGCGGAGGCGCCGATGATCGCGCCCATGGAGGCGATCTCGTCTTCCATCTGGATGAACTTGCCGCCTTGGAGCGGCATCATCTCCGACATATGTTCAGCGATTTCCGTGGAGGGCGTGATGGGATAGCCCGCATAAAAAGAAGCGCCGGCTTTCAGCGCACCCAGAGCGCAGGCCTCGTTGCCTTGTACCAATCTGACCTTACTCATTAAGCTTCACCCTCCTTTTCCTCAACTTCCACACAGAAATCCGGGCAATGAAGTTCGCAGTTGCGGCAGCCAACGCAATTCTCAGGGTGCGTTACCACGGCTTTGCCGTCTGGCGCCAGGGTAAACACTTTTTCCGGTTTTCCCAGGCAGAGGCTTTCGCATATTCCGCAGGCCTTACATAGCTTGGAAAAGACCACAACATTAAAACTTTTTTTTGCCATAGAGCGCTCATTCCTCCTCAATTATAATGCGGGACGAAGGCAGGCGTCCCCTGTGCACAGAATCATTATACCACAACCCCTTCGGCAGTGGATACATTAGCGAATATTACAAATATTTCGCAAAACCGCTTTTACGCTTACTACAATAACTTCTTAACAAGAGTTATAGGCGCGGCCTGATTTACCTTTTTAAGCTTAAAAAGCGTCAATGTTCAGAAAACCGGCCAATTGAGCCGTTTGCCCTGCTGTAAAACGCCGCTATCTTTACGATAGCGGCGTTTGATCATTTTTCCAGATAAAAATTATTGATTGCCAGGCTTAGGCGGGAATTTAGCCAATAAATAGCCGGCCACTTCCGCCACCGCGGCTTTGATTCCCGCCGAAGGTTCTGTGGCAAATTCCGTTTGCCCGGGCTGTATACCCAAAATCAGGGTTTCCACCCCGGTTTCCCGGCGCAAATAGTCGATCAGCACTGTGAAGGGCAGCATATGGGTGGAGAAACTGAAGCTTTTCACCTCAGCCGCGTCGATCAGGCGGATCTCCCCCACCTGACTCCCCACAAAAGCCGCGTCCACCAGCAGCAGCAGATCCGGCTGATAGCTTTTGACCAGGCCGGTAAAATTTTCCGGCGCGGTGGAACCGGCCAGGGCCAGCAAAGCCGGGTTCGGCCCGGCTGCCTGCAGGCCCGCCGCCAGCAGCATGCCGGCGGCGTCGTCGCCGCATAATTCGGAACCGGCGCCCAGCACAGCCAGTTTGGCGCAGCCGGCCAGGGCTTGATCCAGCTGGGTTTGCCAATCCGTCATAGCTTGAGCTTCAGGTCTTTCCGGTCCAGGGTGGCCAGCTCCACGTCAGTGGACATGGCCAGGCAGCCTTTGCGGCAGCTATCCACGCACTGGGCGCAGAAAATGCAATGATCCAGCCGGAGGTGGCATTCAAATTTTTTATCTTCCTTGGTGCCCACATTGATGATTTCAATGGCATTGGCAGGGCAATCCCTGACGCAGAGATTGCAGCCGATGCAGCCCTCATTGGTATAGGTGAGCCGGCCCCGGTAATTGGGGTCGATCTGCAGGCCGCCCTTGGGATAAGCGATGGTGGCCGGTTTTTTCAGCAAATGCTTCAAGGCAAACCCGGCAACCTTACCCGGTCCCTTCTTCATCAGTTCAGCACCCCTTTCAACAGCAGATTGGCGATGATCTGGATCAAGGCCAGCGGCGTTAAGTACTTCCAGCAAAAAGCCACCATCTGGTCGATACGCACCCGGGCCATAATGGATTTGAACAAAGCCAGGATAAAGAGGATGGCCAGGGTCTTTAAGACATAGACCAGAAAGCCCAGCCAGGGGGAAGCGGGATGGAGGGGCAGGAATACCGCGGCGATCAGGGAAGCCACCACCACCAGCTCGGAATCCACAGCCATGCGGAAGATGGCGTAAAAGCGGCCGCTGTATTCCACAAAGGTGCCGGAAACCACCTCGGTCTCAGCTTCGGCAATATCAAAGGGCACCCGCTCCAGCTTGCCTTCGCAGGCCACGATGGCCACCAGGAAAGCGGGGATATTGATCAGCAGCTGCAAAGGATGGGCCGCGTAATAGGCGGTCATGCCCGACAGGGACCAGGTGTCCGCCAGCAGGGCCGGGCCCAGCAGCGCCATGAACAGGGGCACCTCATAAGAGAAGAGCTGGGTCAGGGCGCGCACCGCGCCGATGGTGGCGTAAACGCTGGTGGAATACCAACCGGCCAGGAAGAAACAGAGGGTGGGGATGGTCAGCAAATACAGCACCACGATCAAATCGCCTTCAAAGGGGAAGAGGGAATTGACGCCGTACAGGGGGATGTAGAGATAAGCCGCGGTGACGGCCGCCAGGGCCACCACCGGCAGAAAGGCGAAAACCCGCTTATCCGCGCCCTCAGGAATGACGCTCTCTTTGCCCAGCAGTTTCAGAAAGTCCGCCAGGGGCTGGAACCAGGGGGGGCCCATGCGGTTTTGCAGACGGGAATAGATTTTGCGGTCCAGGTATTCGAAGATCAGGCCGTAAACACCCAGAAAGACAAAACCGGGAAATATCAGGATATTAAACAATGCCAGCAGCATAATATACCTTCCTTCCGGCGGATTAGAGGATGATTTTCCGCTCCGCAATTTTTATCTTCGAGACGTCGAAGCCTTGTTTCTTGTAAAAATCGATGCTGTAGCGGCGGAGCGCGTTCCACTCCAGCAGGCGGTTTTCCCTGCCGTCCGGATCCAGGATGCGGATCGCCCGGTCCGTGCAGGAATAGCAGGGATCAATGGCCGCGATGATGATAGGCACATCCGCCAGATAATCCCCTTCCAGCATATGGGCCATGCCATGCCAGTTGGCCTCGGAGGCTGCCCGCACCCGCACCCGGTCCGGCTTTTCCGTACCGTTGCTGCGCACATAATGGGTATCCTCGCCCCGGGGCGCTTCGGTGCGGCTGAAGGCCTCCCCTTCCGGGATCTTCCGGGGCATTTTGGCCGTGAGCTCACCCTCGGGCAGATTATCTAAGGCTTCCCGGATCATGCGGATGCTGTCCATGATCTCCAGCACCCGGACCACTGCCCGGCCAAAGACGTCGCAATGGTTATCCGTGACCGGCTGCACCTTGATTTCATCATAAGCGATATAGGGGTCAATGGCCCGGACGTCGTCCGGCACATTGGAGGCCCGGGCCACCGGGCCCACAGCCCCGTATTTCAGGGCGTCCTCATGGGAAAGCCTGCCCACACCGGAAAGCCGGGCGGCCAGAGTGGTCTCGGAGAGGGCCAGCTCAATACAGTATTTGTTCTCTTCCTCGATAAAGTCCAGCGTGCTGCGGATATCCGCCATCATTTCCGGCGTCAGGTCCCGGCGTACGCCGCCCAGGGTATTGATGCCGTAATTGACCCGGTTGCCCCCCAGCATCGCCAGGATATCCAGCACCCGCTCCCGGTCCCGCCAGGAATACATCAGCAGGGTATCGAAGCCGATCTCATGGCCGGCAATGCCCAGCCACAGCAAATGGCTGTGCAAGCGCTCCAGCTCCGCCATGATCACCCGGATATAGGCGGCCCGGCGGGGAATGGATACACCGGCCAGCTCTTCCACGGCCTGGCAAAAAGCGGTGCTGTGGGTATGGGAGCAAATGCCGCAAACCCGTTCGATGATATACAGATCCTGAATATAGGACCGGGCCTCGCAGGCCTTTTCCAGCCCCCGGTGATTATAGCCCACGCCCACCACGGCGTTGACCACCTTCTCGCCTTCCAGGGTAATGGTGAAGCAGCCCGGCTCTTTCAGGGAAGGATGCTGGGGCCCAATGGGTATGGTGATTTGTTTACTCATAAGTCTTGCCTCCTTCCCCCTTATTCCTGGGCCGCCGGCTCGGCAGCCACAGGCTCCGGCTCGGGCGGCGGCGGATTATAGGTCATGGTCTCTTTGTCGAAATACTCTACTTTCCATTCCTTGCGCAGGGGATAATTCCCCTCCGGCCAGCCGTCCGGCAGCGGATAGGTGGGGCCGGGGGGCAGTTCCTCGACAATGGCGCCGAACAGGTCCACCAGCTCCCGCTCATGCCACAGGGCATTGGGGAAGATGGCGCAAACGGATTTGATGCGGGGATCCGCCTTGGGCGCTTTCTGCTTGACCAGCAGCATCACTTTGTCATCATTGGACACCACATAGATAAAGCCCAGATCAGGCCCGTCATCCACGCCGATGACCAAGTGGAAGGTATGGAAACCGCCGTGGGTGGTCAGATAGTCAAAAACTTTCTCAAATTCCCGGCGGGGCAGCGGGTCCAGAAGCATACGCTGGCGGCGCTGGATCTTCACCTTGCCCTCCAGGACGGGAAAGCGCTCGATAATGCCGTTTAAAACACGTTCTTCAGCAGCCATAACTTTTCCCTCCTTATTGGCTTTATTCGGCTTTCTGGGCCTTTTCCAAAGCTGTCAGCAGCTTCACCACCGCGTCGATAATGGCCTCGGGCCGGGCGGCGCAGCCGGGCAGATAGGCGTCCACCGGGATCACGGAATCAATGCCGCCGTTCACGCAGTAGCAGCCGTCAAAAATCCCGCCGGAGCAGGCGCAGGTGCCCACGGCCAGCACAAATTTAGGCTCCGGCATCTGCTCGTAGATCTGCTTTAAACGGTCCTTGGTCTGCAGGGTCACAGCGCCGGTGCACACCAGCACATCCGCGTGGCGGGGCGTACCCTGCTGCAGCAGACCGAAGCGCTCCACGTCAAAGCGGGGCGTCAGCGCGTCCACCACTTCGATATCACAGCCATTGCAGGCGCCGGCGTTAAAGTGGATGATCCACGGCGATTTCCTGCGGCCCCAGTCCACAGCTCTTTCCATAATGTTTTTAGACATAGCTCAGGACCTCCTCCTAATCACGGAAAATAATCAGCAGGGCCAACACGCCCGCGGCCACATAAAGCAGGGGCAAAGTCAACGCGCCGTGGGGAGCCGTGGTAACGATCAGCACCAGCACATGCATGATGGTGAAGAAAAAGGCAAAGGGGAAGAACTGGCCGTAATCCGGGCTCACATTATGAGTCACATGGCGCTGGCCGCAGGAGTAAGCCTCCAGCTTGCGGTCGCTCTGCTTGCCCGGGGCCGCCAGGGTGGCGGAGAAATAAGACAAACCCAAACCCACGAACACCAGCAGCAGAACGGTGATGGGCGGTGAAAGCAAAAAGTTGGTCATGATCGTTTTTCCCCCTATCCGTTCAGCTTATTCAGCTTGCCCACATTCATATCGCCGTTGATACGGTAAATATTGATGGCGATCCCCGCCGCCACCACAGCCACGATGACCTCCACCACGATCATGGTCACCACAAAGGTCTGGGAAAGGGCAATATTGCCGTTCAGGTAGCCGGCAAAGATCAGCAGCAGCGTAATGGCTTTCATCACGACTTCCACAGCAATGATGATGCGGATCATATTATGGGTGCGGGCCAAAAGATAGAGGCCGGTGATGATCAGCAAAAAAGCTGCGGTGAGTATGGCGATGGTCAGGATATTCATGCCTTTCCCCCCTCCCTAAACAGAATGACGACGGCAAAAGCGCCGGCTAGGATTATGATGATCTGGCCCAGCACGTCCGCCTGACGCATATTCCACAAAGCTTCCTTGAAAGTGGCGGCGGGGGTAAAGGTGCCGGAGAGAAGCGGGCTGGTTGCCGCCGGGCTGATGACGAAGCCCCCCAGTACCAGCAGGGCGATCATGGCCACGCCGGCAAAGATCAGGATAAAGGGCAAAGAGGCGAAACGGCTTTTATGGGCGCTGACCTTTTCCGGCTGCTTGCGGTCGGTGGCGGTCAGGCTGATAGCGCTGATAAAAATCGCGGTGACCAGGCCGGCGCAAACCGAGAGCTCGAACAGAGCCGCCCAGGAAGCGCCCATCAGGAACAGCACCACGGCCAGGAGGGCGCTGATACCGGCCAGGGAGACGGCGGCTTTCACCATGCTGCGAAACATGGCCGCAGCCAGGCCCAACAGCACCATGGCGGCCAGGCAAATCACAATAATATTTTGTTGCATAGGCTCACCCCCTCTTTACAGCCATCCCTGGGACTGCATGAAGTTCAGCAGCACCGGGAACAGCACACCAAAGACAACAGTTATCGCGGTCAGGAGTATGGAAGCCAGCTTGAAGGAGCCGGGGGCTTCCGTCACTTCGCTCAGATGCTCCTCAGCCGGGCCGAAAAATACATTCCGCTGCAGCCTGAGAAAATAGGCGGCCGTGAACAGGCTGGCCATTAAAGCCAAGCCGGCTACCAGCACGCCCCCGGCTTGCCAGGCGGCGATGATGATCAGCAATTTGCTCCAAAAGCCGGCCAGAGGCGGAATGCCGGCGGTGGAGAGAAAGGCGATGACGCTGGCGGTAGCGGTCACCGGCATCTGTTTTTGCAAACCGCCCAGTTTGGTAATGTCCGTGGTGCCGGTCTGCCGCTCCACAGCGGCGGAATTGACGAACAGGGTGGTTTTAAAGGTGGCATGATTGAAGAAATGCAGCATGGCGCCGAGCAAACCCAAGCCGCTGCCTGTGCTCACGCCCAGCACGATATAGCCGATCTGGCTGATGCTGGAATAAGCCAGGATGCGCTTGAAATCCTTCTGGCCGATGGCGGCCACGGCGCCCACCACAATGGAGACCAGGCCCAGCAGCATGAAGGCGGTGTTCACCACGGCCTGGCCGCTGAACAAATAGCCCAGCAGGCGGATGATGGCGTAAACGCCGGCCATCTTGGTGACGACGCCGCCCAGGATCACGGAAACCGGCGCCGGCGCGCTTTGGTAAGCGTCAGGCAGCCAGCCATGGAAGGGCACCACCCCGGCCTTGATGGAGAAACCGGCGATCAGCAGCACAAAAGCCACTTTTTCCAGCACCGCGTTGCCGGAAGCCAGCACATTGCCGGCTGCCAGGGCATTGGCGATGGCGGTATATTGCAGGGAGCCGTAATTCAGGAAGAGGAAAGCCAGGCCCGAGAGGATAAAGGCGGAAGCGATGGCGCTCATCACCAAATACTTGAAAGCGCCTTCCAGGCCAAAGCTGTCCCGGTAAAGGGCGATCAGCACGAAGCTGGCGATACCGGTGACTTCCAGGAACACATAGAGGGTGAACAGGTCCGTGGCCAGGGCAATGCCGTTCATGCCCATCATCAGGATCAGCATCACATTGCTGAAGGCAAAGGTTTTGCCATGGATCATGCTGCGGCTGGTGAGGAAGCTGACAAAAGCCACCATGCCCACGCAGAACAGGGCCACCAGGGAGAACATATCCACGGAGAAATAGGCCGCATCCAGGGAAACGGTCATATCCCAGAACTGGGAGAAATTGATGGCCTCTTTATTGTACTGCACCAGCAGCAGCATGGCTAAAACAGCCGCCGCCACCTGCACCAGGCTGATGAAACAGCCTGTGACGATGCAGCCTTTGTCCAGGCGCTTTTTACCGATCAGGTTGAAAGCCACGATTGCCAGAAGGGGCAAGCCCATGAAAGCATACATCAGCATAGCAAATGAAGCCGACATTTACATCACCCCTTTCAAACCAAGATCATGAACAGCAGCGCCAAAAAGCCCAGGCCCATAAAGGACCAAACCATATACCTGGTTGGGCTGCCGGTATTGAAGCTGTGCAGAGAGACGGTGCAGAAACGGACCACATTCACGATGAGGCTGTCGTAGATCCAGTTGATCCCCCGGTCGACGGCATAGCAGATCCAGGCGTAGGCGCGGATAAACACCATCATGATATCGTAAGGATCAAAGTAATGCTTCTCCGCGCAATTGTAAAGATTGCGCAGCACCGGGGCGTAGTGGATATGATCCACCGCCTTCACGGCCTGGCCGGTGACCTTATAGCCGATGATGTGGTTGATCAGCGCCAGCGCCAGCACGGCCAGGGAGATCAGCACCATGGTCATGGAATGGGGCCAGCCGGAGAAATGGCCTGCCGCGGCCGGGCCCAGGGCGGCCTGGAGCTGATGGATGGGCAAGCCGTTGCCCAGGCCGAACACCACGCAGAGGGCGGCCAGGATCAGCAGGGGCAGCACCATGGCGCCGGGGGCTTCCTTCATTTCTTCCTTATTCACGCCTTCCGGCAAACGCAGGGGGCCGAAGAAGGCGGCATGGCCCATTTTCAGGAAAGAGGCGGCGGTCATGAAAGCCCCGGCCACAGCGGCGATATAGAAGATCCTGCCGCTTTCATAAGCCGCGTCAAAGACCAGCTCCTTGGAGAAAAAGCCGTTGAAGGGGGGCACGCCGGAAATGGACAGGGCGGCGATGATGAAGCCCAAGGCGGTCAGGGGCAGATACCGGCCTAAGCCGCTGATCTGCCGCAGATCCGTGGTGCCGGTTTTCTTTTCCACATTGCCGGCGGCCATGAACAGGGCGCTTTTATAAACCGCGTTATTGACCAAATGGAACAGGCCGCCCACAATGCCGATGGGCAGGGCGGTGCCGATACCCAGGATCATATAGCCCACCTGGCTGATGGCATGGAAGCTGAGCAGGCGCTTCATATCCTTCTGGATCAGGGCCATGCTCACCGCCAGCACCAGGGTGATGGCGCCGATGGCCATGATCAGGGTGCTCATGGCGCTGCCGGGCTGGAAATCGAAGAATTGCAGCACCACCCGGGTCAGCAAATAGAGGCCCATCATCTTCTCCACGGCAGCGGGCATAAAGGCCATGAAGGGCAGAGGCGCGTCAGTGGCCGCGTCCGGGATCCAGCTGTGGAAAGGCATGGAACCGGCCTTGCCGATAGCCCCCAGCATCATGCAGACAAAGCCCAGCAGGCCCAGGCCTTCCAGGGGGATCTTGGTGATGGTGTCCATCATCAAGGTGCCCGCGGCCATGCAGGTGGCGGCGATACCCAGCATCAGCAGCAGATCCGCCACGCCGTTCAGGATCACGGCCTTCATGGCGGTGCGGGGCTTTTTCCGGCTGCTGATAATAATGGTGGCGAACAGGGTTACCATATGGCCTTCCCAGAAGAAGAGCAGCACCACCATATTATTAGCCAGGAAAACGCCGTTGGTCAGCACCAGGCTCAGCAGGAAGAAGAAGAAAAACGTGCTGCCGTAATCCTTCTTTTTCAGATAAGACACGCTGAACAGGGCCACCAGGAACATGATAATGGCCGCGGCTAGGATCATGAAGCGGGAAAAGCTGTAAACCCGCAGAGCCAGATTGATGCCAAAACCGGCCCAGGGGATCAGCAGGGTCATTTCCTCAATGCCGAAGACGCCGATGGCGAAAATCAGGTTCAAAGCGGCTGCCAGCAAAAACACCGTGGCCCGGGGGCCGTATTTGCTTTTGGGGAAAGCCAGCAGCAGCAAGGCCAGGGCCAAAGGCAGTATCAGCATGGTATAAAGCAGGTTCAGGCCGGTGCCGGCGCTGATGAACGCGGATAGCAGGTTCATATTACCACCTCCCCAAGGATTCAACGATCATTACGGCGAGGTTGGAGGGGATATTGATGAACACCCCGGCCAGCAGGGAGAGGACGCCCAGCAGCATCACGGAGCTGACCATTTCCCAACTGCCCTCTTTAAGATCCGGATGGGTCAGTTCGCCGAAAAAGACTTTGACGAAAGCGCGCATCAAATAGATCACCGTCATCACCGCGCCGATGATAAACACCCCGGCCAGCCAGGGGTAACCGGTCTGCAGCGCGCCGTTGATCACCATGTATTTGGCGAAGAAGCCGCCGAAGGGCGGGATGCCCATGACGGAAAAAGCGCACATGGCAAAAGCCGCCATGGTGATGGGCAGCTTTTTCGCCAAGCCGCCCATTTGCCGGATATCCTTGGTCTGGGTGCTATGTTCCACAATACCGGCGCAGAGGAACAGGCCGCCTTTGGCCAGGGAATGCATGAGGATATACAGCAAGCCGCCGGCCGCGCCCACCGCGTTACCGCAGGCCAGGCCTAGGAAAATGAAGGCCAGCTGGCTGATGGTGGAATAAGCGATGATGCGCTTGATATTGTTCTCGATCATGGCCGCGCCGGCGGAAACCAGGGCGGAAACCGCGGCAATGACGGGCACGGCGGTTTCCCAAACCGCTTCCAGCTGGAAATTGGCCAGGAACAGCCGGGCATAGACATAAACGCCGATTTTCACCAGCACGGCGGCATGGAGCAAAGCCGTGACCGGCGACGGGGCCACGCCCGCGTCCGGCAGCCAGGTATGCAGCGGCAGGGTGGCGGACTTGGAGAGGATGCCGAAAAGAATCAGCACCATGATCCAGTTATCCAGGCCCCGCCCCTGCAGCTCCAGCAGGTCAAAGGTGCCGGTCTGGGTATAGATGCCGATGAAGCCCACCAGCATCATCAAAGCGCCGCCCACCGTGACTAAAAAGGCCTTGTCCGCTTTGACGACGATTTCCTTTTCCCGGTAGAAGCCGATCAAGCGCCAGCAGCAGACCGCCGAGATCTCCCAGAACAGGTAGATCATGATCAGGTTGGTGGAGAACACCAGGCCCATCATGGCGCCGATAAACAAGACGACCATTAAATAATATTCGTTCTTGTTCTCGTAATGCTCGATATAACCAAAAGAATAAAAAACAATAATGGCAGCAACCAGGGACGAAGTCAGCGCCATAAAGACTGCCAGCCCATCCCCCAGGAAACCAATGCTCATGCCCAGAGGGAGCTGCACCTTGACGAGCAATGGGTTGCCGTTCAGCACATAGGGCAACGCCAAGGCCGCCGCAACAAAAGCGGCAAGCACGAAAATCAAGGCGGCAATGTTCCTCAGCCCGGCATTAATGCGGCCGATCAGCGGCAACAAAAAAGCCCCCAGCAAAGGAACAAAGATACAAACAAGCAAAATACCTTGACCCTCCATAATTCCTCCCATTTTTTGTGATAACCTCTACAGCAACGCTAGTGACGGGAAACTATTGAAAATATGTAAGAAATTGATTTTATTACATATCCGCAACATATACAACAGTATATACCAACCGCTGTTTGAGGTCAAGAACCTGCAACGCGTTACTAAAAATCAATTAATTTAACTTTATCCGTTTATTCTGAATATTAACAAATGCGCGGCAAAAGATCCCCTTCCGGCATATCGATCAGGCGGGGAACACCGTAAGCCGTACTCAGGGAAACCAGGCCTTCCCCTGGGCAAACCCGGCCGATGATCGCGGCGTCCCGGCCCAAGGGATGGCCGCGCAAAGCCGCTAAGGCCGCTTCGCCCTGTTCAGGGGGAACAGCCGCCAGCAGCTTACCTTCATTGGCCACATAGAGCGGATCCAGACCCAGCAGGGCCGCCGCCGCCCGCACCGGGCCGGAAACCGGCAGCGCCGTTTCATCCAATAAAATATCCAGGCCGGAGGCGGCGGCCCATTCATTCAAAGCGGCCGCCGCCCCGCCCCGGGTGGGGTCCCGCAGGGCGCAAAGGCCGGTTGCGGCCCGGCGCAAAGTCCGGACCAGACCATTCAAGGGCGCGGCGTCGCTGCGGAGCGGCGGATCAAAGTCCAAATTCTCCCGGGCCGCCATGATCGCCAGGCCATGGTCGCCAAGATTACCGGAAACCAGGATAAGGTTTCCTGTTTCCAGGCGCTGGGGCAGAGGCGGGCCAGCCGGGCTGAAATAGCCCAGGCCGGCGGTATTGATATAAATGCCGTCGCCGGCCCCCTTCTCCACCACCTTCGTATCGCCGGTGACCAGCAAAACCCCGGCTTCCCTGGCGGCCTGAGCCATGGAGCAACAGATTTCCCGCAGCTCCGCCAGGGGCAGGCCCGCTTCCAGGATCATGCCCACAGTCAGGTATTTAGCCTCCGCCCCGCTCATGGCCAAATCATTCACGGTGCCGCAGACAGCCAGGCGGCCAATATCCCCGCCAGGGAAAAAGCGGGGCCGCACCACAAAGCTGTCGGTGGTCAAGGCCACCTGGCCCGCGCCGCAGTCCAGCACAGCCGAATCGGTCAAGGCCCGCAAATAGTCATTATCAAAAGCCGTCAGGAAGACCTGCTCCACCAATTGATGATAGAGCCGGCCGCCGCTGCCATGGGCCATAGTGATGATCTCTTTTGCCAAATCCCTTACCTCCTGCGGTATTTATAAGCGGCCGCGCAGCCGCCCTCGGCAGACACCATGCAGGCCCCTGCCGGCGCGGACGGCCTGCAGACCTTGCCGAACAAAGGGCAATCCTCCGGCGCCAGCTCCCCCCGGAGCACCTGGCCGCAGCAACAGCCGGGATGCTCCGCAGCCAGCTCATAACCGGCGATATCCGGGGCGAAACGGGCCAGGGCGTCATAGGCGGCATAGGCCGGCCTCAAGGCCAGGCCGCTGCCGGGGATCAGTCCCAGGCCCCGCCATTCAGCGTCTACCGGTTGAAAGACCTGCTCCAGCAAGGCCAAAGCCCGGCTGTTCCCCCCCGGCCCCACAGCCCGGGGATAGCAGTTCTCCAGGCTGGGCCGGCCTGCCGCCGCCATCCTGACCAAGGCGTCCACCGCCAGCAGGATATCCACCGGCTCAAAACCGGCCACCGCCGCGGGCTGGCCTAGCGCCTCCGGAAGGAAGCGGAAGGCCTCCGCCCCCACCATGGCGGCCACATGGCCGGGACAAATCAGGCCGCCGATACCCTCGGCCTCTTTAAGCAGGGCTCGGAGGGCCTGGGGCATGGTCTTATGCCCGGGGATGACGCTGATGTTCGTCACTTGCTGGGCCTGGGCCTGCACCAGCATGGCCGCGGTCAGGGGCGCGGTGGTCTCAAAGCCCACGGCAAAGAACGCCACCTGGCGGCTGGGATTAGCTTTGGCCAAGGCCAAAGCGTCCAGAGGCGACAGGACGATACGCACATCCGCCCCCAGATCCCTGGCCCGCTGCAGGCTCTGCTCCCCGGCCGGAACCCGCAGCATATCGCCGAAGCTGGTGAAGATCAGCCCGGGCAAGGCGGCGATGGCCAGGGCCTGGGAAATCAGCGCCTGGCCGGTGACGCAAACCGGGCAGCCGGGGCCGGAAACCAGCCGGATCTCCGGGGGCAGCAAGCCTTTGACACCGAAGCGGGCGATCTGCATGGTATGGGTGCCGCAAACTTCCATCAAAGTCAGGGGCTGGCGGCAGCGGGCCCGGATCTGCGCCGCCAAGGCCGCCACCAGGGCCGGATTCTGATAATCTTGCTCAGCCAAGGCCGCATTCCTCCGTCAGCTTTTTCAGCTCAGCGCCTGCCGCCTCGTCCAGGATTTGGATGACAAAGCCCGCGTGCACCAGGGCAAACATGCCGGGACGCAAATCCGGCAGCAACAGGATGCTGGCGCTTTTCTTCACTCCGTTATAATCGATCAAGGCCGTTTGGTTTTCCGTATCCACGCTTTCCACCCGGCCGGGAATAGCCAAGCACATTTAAATCTCTCCTTTCGCGGCCCGGGCGGCAGCCACCGCCGCCTGGCCGTAAGCAATACCGCCGTCATTGGCGGGCACCTGGCTGTTGCCGAGCACCCGGAACCCATCCGCTTCCAGGGCCGCCCAGACCTGTTCCAGCAGCCAGACATTCTGCCAGCAGCCGCCGGAAAGCAGCACCAGCTCCAATCCTGTCTCCGCCCTGAGCCTTTGGCAAACAGCCACACATAAGTCCACCACAGCCCGGTGAAAGCGGACGGCCAGGGCGCCTATGGGCAGGCCTTGGCGCAGATCTTCCCGGAGGCTGCGGATCAGGGGCCGCCAGTCCAGGATCAGGGCCGCCCCCGGCTGTTCCGGGGGGATCAGCTCAAAAGCATAAGCGCCGGCCGCCCCGTCGTCGATCAGCTGTTCCAGTTCCACCGCGGCCTGGCCTTCATAATTCACCCGCCGCCCAATACCGGCCAAAGCCGCCGCCGCGTCGAAGAGCCGGCCCATGCCTGAGCTGAGCGGCGTGTTGATCCCCCGCTCCGCCCCTTGCCAAGCCAGCTCCCAGCCTGGGGGCAGCAAACCGGTTGGGGCGTCTGCAGCCAGGGCTTCTCCGCCCAGGGCCAGGGCCAGGGCGGCCATAGCTTGCCGCCAGGGTTCCCGGATGGCCTGTTCACCGCCGGGCAGGGGCAGATAGAGCAGATGGGCGGCCCGGCGGCAGGCAGTCAAACCGCCTACCAGTACTTCGCCGCCCCAGAGGCAGCCGTCCTCCCCGTAGCCGGTGCCGTCGAAGATCAGGCCGATGGCCTGCTCGTCCAGGCGGTGTTCAGCCAAAACCGAAGCCAGATGGGCATGATGATGCTGCACCGGTATTTTGGGCAGACCGCCGGGATAAGCCTTGGCATATTGGCTGGACAAATAGTCCGGATGGGGATCATAAGCTAAAAGATCCGGCTGGCTGTTGAACATCTCCCGGAAATAATCGATTTCCCGGCGGAAGCCCCGCAGGGTGGGGAGATTCAGCAAATCGCCGATATGCTGGCTGACAAAGGCCTGGGCCCCCCGGGTCAGGCAGAACGTATTCTTCTGCTCCCCGCCCAGGGCCAGGATCTGCCGGCCGCTGTCCAGGATAGGCAAGGGTTCCGGCGCATAGCCCCGGGAGCGCCGGATCAGCCGGGGCTGCCCGGCAGCGTAAACCGCCACGCTGTCGTCGCAGCTGCGGAAAATAGCCCGGTTATGGGTGAGGAAGCCGTCGGCGAGCCGGGCCAGGCTTTGGCCGGCTTCCCCGTCGTCATAGACAATGGGCTCCTCGGAAAAATTGCCGCTGGTCATCACCAAGGCGGTAAAACCTTCCATTAATAAATAATGCAGGGGCGTATAGGGCAGCATCACGCCTAAGCGGCCGTTCCCGGTTGCGATATCCCCGGCCAGTTCCCGGCTGGCCGGCCCTTTTTTCAGCAGCACAATGGGCCGGCGGGGGCTTTCCAGCAAAGCCGCCTCCTTGTCCGAAACCTGGCAGAAGCGTCGCGCCGCGGCCAGATCCGGCATCATCAGGGCAAAGGGCTTATCCCAGCGGTATTTGCGGCGGCGGAGGGCTGTCACAGCCTGGCTGTTCCGGGCATCGCAGGCCAGATGATAACCGCCCAAGCCCTTGACGGCCAGGATTTTTCCTTGCCCCAGCCAATCCTGGGCCACAGCCAGGGGATCCCCGTCCAAGCTGTTTCCGGCCCGGTCCAGGAAGCGGAGCTGGGGCCCGCAGGCCGGGCAGGCATTGGGCTGGGCATGGAAGCGCCGGTCATGGGGGTCCTGGTACTCAGCCTGGCAATCGCCGCACATGGTAAAGGCCCCCATAGTGGTGAAGGGCCGGTCATAAGGGAGGTTCTGGATAATGGTGAAGCGGGGCCCGCAATTGGTACAGTTGGTAAAGGCATAACGGTAGCGGCGGTTGGCCGGGTCCCGGATCTCCGCCAGGCAGTCCGGGCAGATACCCATATCCGGGGAGACCAGGGTCTTCTTCTCCCCTTCCCTGCTCAGGCGGATGGTGAAAGCCACATCCCCGGCCAGGGCCATGGGCTCGGCGGCCAGCGTGTCTACCCGGGCCAGGACCGGCGCTTCCAGAGGCAGGCGGCGGAAAAAATCCCCGCAGGCCCGGTCCTCCCCTTCGATTTCCAGGGTCACGCCGCTGGCGGAATTATAGACCCAGCCGGTAAGGGCCAATTCCTCTGCCAGGCGGAAAACAAAGGGCCGGAAGCCCACGCCCTGGACAATGCCGCTGATCTCGGCGTGGTAGCGGCTGATCATCGGCCCGCCTTTTTGGCCGCGGCCAGTTCCCGGAGCCAGGCGGCCAGATCCGCCAGGCCCTGGGCATGACCGGCCCGGCAAACGGTTTCGAAAATCTTCAGCCCCGGCTTCAGATCATGGAGATCCGCCTTGACCTGTTCCAAATCGAAATCAGTCAAGGCCAGCAGATCCAGCTTATTCAGCACCACGGCGGCGGCGGAAATGAAGGTGGCGGGATATTTCACCGGCTTATCCCCGCCCTCGGCCACGGAAAGCAGCACCAGGCGGCCATCTTCCCCCAGGTCGAAATCCGTGGGGCAAACCAGATTGCCCACGTTTTCGATGAGCAGGATATCGGTGCGGTCCAGGTCAAAGAGGGGCAAGACCTTTTCGATCATCCCCGCGTCCAGATGGCAGCCGCCGTCGGTATTGATCTGCACCACCTGGGCGCCTTTGGCGGCAATGCGGGAAGCATCCCTGGCCGTGGCCAAATCCCCTTCGATCACGGCGATCTTCAGATCCGCCGTCATTTCCAGCAGCCGTTCCAGCAAAGTGGTTTTGCCGGCGCCCGGGGAACCGATGATATTCAGGGCCAGCACGCCCCGGTCCCGGAACAATTGCCGGTTGCGCTCTGCCCGGGCATTGTTCAGCTCCATCACATTCAAATTGGCATTCAGTTCCATATGTTCATTTCCTCTCAATCCAATCAGTCAAAATCGATATGGGTCAGCAGCACTTCGCCGCCGTTGACGATCTCCGCCCGATGGCTGCCGCAAATTGGGCAAACCGGCGGCAGGGTTGCGCTTTCATAATCCCCTCCGCAATCCTGGCAAAGCGCGGTCAGGGGCCGCTTTTCCAGGATCAACCTGGCGCCTTGGAACAAGGTGCCCTGGGTCAGGGCCAAAAAAGCGTAGTCCAGGGCCTCCGGCATGATATTGGCCAGCACCCCGGCGCTGACGGTCAAGGTGTTTACCCGTTTTGCCTGATATGGGGCCAGCAGCTTTTCCGCCGTCTCCAACACCCCCTGGATCAGGGACAGCTCATGCATGGCCGGGAGCCTCCTCCCTCATCAGGTCTTTTGCTTCTTCCCAGCTAAGCAGGGCTATTCCCAGCTGGCCGGCTTTTTCCGCCTTGCTGCCGGGGTTTTCCCCCAGCAGCAGATAATCAGTTTTCTTGCTTACGCTATTGCCTACCTTAGCCCCGGCGCTTTCCAGCAATTCTTTGGCCTCTTCCCTGCCGATACCGGGCAGGCTGCCGCTGATGACCAGGGTTTTGCCGCTTAAGGCGGTCCGCCGCTGTTCTCCCCGGTCGCCTTTCAGGTTCAGGCCCAGGTCAGCCAGCTTGGCGATGAGCGCCCGGTTTTCATCCAGGCTGAACCAGGCCGCCACGCTCTCGGCAATGATGCCGCCAATCTCCGGGATGCCGGTCAACTGTGCCGCTCCAGCAGCCATCAGGCTGTCCAGATCCGGGAACCGGCCGGCCAGCACCTTGGCGGCCCGCTCGCCCACATGACGGATACCCAGGGCAAACAGCAGCCTGGACAGGGGCAGGCTTTTGCTTTTGCTGATGGCGTTGATCAGATTGGCAGCGGATTTGGGGCCCAGGCGTTCCAGGGCCGCCAGCTTCGCCGCATCCAAAAGATAGAGATCCGCCACATCCTTTACCAGGCCGGTTTCCAGCAGCTGGCGCACCACCGCCGGGCCCAGGCCGTCGATATCCATGGCCTTTTTCTCCCCGAAATGCAGCAGTTTCTCATAGAGCTGGGCCGGGCAATGGGGGTTGACGCAGCGCCAGGCCGCTTCATGGGGCTGCCGCAGGGCCGCTTCCCCGCAGGAAGGGCAATGATCCGGCATGGTGAAGATCCGTTCGCTGCCGTCCCGCTTCTCCGGCAGCACCCGCACCACTTCGGGGATCACGTCCCCGGCCTTTTGGATCAGCACCCAATCGCCCACCCGGATATCCTTGTCCCGGATATTGTCCTCATTATGCAGGGTGGCCCGGCTGATGGTGCTGCCGGCCAGGAAAACCGGGGCCAGCATTGCGGCAGGGGTCAGGGCGCCGGTGCGGCCCACGCCTACGATGATCTCCAGCACCTGGGTTTCCGCCTGTTCCGGCGGGAATTTATAGGCCATGGCCCAACGGGGGAATTTGCCGGTAGCGCCCAGCTCCTCCCGGAGGGGGATGGCATTCAGCTTCAGCACCAGGCCGTCGATCTCATAATCCAGGCCATGCCGCTCCTCTGCCATCTGGCTGATGAAATCCATGATCTCCCCCTGATCCCGGCAGATCCTGCGCGATTGATTCACCGGCAGGCCCAGGCCGGAAAGGAGGGCCAGCAATTCTTCTTGGCTGGCGGGGCTAATGCCCTCAGCCTCGATGATATCGTAGAAGAAGGCTTCCAGCCGGCGGCCGGCGGTGATTTCCGGGTCCAGCTGGCGCAGGCTGCCGGCGGCGGCGTTCCGGGGGTTGGCGAACAGGGACTCCTCATTCTCCTCCCGCTCCTGGTTCAGCCGGGCAAAGGCCTTTTTCGGCATAAAGGCTTCCCCCCGCACCGTCAGCAGGGGCACGGCTTGCTTTAAACGCTGGGGCACCGCCTTGATGGCCCGGACATTTTCCGTCACATCCTCGCCGGTCACCCCGTCCCCCCGGGTAGCGGCGGCGGCCAGGCGGCCGTCCCGGTAAGTGACGGCAATGGTCAGGCCGTCGATTTTCAGCTCCGCCAGCAGTTCCGGGTCTGGGACGCCCCCCCGCTGCAGGCGCTGGATAAAAGCCTCGATATCCGCCCGGCTAAAAGCATTATCCAGGGACAGCAGGGGCCGGGCATGCCGGCGGGGGGCGAAGCGGCTTTCCGCCTGTCCCCCCACCCGTTGGCTGGGAGAATCAACGGTCGCCAGCTCCGGCCAGGCCGCTTCCAGCTGGGTGAACTCCCGCATCAGCAAATCATAGTCATGGTCGCTGACGGTAGGGGCGTCCTGCTGATAATAGGCGATATTATGCGTTTCTATTTCCTGCCGCAGCGCCGCCAGGCGGGCGGCGGCCTGTTGTTTATCCATAAAAACCTCGTCGGTAAAAACCCTCGGTAAAAACCTCTTAGTCTCTGCTGAAGCCGGGCGCAAGGGCCCGCTGTTTTAAATTTTTTTTAAGGGGGCGTATTTCCACATCAGCTTTTTCACGCCCACATCCGGGAAAGCCACGGTGATCTGCAAATCATCGCCGCTGCCGGAAATGGCTACGGCCACGCCGTCGCCGAATTTGCCGTGGCGCAGCTTATCCCCGACCATGATGCCGGTTTCCAGCTTGGCCCCTTCCTGCTTTACCGCCACCCGGGGTTGGAACACATTATTGGTGGCGGTGAATTCCTGGCGCTGCCGGGAGGGCGCATGGGACGTGACGCCGGTGCTGTTCACCAATTCCTCCGGTATTTCCTTTAAAAAGCGGGAGGGCTTATTGTTTTCATACTTGCCCCAAACCAAACGCCGGTTGGCAGCGGTCAGGGTCAGGCGCTCCCGGGCCCGGGTAATGCCCACATAGCAAAGGCGGCGCTCCTCTTCCAGCTCATTGTCGTCAAAGCTGAACAGCACCTTGCGGTGGGGGAACACGCCTTCTTCCATGCCCACCAGGTAAACCACGGGGAATTCCAGGCCTTTGGCCGCGTGCAGGGTCATCAGGGTCAGATAATCAGGGGCCTCCTCCGCCGCGTCCATATCCGTGGCCAGGGAGATTTGGTTCAAAAAGGCCACCAGGGGCGGGTCCAATTCCTCCCCTTCCGGCGTGATCTGGGCCATGTCCTCATAGTTTAAATCAAAATCCCCGGCGGTATCCATCAGCTGTTCCAAAATTTCCAGCCGCTCGGCGCTATCCGGGCCGCTGGCGATCATCTCCCCATAGCCGGTGCGCTGCCACAGCTCCCGGAGGATCTCCGCCACCTGCCGGGTCTGGGCCGCGTAACCCGCCAGCCCCTGCAGCAGTTCCCGGAGATAAACCAGCTTATGGCTGACCGCGGCGCTGAAACCCAGGCCCTCCGCCTGGGCCAGCAGGGACCAGATGGAACAGCCCCCTTGCCCGGCCCCTTCCTGCAGCTTATCCCAGGTGGCCCGGCCAATGCCCCGGCGGGGCTCATTATAGACCCGGCGCAGGGCTTCGTCGTCATGGGGATTCACCAGCAGCCGGAGATAAGCCAGGGTGTCCCGGACTTCCTTGCGCTCGTAGAACTTCATGCCGCCATAAACCCGGTAAGGCATGGCCATTTTGATGCACTCATCCTCCAGCAGGCGGCTCTGGCCATGGGTGCGGTAGAGCACCGCGCAATCGGACAGGGAATGGCCCAGCTCCACCAGGGCGCGGATGCTCCGCATCACATAGGCGGCCTCTTCCTTATCGCTGTCCGCCCGGTGAAAGACGATGGGGTCCCCAGCCCCGGCCTGGGTAAACAAATCCTTGGGCTTGCGGTTTTTATTATTGGCGATCAGCCCATTGGCCGCGTCCAGGATGGTCTGGGTGGAGCGGTAATTTTGGGTCAGCCGCAATTCCCGGGCCCCGGGATAATCCCGGCTGAAATCCAATATGTTGGCAATATCCGCTCCCCGCCAGCGGTAGATGGACTGATCCGGGTCGCCTACGGCAAAAACATGGCCTTGTTCCCCGGCCAGAAGCTTGATCAGCAAATACTGACAATGGTTGGTATCCTGGTATTCGTCCACCAGGATATGGCCGAAGCGCTCCCGGTATTTGGCCAGCACTGCCGGATGGGCCTGCAGCTCGTGATACAGGCGGGTGAGCAAATCGTCAAAATCCAGGGCCTGGGCCGCGTGGAGCATGTCCTCATACCGTTGATAGACTTTGGCGATATTCAGCTCCCAATCGCTGTCCGCCGCCTGTTGGAAATCAGCCGGGGGCTGCAGCCGGTTCTTCGCGCCGCTGATGGCGTTCAACACCGCGGAAGGATGATAGCTTTTATCATCGTCAGCCAGCCGCAGCTCGGCCAGGGCCCGCTTGATCAGAGCCCGGCTATCGCCGTCGTCATAGATGATAAAATCCTTGCTCAGGCCGAAGCTTTCCGCCTCCATCCGCAGCAAGCGGGCGGAAAGGGCGTGAAAAGTCCCGATCCACATCCAGCGGCTGTTGATCTTAAGCAGGTTTTCCACCCGGTCTTTCATTTCCCGGGCAGCTTTATTGGTAAAGGTGACCGCCATGATTTGATAGGGGTTGATCCTTTGCTCAGCGATGAGCCAGGCCAGGCGGGAGACCAGCACCTTGGTTTTGCCGCTGCCGGCGCCGGCCACCACCAGCACCTGCTGCTCCGAAGCGGTGACGGCGGCCAGCTGTTGTTCGTTTAAGCCATTGCGTATATCCATAATTCCTCGCTCTAAGCGGCGGGGCTATTTCAATCAACGCCCCAAACAATGGGCTGATGCTGAAACGCCATACCTAAGAAGTAATGTTTAACTTGTTTAATATTCGTCGTTCCAGCTATGTTTCCTTTATCCGTCTTGACCAAAGGCCGGGCGGCAGGGACATTTTCCCGCCGTTACCGGCATAATCTGATAATAACATATAGCCGACGGAGGAATTCCTATGCCCAGCGTTTTTCTGAGCCCCTCCACTGAGGAACACAATGAATTCGTGATCGGCAATACGGAAGAATATTATATGAACCTGATCGCCGACGCCCTGGAACCCTATCTTACCGCCGCGGGCATCAGCTTCGGCCGGAATAACCCCGCCTTCTCTGTGGGGCATGCCATATCCCTTTCAAATATTGGCAATTATGACGTGTATCTTTCCCTGCATACCAATACCGCCCCGCCCCGCCTGTTCGGCCGGATCCAGGGCTTGGATGCCTATTACTATCCGGGTTCGGCAGCGGGCGAAGCCTTGGCCCAGCTGATCGTTACCAATCTCCGCAGCATTTACCCTTATCCGGATTTAGTCAACGCGGTGCCCAACCGCACGCATTATGAACTGATCACCTCCAGGGCAGCGCCGGTTCTGGTGGAGCTGGCTTATCATGATAATGAGGAAGACGCCCAATGGATCGCGGATAACATCGAAAGTATTGCCCGGGCCCTGGCCCTGTCTTTGACCCAATATTTCGGCGTCCCCTTTGTCCTGCCCAATACCCTGCAGCGGGGGCGGGTCGATACCGAGGGTTTTGATATTTACCTGCGGGAGCAGCCCGATTTCAACGCGGCGGTAGGCGGCGTTCTCCTTAACGGCGCGGACGTGATCGTCACCGGGGAAAGCGGCGACTGGTATGTGGTGACTTATAATGGGCAGAGCGGCTTTGTGCCGCGAAATTACATCACCCTGCTCTAAGATAAAGAGAAAGGCCAAGGGAATTGAATGTCCCGGCCCGAGTTGGGCCGGGACGTTTGCTTTACGCTTCTTCCAGGCTGTTGACCGGAGGCCGGCAGGCTCCCGCCTCACAGATATAATAAGTGGTTTTGCCATTGACCAAGGGGTATTCTTCAACCGTCCCCAGGCGCAGCAGCCAGTTGTCTTTGAGCCGGACCCGGCACAGATCCCCGGGGTCAGCCAGGCTGCAGGTAATTTCCCGCCGGGGCAGCAGGCTGTAAAGATAAAAGCCAAAAGCTGCCGGATAAGCCCCGGCCTGGCCGCTCATATAATCCCGCTGCCGCTTGCCGGCAGCGGCCAGCGCTTCATCCCCGGTTAAAAAGGCCAGGCGGAACAGGTTATCCGCCATCACCGAATTGCCGGAAGGCAGGGCGCTGTCATAGCTTTCCTTTGGTTTGAACAGCAAATCCTCATGATCCTGGCCGGAGAAAAAGAAACCCGCGCCCGCTTGATCCTCAAAATCCGCGATGGTACGCTTAGCCAGGGTTTGGGCCTGGGCCACATAAACCTGATCCAAGGTAGCCTGATACATCTGGAGCAGGGCGAAAATCGTGTAGGCGTAATCATCCAGAAAACCCGGGCCCAGGGGCTGGCCCAGGCTCTCCCCACTGTACAGGCTTCCGTCTTTGCCCAGCCGCTGTTGGATCAGGGCCAGCAGGGCCCGGGCCCGTTCAAGATAAGCCTTTTCCCCCAGCACCCGGCCTGCCAGGGCAAAAGCCGCGCCGGCCAGGGCGTTCCAGCCGGTGAGGATCTTGGTATCCGTATGCAGGCGCATCCGGCGCCGGCGGTAAGCGTAAACCTGGGGTAGCAGGGTCAGGGCCGCCGGGTCCGGATCCCGGTCCGGCAGCAGGTTGGGAATATTCAGGCCTTCGAAATTACCCTGCTCAGTGATACCGTAAGCCTGGCAGAACAGCGTGCCCTGCTCATCCCCCAGCAGTTCCAGCAGCTCCGTCTTGCTGAACAGATAATATTTGCCCTCCACTCCATCCGCATCCGCGTCCTGGGCCGCGTAGAAACCGCCGCTATCATCCGCCATCTCTTGTTCCAGGTAAGCCAGGACCTGCCGGAGCACCTGCCCGTAGCGCTCCCGGTGGGTTTGCTCATAGGCCAGGCCGTAGGCCATGGCCAGCAGGGCGTTGTCATAAAGCATCTTCTCAAAATGCGGAGCCAGCCAGCGGCGGTCGGTGGCATAGCGGCAGAAACCCCCGCCCACCTGGTCGAAGATGCCGCCCCGGCTCATTTGTAGCAGGGTCTTCTCCGCCAGCTCCGGTGCGGTGCGGAGCAGGAAGAACAGATTATGAGGCGAAGGGAATTTGGGCGCGTTGCCAAAACCGCCCCATTCCCGGTCAAAGGTCTGCCAGAAATGGGCCAGGCCCTCGCTGAGCAAGCGCTCTTCCGCCTGGGGAGCCAGTTCCCGTTCCCGGCCCAGGGCGGTGATCAGCCTTTGGCTTTGGGCCAGCAGGGCCTGGCGGTTTTCTTTCCAAGCCTGGACGATGGATTCCAGCAGCAGCAGGAAATGCTGTTGGGGGAAATAGGTGCCGGCATAAAAAGGCTGGCCGGCCCCGGTCATAAAAATGCTGGTGGGCCAGCCGCCGTTTCCGGTCATAGCCTGGCAAACCCGCATATAGACGCCGTCGATATCCGGCCGCTCCTCCTTATCGACCTTGACGGAGACAAAGTCCCGGTTCAGGGCCTGGGCTACCGCCGGGTCCTCAAAGCTTTCCTCCGCCATCACATGGCACCAATGGCAAACAGCCTTCTGTAACTAATATCGTCAAGAGTACCCAATGCTTAGGAATATGGGCTTATCTTCATTTTTGGCCTTGTCAAAGGCTTCTTCACCCCACGGATACCAGTCAACAGGGTTGTATGCGTGTTGCAACAGATAAGGACTCTTTTCAGTCACTAAGCGATTGGGTACTCTGTTTGAATTAGTCATTTTATCACCTTCTTTCATACGGTATAACATTTAGTATACCCCTAAAAAATAAAGGCTACTACTTTTATAATAGCAGTATCCTTCATTTCATCGATAGACAATCTGAATTTTCATTTCTTCATCTAGCAAATCCCTGCTTATATTTGGTAATTACTGTCGCAAATATATTCGAATTTTTTACCGTTGACTCTTAAGGCAGGAATTACTTCCGACCCGCTGGAGGTATTAAAGTCGGCGACCGTGAGTAAAGGGAGATGTCATTACTCACTGTCGCCGACTATATATAAGATTCTAATACGTCATTTTACCGACAGGACATCAATGGCAAGTGGAATAGCCGATGGAGAGAAAAACCGGCTTATCCTCAGCCTTGGCTTTGTTGAAGGCCTCCTCGCCCCAGGGATACCAATCCACCGGATTATGGGTATGCTGCAACAGATAAGGCGACTTTTCATTTATCAATCTATTAGCTGCTTTGGTCGAAGAAGCCATGGGCGTCACCTGCTTTTAACAGAATTGATTTCCGCCGCTATCGTTTCCTTCCTTCAAGCATCCTATACCGAATTATTGTCATGCTTAGATTATAGCACCGTTTTCCTGTTGCCACATAAGAGGGTATCATAATGGCGCGGGCGGCTGGTTTTGCCAGCAGCTTAGCTAAAGTCAATCTGTGCTTCCGCCTGGCCAAAGATGAGATCCAGCTTCTCCAGCAGCTCATCCATTTCCGCGCGGGTAACGCCGAAGTAGGGCGCTAGGATGATGGCCTCCCCTTCCAGCCCGCGCTTCATCTTACCGGAAGCAGCTTCCAGGATGACTTTATTGGCATAACCGGCGCCCATAACCTTGGCCAAGGCCCGTTGTTCGTTAGGCAGGCAGGTGCGGCTGGCGTGATCCTTCACCAGTTCCACGCCGATCAGCAGGCCGCAGCCGCGCACATCGCCAATGAGCGGATGCCGGTCGCGCATCTTGATCAGCTGCTCTTTCATATAGTCGCCCTGGATATTGATATTTTCCAGCATGTTTTCCCGCTGCATGATGCGGGTGGTTTCAATAGTAATGGCGCAGGCCATGGGGTTGCCGGCCCAGGTAAAACCGGCATAATAGTGGCCGACCTTTTTAAAGACTTCGGAAACCCTGGTATTGGTGGCGGCGGCGCCCACCGGGAAGTAACCGCCGGACATGCATTTGGCCAGGGCGCAGATATCCGGTTCTACGCCGAACCAGTTGATGGACAGAGGCTTGCCGGCGCGGCCGTAGCCGGCCAGCACCTCGTCGGCCACAAGCAGCAGGTCGTATTTATCGCAGATCTCGCGGATGCGCTGGAAGTAACCTGCCGGCGGGGTCATGGCCGCGGTGGTGGTACCGCCGATGGGTTCCATCAGGAAGGCCGCATAGTTGCTGGCGCCCTTGTTGATCATCGCGTCTTCCAGTTCGTTGGCGCATTCAAAGTCGCAGCTTCCCTCGCATTTACCATAGGGGCAATGATAGCAGGTGGGCGCGGCAATATGGCCTTCGTCAAAGGCGTAGGCAGACAAATCGTTCTTCCGGGCCAGATTGCCGCCGTAGCAGGCGGTGGCATAAGTATTGCCATGATAGCTCAGCCAGCGGGAGATAATCTTGTTTTTCGTGGGATGGCCCATATGCACCCAATAAGCCTTGGCAATGCGCAGCGACATTTCCACCGCTTCCGAGCCGCCGGAAGTGAGGAAGAAACGATCCATGCCGGTAAACTCGGCCAAAACATTGGAGCATTCGTCCAGGATGGGCGGCACAGAGGTGAAGCGGGTCAAATAGCTCAGTTCCAGCGCCTGCTTCTTCAGCAGCTCAGCCATATCTTCCCGGCCGTAGCCCAAGGAAGCGTTGACAGCCCCGGAACAGGAATCGATATACTGATCCCCGTTGGTGTCCCACTGATAAATGCCCTTTCCCTTAACCAAAGCCAGGTTGGGGTTATTCCAGTCAGACAGAAAGATGTGCGGGTGGATCTCGTGGGCTTTAGGCATAACAAATTCCCTCCTAAATTAAATTATAATATTGATTAATCGGTACCTAACACAAACCGATTGGCTCCGCCAGGCCCCTGGTAATCAGGACTGCCGCTCTTTTGCCACCGCCTGCTGCCACAGCTTTCGGCCACCGGCCACCGCCAGGGCGCAAAAGGCAAACATCAGCGCCGCGACAACAATGAAAATCAGCCAGACTGTGCCGTAGGCCCCTGTAGCGTCGAAGACAGCGCCGGACAGGATGGGGCCGGCGATGCAGCCTACCAGGAACAGGGCATAGATAATGCCAAACAGGGAGGAATAATCTTTGGTGCCGAATACCGCCGAGGTCAGCAGCGGCGGGCCGGTGCTGCCGATGCAGACGCTGAAGCCCACGCAGATCGCCATGATATAGGCCAGCCAAGGCGTAGCAGTAGTCAGGTAGAGGCAGATCATGCCGCAGATAAACACCGCCGCTGCCACGAGCATGCCTTTGACCGGCCCCAGTTTATCAAAGATGATGCCGCTGACAAGGGCTCCCACCACCGCGACCCCGCTGAGTATCGCCATGGTAACGCCGGCGTTCTTGCCGATGCCGTAGAGGAAATTAGGCACATGCACCATGACGCCGGAGGCGATGATCCCCAGGCAGATCAGGCCTATGGCCAGGGTGTAGAAAACCGGGGAGCGCAGGGCCACGGTCTTGCTGACGCCGGCACCGGCATCGCTTTCCTTTGCTTTGCCCTCGGCTTTTTCGTCCGCGCCTTCCGGATTGACATAGGGCTTTTGCCCGATATCCTCGGGTTTTTTATAGAAGATGAACAGGCAGGCTGGTAAAGCCGTGGCGATAATAATAATGCCGGAAACCAGGGCAGCCTGCTGCCAGCCCAGACTGAGGATCAGCTTTTCCACCAGGATGGAGAAGATCACGCCGCCCACACCCATGCCGGAAAAGACAATGCCGGTCATCATGCCGCGTTTGCCTATGTACCAGTTGGAGATCATGGTGGTCAGCGGGATATTGGCAGCCAGGGCCATGCCGAAATCGATAAGGAAATACAGGACGTAGAACTGCCACAGCCGGCTGGCAATGGAAAGAGCGGCAAAGCAAACGCCTGCCATGATAATGCCCAGGCTCATCATCAGCCGCAATTTCAGCTTGTTGATAAAAAGGCCGGCGCTGATAGCCCCCAGGGCCGCGCCCAATGCGGCTAAAGCAAAGGATACGGAAAACCCCGTGACGGAAAAGCCATATTCCGTACAGATGGGTGTCATATAGAAAGGGGGCGTTTTATTGACAATAGCCATGGTAAAAATAGTGACCAGCAGGGAACCAAAAATGATTCGCTTACCGTAAAATCCTTGCTTTTCCTTCATGCCATCAACCTCCGCCTTAAAGTGATTTGTGAAAAACACCTGCCACACTTGTTCTTGTCCATGGGGAGGCGGATTAGGGACTCCCCCGGCCCTTGCCTTCCCCTGGGGGATATGATATACTGAATATCAGCATAAAACGACTATAACGCTTTTCTTTTCTTTTCCTTTCCTGTTTTTATGCCTTATTCCCCCATATCCTCCTTATCCATTGTATCCACTGGTCCATAGAAAAACAAGCTGAGCCGGGCTTTTGGCAATGCCGTTTACCGTCATGATTGATGCCAAGGAGGTATCCAAAGTATGAATTTTGCCGATAAGCTGGTTTTCCTGATCAAACTGACCAATTCCACCAACAGAAAGCTGGCGGATGCCATCAGCCTGGATCCATCCCAGATCAGCCGCTTGCGTTGCGGCGTACGCAAGCTGCCCCAGGGCGCGGAGTATCTGCCGGCCATGGCCGCTTATTTTGTCAGGCTCTGCCAAAATGATTATCAGCTGGCAGCGCTTGCCGAACAGATAAACGGCAGGGCGCCGGCTTTACCCATCGACCGGGCCCGCCTGGCTGAGCAGCTGCGTTTTTGGCTGGAGCGGGAAGACGCCGCGCCTTTACCACATCCCAGCGGCCAGCGCCAATTTGGGCAAGCTGACGCAGGGGACGGCCGGCAGCCAACCCCTGCGGAGCGAACCCATATGATGGAAACTTTTTACGGCAAAGCTGGCCAGCGTCAGGCTTTGGATCAGCTGTTGGAGAGCACGCTCCGGCGGAGCAGGCCCACCCTGCTGCAGTTTTACTCAGACCAGGAACTGTCCTGGCAGGAAGAGGACGATTATTCCCAAAACATATTGCCTCAGCGCCTGCTGGCATTATTGCGGATGGGCTGCCGTTTCCAGCGCATCCTGCGGCCGACCGCGGATCTGCAGTATGCCCTAGCAGCGATTAAGCTGTGGATGCCCATCTATTTGAAGGGAGGGGTGGAGAGCTTTTACTACCCGTGCCTGCGTGATAGGGTCTACCGCCGTACCCTGGTGGTGGCGCAGCAGGTAGGGGCGATGGTTTCCACCTCCATTGGTATGCAATCAGACAGCCGGTTATGCCATCTATTTACCGAAGAGCCGTTGGTCAGGCATTATAGCAACGAATTTAACAACTATCTGTCGATTTGCAAAAAGATTGACACCAAATATAAAGATACGGATGTGAAAGAATACGTTTCCGGCATCATTGCCATGGCGGCAAATATGTATAAAGATGATAGGCCGCGCCAACCCACCCTGCCCCAGGATCTGTCTGACCAGCTCCTGAACTTGAATTATTTGCCGTCCCCCGTGACGTATCCCACATATGCTGACCATAAAAAGGGAGGACGCCCCCGCCTGAAGTTGTCAAGAGGAAGCAGACAGTAAAAAGAGCAATCAAAAGCCTTGTTCAGTTTTAAACTGAATGGGGCTTTTGTAATTCAAAGCAAAGGCAGGTCTAAACTGGTTGTAGTAGTGGTAAAATCATCAAGGGAAGCATGCAGGTTGTCACATTGATGTATTTTGAAATCGAGATACATTTCCTGCTTGATCCAGCTATTGATAGATTCAATAATGGGGTTATCGGTAGGAGTAGCAACACGAGACATGGAATGAAGAATGGTATAAATGCCATGAACTTTGGCAAAGGCCCTGGATGAATAAACGCTGCCATGGTCGGTATGCAAAATGACCGGCGTCTGTTCACCTATCTTTTGTTTGAGGTCATCAAGGCATTGGAAATAGGGTTTCGTGTCGCCAGGTTTTCCGGCTAGATGATGCGAGATAATTTCGTTGTTGAAAGTATAGGGTATGTAAACCCACTCATACCGTCGTCCTTTGTATTTAAGGCAGGTCATATCAGAAACGACTAACTTGTTGTTTAGCTACTGTCAATCTCAGCCGTTCAAGCTCCGTCAGGCTCCTACTGGTAGGCAACGCCGTATAGGGGTTCCCTGTTTTCGGAGGACTTTCCAGGCCGGGTTCGCCTTGTTCAAGATATCTTTCTATCCATTTGTACAGTATTCCACGTGATATTCCTTCCTGCCCAGCCAGTTCATGTTGGCCTGCGCTCATCCAGATATCGCCGCACGATCCGCAACTTCTCTTCTTTGTTCCATTGGCGGTTCTTTCCGCCTTTGGGCCGCCCTGGTTTGTTCATTTTCTTCACCTCTTTTTCTATTTTACATTTTTACATAGAAAAAGTAGACATGCTCTTTTTGCATGTCTACTTTCAGGTTACAACTTCAGATTTCCCCGCCTTTTTTATTTAATATATTTTCGTAAAAACTAAAGCCTTGGCTTTGTTGAAGGCTTCCTCGCCCCAGGGATACCACTCCACCGGATTATAGGCATGCTGCCGTAGATAAGGCGATTTTTCATTTATCAATCTATTGGCTGCGTTGGTCGAAGAAGTCATAGGCGTCACCTGCTTTTCTCGTTTAGATATACGGCGCATCAGCAATACAATCATATTTTTGACTTAAGGTTGTTAATTCCCTTGACATTGGCGCCTGGACACCGTAAAGTAATTAAACGGCGCGTTAGGCGTTTTGGTGATTCCAGTAGAGGAGCGTGTTTTCCATGTTAAGGGAAGGCCTGGCGGTATGCCCATGTCCCAAAATCAAATGCAAAAATTATGCCCAATGCGCTTTGTGCATCGCGCATCATGCCCAAAAGCGGTCAAAACCCTATTGCGAAAGGCCGGTGAAAAAGGGCGGTAAACGCCAAGGCCCGGCGTAGAATAGGCCCTATCCGCCGCACCGGATAGCCGCGGATTCGCTATTAGTCTGCCCCAAAAAGATAAAGGATACTATGACAGTATCCTTTATCTTTTTTTGTTAAGCCCGGAGGCCGCGGTTCTATTTAAATAAACAGGTTCACATTGGCTTCTTCCGCATCCCCCAGATAAGCGCCGACGCCGCCCAGCTCCACCCCGTCGATCAGCTCTTCCCGGCGGATGCCCATCACATCCATGCTCATGGTGCAGGCCACGATTTTTACCCCGTTTTTCATGGCCTTTTGCATTAATTCCTCCAGGGAATCCACGTTTTTGTCGTTCATGATCATTTTCATCATTTTTGTGCCCATCCCCGCCATATTCATCCGGGACAGGCCCAGCTTTTTGCTGCCCCGGGGCAGCATAGCCCCGAACATGGCTTCCATAAAAGGCTTTTTGATCCCCGGCTTTTCCGCCTTCCGGAGGGCGGTCAGGCCCCAGAAGGTGAAGAACATGGTCACCGGCCTGCCCATGGCTGCCGCGCCATTGGCAATGATAAAGCCGGCCAGCACCTTATCCAAATCCCCGGAAAAGACAATGATGGTCTTGCCTTCCGGGCCGTCCTTGACAGCCGGGGTGCCGGCGGCCGCGCCGCCTTTCCTGATCAGAGCCACATAGTCGCTGCCCTGGCGCTCATTGGCCAGCAGGGTATTGCCGGTGCGCTTCGTCCAGGCAACGATATCCCGGCTAAACCCCGGGTCGGAAGCGGAAACTTCCATCAGCTCCCCCTCCCGCATCCCCTGCATCGTCTCGAAAACCTTCATCAGGGGGCCGGGGCACTGCATACCGCTGCAATCCAGGCGCAGGGAAACAGCAGCGGTTCCGGCAGTCTCGCTATGGCCGCTGTCGCTGATCGCCGCTTCCGCCGCCTGGGGCAGATCCACCTGATAATGGGTGGATTGGTAGAAGCGGGTACCCGCGGGATAAAGCAGCACCCGGCCGAAGCCCTGCTGCATCAGGAGGCGGGCAGCGTTATAGGAGCGGACGCCGATGGCGCAAAAGGTGATGATCTCCCGGTCTTTGTAGGGTTCCAGTTCAGCCAGGCGGGCCCGGAGCTGGCCCAGGGGAATATGCACCGCCCCGGGCAGGGTGAAGGCCAGCAGCTCCGCCTCCTCCCGCACATCCAGCAGCACCGCGTTGGGCTTTTTCTCCAGGGCGTCCCAATCGCAGAATTTCACCAGGCCGTTTAACACGTTCTCCGCCACAAAGCCGGCCATATTCACCGGATCCTTGGCAGAGGAATAAGGCGGCGCATAAGCCAGCTCCAGCTGCTGCAGGTCTGAAACGCCGCCGCCTAAGCGGATGGTCACGGCAATGGTATCGATACGCTTGTCCACCCCGTCCCGCCCCACGATCTGCGCGCCGAAAATCCGGGCGCCGTCCAGGGAATAGAGCAGCTTCAGGGTGAGGGGGGTTGCGCCGGGATAATAGCCCGCATGGGAATTCTGGGTGATGATCAGGCTTTCATAATCCTTGCCCCGCTCTAAGCCCTGCTTGATCAGGGTCTTTTCATTGACCCCGGTGCTGGCGGCGGTCAGGTCAAAGACTTTGGCCACGGCGGTGCCCTGGGTGCCGGCATAACGCCGGTTGCCGCCAACGATATTATCCGCGGCAATACGCCCCTGCTTATTGGCGGGGCCGGCCAAGGGGATCATAGTTTCGTTGCGGAAGATAAAATCTTCCACCTGTATCACATCGCCCACCGCGTAAATATGCGGATCCGAGGTGCGCAAATACTCATCCACCACAATGCCGCCCCGGGCATTGGTTTTCAGACCGGCAGCCTTGGCCAGCTCGCCGTTGGGCCGGACGCCGATGGCCAGGATCACCAGCTGGGCGCTGATCTCCTTGCCGCTGGCCAGGGTGATCCTGATTCCGTCCCCCTGTTCGGCAAAGGCGGCCACGCCGTCCCCCAGATGCAGGTCCACGCCGTTTTGGCCAAGATGCTCATGAAGCAGCTGGGCCATTTCAAAATCCAAAGGCGCCATTACCTGATCCAGCATTTCGATGAGGGAAACCGCCAACCCGGCATGGCGCAGGTTTTCCGCCATTTCCAGGCCGATGAAGCCGCCGCCGATCACCGCCGCGCTGGTCAGCCCCTGCTCTTGTACCAGGCCGCGGATGCGGTCCGTATCCGGCACAGTCCACAGGGTCTGGATCCGGGGGGAATCAATGCCGGGAATCGGCGGCCTTAAGGGGGAAGAGCCGGTGGAAAGCACCAGGGTATCATAGCTTTGGCTATAGGTTTCCCCGCTGTCCAGCCGCTGGACGGTCACGGTTTTATTGGCCGGGTCAATGGCGGCGACCCGGTTGTTCACCCGCACATCCACGCCGTATTTGCGGGACATGGCTTCCGGCGTCTGCAGCAGCAGGGTCCGGCGGGATTTGATCACATCCCCCACATGATAAGGCAGGCCGCAATTGGCATAGGAAATATACTCGCCCTGCTCCAGCAGGATGATTTCCGCGTCTTCATCCAGCCTTCTTAAACGCGCCGCGCAGCTGGCCCCGCCGGCCACGCCGCCCACGATAACCACCTTTCTGCTCATAGGTATTCCTCCTCTTTTATTAGGGATATTATAGCCGGATCAGGGCTGGAATACCGTAACTTTATCACATTATGGCCAAGCTTGCCAATAAAAAACTCGCAACAGAAAAGGCTTCCGGCGGGGAGGTCCTGTGCCGGAAGCCTTTTCTGTTCATCTGTATGCCAGGGATTGCCTTTACGGGAAAAGACCCGTTCCCTGCTTAATCGCAGCTATGCTCGGCGCAGCCGTGATGACCGCATTCGCCGTCATGATGCTGGCCGTGATGGTCGCAGCAAGCCTCCGGGTCAAAGCTGAGCCTGCCTTTCAGCAAGTCCTCTACCGCCTGGTCCGCGCTGCCGCCGGCGCCCCCGTAAAGCTTGATGCCGGCTTCAGTCAAAGCCCGCCGGGCGCCGGCGCCGATACCGCCACAGATCAGGGTATCCACATCGATCTTTTTCAGGATATCCGCCAGGGCGCCATGGCCGCTGCCATTGGTGTTCACCACATAGGTGGTGCCGATATTGCCATTCTCCACATCATAGATCTTAAAGCGCTCGGTATGGCCGAAATGCTGAAAGACCTGGCCGTCCTCATAAGTTACCGCTATCCGCATTTATTTTCCCTCCTCGCTGATCAGCCTATCCACGATAGCGTCCAGGCTATTGCTGGTCACTGTTTCGATTTTGCCCTGGTCCACGGCTTCGGCCAGCCGGGGATCAATGGGGATGGCGCACAGGGTTGTGATCCCATGCTTTTCGCCGATTTCCTTCAGCTGGCTTTTGCCGAAAACGGCATGGGGCTTGCCGCAATCCGGGCAGGTAAAATAGCTCATGTTTTCCACCAGGGCCAGCACGGGGATATGCATCATCGTCGCCATCCGAAGGGCCTTTTCCACGATCATCCCCACCAATTCCTGGGGAGAAGCCACCACGATCACCCCGTCCACCGGCAGGGATTGGAAAACCGTTAAAGGCACGTCGCCGGTACCGGGGGGCATATCCACGAACAGATAATCCACAGCGCCCCAGACCACATCGGTCCAGAATTGCTTCACCGTCCCGGCGATCAGGGGACCCCGCCACACCACCGGATCCGTATCCTGCTCCAGCAACAAATTCAAAGACATCACCTTGACCCGGCCTTTGCTTTCCACCGGCAGCAGGCCCAGTTCATTGCTGAGGGCTTTATGGGCCAGGCCAAAGGCCTTGGGAATGGAAGGGCCGGTCACATCCGCGTCCAAAATCGCGGTTTGGTAGCCTTCCCGGCTCATCCGCGCCGCCAACAAAGCGGTGACCAGGCTTTTACCCACCCCGCCTTTGCCGCTGACCACGGCGATCACCTTCCCGACCTGAGAATGGGGGTTCGGCTGGGCCCGGAAATCCTGGGGACAAGCCGCCCCGGCTTTGTCCTGCTCCGGGCAGGACTGACAATCATGGCTGCATGCTTCGCTCATTCTTTTTCATCTCCGTTATGACTGATATATGGCAATTACTATTATACCCGGTTTTGGTCATATGTCAATAATATCGGCAAATTTTTTCCTGACCCAGGGGAAAACCCCGGCTGCTGGGCCAAGGGAAAAACGATTGACGAAGCCCGGCTTAAAGCGATAGAATAGAAGTCAGGATTGAAGGAGGGATACCATGGGCATTGCCGATTATTTCCCCATCTGGGATAAGCTGAACCAACAGGAGCGGGCCGTGCTGGAGCGGGCCGCCTCCCCCCGCACCGCGCCCCAGGGGCTGCTGCTGCATAATGGCTCCGCGGACTGCGTGGGTTTGTTCCTGATCCGCTCCGGACAGCTCCGCGCCTATATTTTATCTGACGAAGGCAAGGAAATTACCTTGTACCGCCTGTTCGAGCGGGATATTTGCCTGTTTTCCGCCCACTGCATCATGTCCAGCATCCAGTTTGACGTGACCATTGAGGCGGAAAAAGATTCGGAGCTGTGGGTTATCCCCACGGAGATTTACCGGAAGCTGATGGACAGCTCGGTAACGGTGGCCAATTACACCAATGAGATCATGGCCTCCCGCTTCTCCGATGTGATGTGGCTGATCGAACAAATCATGTGGAAAAGCTTTGACCAGCGCCTGGCAGGCTTTTTGCTGGAGGAAAGCAGCCTGGAACAAACAAACGCCCTGAAAACCACCCATGAAAAAATCGCCAACCATTTGGGCACCGCCAGAGAGGTGGTTACCCGCATGCTCCGCTATTTCCAAGCCGAAGGCCTGGTGGAGCTGTCCCGGGGCGGCATCCGCCTGCTGGACCTGAAACGGCTGCGAGCCCTGGCCGGGTAAGGGTAAACCACAGCCTTTTGTAAACCTTTCTTTTCTTATAAGAAAAGAAACAAAAGAATTTTAAACTTAGACAAAGTTAGGTTGAGCTGCTATCATATTTAAAAAAGTTGGAATAATAAACCTGCGATTTTAATTTGAAGCAAAAGCCGACGGCCATTTAAAATTTTCTTGGTTCTTCTTTTTCAAAAGAAGAACGGTTTTAAGCTTTAATAAAATCAAAGAGAACCGTCCGCTAATGCGGACGGTTCTCTTTACAGCAAATATAGGCTTAGAGCATGGAGACGATCTGGGCTTTGGGCCGGGCGCCGATGGCTTGGTTAACCACTTTGCCCTCTTTCATCACCATCAGGGTGGGGATGCTCATGACGTTGAAAGCTGCCGCCAGCTCCTGCTGCTCGTCAATATTGATTTTACAGACTTTCACGTCCGGCTTTTCCTTGGCGATTTCATCCACGATGGGGGAAACCATGCGGCAGGGGCCGCACCAGCTGGCCCAGAAATCCAGCAGCACCGGCTGGGCGCTTTCCAGAACCTCTTTCTGGAAATTATCTTTCGTTATCGTAATGGTAGACATGGTCGCCACTCCTTTAGTTTTTTCTTTATTCTAGCGCAAAGCCCGGCGTTTATCCGTGACAAAATCACATTTTCGGAAAACTGCTCTGAGCCGCGGGCTGCCGGTAAAAGGAGGCGGACGGTATAAATACCGTCCGCAAAAGGAGAGAGAAAGATGAAGAAGACCTGTTGATTTATTGGGCTTTACATACCCATATAAGCTTTTTTGACGATTTCGCTTTGCAGCAGTTCCTGGCCGCTGCCGGTGATGACCATGCGCCCGTTTTGGATCACATAACCCCGGTCGGCGATCTCCAGCGCTTCCTGAACCTTTTGTTCCACCAGCAGGATGGTGACGGACTCGCTGACCAGCTTTAGGGTATCCATAACCTTTTCCACCAGCACCGGCGCCAGCCCCAGGGACATCTCATCCACCAGCAGCAGCTTGGGCCGGGACATCAGGCCCCGGGCGATGGCCATCATCTGCTGCTCGCCGCCGGACAGGGTCTCCGCCTTTTGCTCCTGGCGGCTTTCCAGGATGGGAAACAGCTCAAACATTTCCTTCAGGGATTTGGCCTTTTCCGCCTCGGATTTGACGATGAAAGCGCCCATCATCAGGTTTTCCCGCACGGAAAGCTTGCCGAAGACCTGGCGGCCCTCAGGCACATGGGCAATGCCCCGCTCCACGATTTTATGGGCCGGCAGCTTATCGATGCGTTCGCCCATAAATTCGATCTCGCCGGAAAAAGGCGTGACAATGCCGGAAATGGTCTTCATCAGCGTGGATTTGCCCGCGCCGTTTGAGCCCACAATGGAAACGACCTCGCCTTCTTTGACTTCGCAGGAAAAATCGAACAAAACCGGGACATTGCCGTAGCCGGCATTAATGTTTTTGACTTTTAGCATGATATTTTTCTCCCAGATAGGCTTTAATGACGTCCTCGTTGTCGGCGATCTCCTGGGGTTTGCCTTCCGCGATCTTTTTGCCCGCGTTCAGCACCACGATCTTATCAGAGATGGGCATAATGGCTTCCATGATGTGTTCCACGATCAGCAGGGTCAGGCCCTGTTGCCGCAGTTCCACCACCAGGTTCATCACATCCTTGATCTCCGTCTGGTTCAGGCCGGCCATACATTCGTCCAGCATCAGGATGCGGGGCTTGGTGGCCAGGGCCCGGGCGATCTCCACCCGTTTCCGGTCCACAATGGTCAGGTTGCGGCCCAGGATATCCTTTTTCCGGGTCAGACCGGTCATTTCCAGGATGCGGCGGACTTCCTGCTGGGCGTCTTTGGTGCGCTTCACATGCAGGAAGGAGCCGGTCATCACATTCTGCTCCACCGTCATCTCATTTAAGGTCTTGACGATCTGGAAGGTACGGGTAATGCCCATATTGCAGATCTGATAAGAGGGCATGCCGGTAATATCCCGGCTCTCGTTATTGGGCAGGTAATAGGTGACCTGGCCGGCGGTGGGCGCGTAAAAACCGGTGATGCAGTTGAAGAGGGTGGTTTTGCCCGCGCCGTTAGGGCCGATCAAGCTGACAATTTCCTGCTGGTTAATGGTGAAGCTGACGTTTTCATTGGCCACCAGCTCGCCGAATTTCATGGTCACATTGCTGATATCCAGAATAGCGCTCACTCGGCCTCACCTCCGCTCGTTGCCAACCCGGCCTGTTCCATTTTGCGTTTGCGCCGGCGGTTGACGATATCCTCGAAAATACCCCCAATACCCCTGGGCTGGTAACAGACCACGAATACCAGCAAAACGCCGAAGATGATCAGGTTGATGCCGGAGGTGGTGCCGCTCATGGCCCGGCGCATTACCAGCTCCAGGCCATAATAGATGATGGAGCCGATAATGGGGCCGTAAACATTGCCGATGCCGCCCAGCACCGTGACCAGCACGAAGATCATGGAAATATTCAGGGCAAAGACGGAGCTGTCTATATATTTGAAGAACTGGACATAAAAGCCGCCGCCGATGGCCGCGATAAAGGCGGAGATCATCATGGCGTAGACCTTATACTTCTGGGGATTGATGCCGATGGATTCCGCCACCTCATGGCTTTCCCGGATGGCTTTCCAGTAGAAGCCCATCTTGGAATTTTCCAGCCAGCGGCAGACGATGAAAATGGCCACGAACACGCCTAAGGTGACAAACAGGAAAGGCAGGCGGTTCCGCACATCCATGGCCAGCCACAGCAGCTTGTTTTCCGGGCGGAAGATCAGCTTGATGCCGTCGCCGGAGCCCACATAGGACCAGACGCTGAAAATGGTGCGGAGGATTTCGCAAACCGCCAGGGTAGCGATGGCGAAATAATGGCCCTTCAGCTTGAACAGCTTATAATTGATCACAAAGGCCAGCAAGGTGGCAATAGCCGCGCCCACCAGCATGCCGATCCAGGGAATCACATCATAGTAATTGCCCAGCACCGCCACGGTATAGGCGCCGATGCCGAAATAGGCGGCATGGCCGAAGCTGGTCTGGCCGGTGAAACCGGAAATCAGATTCCAGCCCTCCCCCACCATGGAGTAAATCAGGATATAGATGATGATATTATGCACGTCGGCATTGCCGCCCACAGCGAAGGGAATCATCACCAGCGCCGCCAGGAGCAGGAAGCCAAACAGATTGGCTCTGATCAAATTTTTCACTTTTACCATCCGAATAACCCCTTCGGCCGGATTTGCATCACAATCAGGTAGACTGCGAATACAATGGCATATTTAAATGTGGTGTCCAGCCAGAAACCGCCCAGGGCTTCCACCACGCCCACGATCAAACCGGCGAACAGGGCGCCCTTGATATTGCCGAAGCCGCCCAGCGCCACGATGACAAAGGCCAGAATGCTGTAGAGGGTGCAGGAATTGGGGGTAATAGGCGTGAAGGAAACCATCAAGGCCGCTGCCGCCCCAACGCAGGCCCCGGAAAGGCCGAAGGTGATGGCAAAGATCTTATCGGTATTGATGCCCATCAATTGAGCGGTCTGACGGTTGATGGAGGTTGCCTTAATGGCCACGCCGGTTTTGGTCTTGCTGATGAACAGCATGACCAGGATGGTCAGAAGCAGGCTGCCCAGGGCGGCGATCAAATAATCCTCCCGGATATGCAGGCCCGCTACTTTAATGGTCTGATTGCTGAAAATGGAGTTGGTGACATTGCGGTAATTGGCGGTGAAGAAAAACTGGGCCAGGTTTTTCAGGATCATGCTCAGGCCAAAGGTGGCCAGCAAAGCGGTGAGCCCGGGCGCGTTAAGCACGCGCTTAATGATGCCGAAGTAGGTCAGCACACCCAAGATGAAGATCAGGACAGCGCAAATAGGTAAAGCGAATAAAGGATCGATAGCGAACAACGACCATAAGCCAAAGGCCGCGTACATGCCCCACAGCAGGAATTCGCCATGGGAGAAATTGATGACGTCCATGACGCCCCAGGTCAGCGTTAAGCCCACCGCTACCAGGGCGTAAACAAAGCCGGTCATCAGGCCGTTTACAAGTATTTGCCCTAACATAGGCCCCCCTCATTCTGTGTTAATTAAGCCTAGGCAATGTTTGCCGCCGGCTTGTTCCGGATGATCCTTGCGGGGCCGCAGAACGCGGCCCCGCAAGGCATGGCCTATTTTACAGTAACGGTTCGGAAGTCACAAACTCGTCGATGGGGAATACCACCTGGTATTTGCCGGCGATCAGCTGGGTGACAAAGGAAGCCATCTGGATATTCTGGCCGTTCTCATTGAATTCGATCTTGCCGATGGTGAGATAAGGCGCGTCAAAGGGGCCGCTGCGGAGCGCCGCGTTGATGGCGGCAGGATCAGCGCTGCCCGCTTTTTCCATGGCCTGGGCCAGGACGATCACGGAAGCGAATTCTTCCAGGGCCGGGCCGTCGATATCATAGCCGGTCTTGGCTTTATAGAGATCGTTCACATAAGAGAAGACAGGCAGCTTGTCCGCAAGCACCGCGGAGCAGGCCTGGCCGCCGGCATAGTTGCTGGCGCCCAGGCTGCCCGCCACATCGGCGAAGCTGGCGTCCTGGAAGCCGCCGCAATAGCACATAAACATCTTCGGCTGGAAGCCATAGGAATTATAAGCCTGGGCGAACATGGTCAAGTCGCCGATATAGGAGGCCTGGAAAACCACGTCCGGATTGGCGGCGATGATCTGGGCAGCCTCGGTGTCCGCGGCGGTGATGCTGCTCTCATAAGCCACCTGGCCCACGATCTCAAAGCCGTATTCCCCGGCGTATTTGGCGAACATTTCGTCAGCATGGATACCGTAAGCATTATTAATGTAAGCAATGGCCACGGTTTTGATGCCGGCCTCGTACTTCTCGTTCAGATAGGTCAGGAATTCATAGAATTCCTTGGTTTCCATCTCGTCATTGGCGGCAATGCGGTTGAAGACGGAAGCGAAGTCATAAGTAACGCCGTCTGTCAGCGAAGCGGAAGAAGAAGATCCGCAAACCATGGGCACCCCGTATTCCAGGGCCTGAGCGGCAACGGAAGCGGAATAACCGGATGCATAAGCGCCTACGATGCCGGAGATATCCTGTTCAAGCAGGGCCGCGGCTTCGGTGGAAGCAATACTGGCGTCGGACTGGCAGTCGCCCCAGATAATCTCCAGCGGGGCGCCGCCCAGAGCCTGGATGCCGGCGTTCTGCGCCACATCCCAATCCACGTCATGGGCATTGTTTACAATATCCAGGGCCACTTCCATGGCAGCCTGCAGGTTTTTGCCGGTGGTGGCGTTGCTGCCGGTCAGCGGCAGGACGGCGCCGATGGTGACCGGCTCGGCAGCGGGCTGCTGTTCCTCGGCAGGCTGCTCGGCAGGCGCCTGCTCTTCCGCGGGGGCCTGTTCTCCGCCGCCGCAGGCGGCGAACACCAGGGCCAGCATGGTCAGGACAACAAACAGTAATACCAGCTTGGATTTCATAAATACACCTCCATTTGTAATGATTCCCCTTAGAATTTCCCGAGAAGCAAAGTCTGTCAAATTTTGTACTTGATTTTGTACTCAATTTTGTACTTTGTTCTGCAGAAATGATACCATTGCTGTAATAGTTTGTCAATATCTTTTTTTAATGACCAGCTAAAACTATAAATTTACTCTAAAAAAAAGAAAAGCTTGCTTGTTTACGTTTTTTGTTTTATAATATTCCTGCGGATTTTGGCTTGCTTTTTTACGTTTTTTTGCGCTTCTGCCGAACCGGCAAGAACTTGATCAGGGAGAGCGGCTGTGGTAAAAAGATACAGTAAGGCTATGCTGAAAGCGGAAGCCACCAGGCAGCATATTTATGCTTCGGCCATGCGGCTCTTTTATACTCATGGCTATGATAACGTTTCTATCGACGATATTGTCCGGGAGGCCAACTCCTCCAAGGGCACCTTCTATAATTATTTCCAGAGTAAGGACAAGCTGTTCCTGTTCTATAACCAGTTCCTTGAGGAAAAGCTGGCGGATTTCTACGAAAAACTGCTGTCCAACAAGCATTATACCGGCAAAAACGCCTGGGAGAAGCTGTATATCATGATCATGTATACCCTGATGCTGCTCAGGGAAAGCGGCCGGGAATTCACCGCCATCGCCGATATGCGCCAGCTCCGGGATGAAAACGGCCTGCTGCGGCAGGAAGACATGCTCTGCAACAGCGCCAACCGCATCTACCTGCCCCTGATCGCCATGGGACATCAGGACGGCAGCATCGACCAGGCCCTGGATGGGGAAACCATCAAGCTCCTGCTTTATTTCTATTTGAAGGGCGTTATCTATAGCTGGGAAAGCAGCGAGGACCAGGCGGTGCGGGAGGAGCAGACCCGAACCGGCTTGGAGCTGTTCTTCCGCAATATTGCCGGGGAAAAGGCTTTTCCCCAAATAAAGCAACAAGATCCAAAACGGAACGATTAGCCAGCGGCAGCATCTGCCGGAAAAAACCGCCTGTGAAAGGATGGCCATGAAAAAGCCGCCGCCCAACAGTAAACAAAAGGAGATTATGCGCGCCTCAATCAGGATGTTTAAGCGGCGGGGCTTTTATAATGTTTCCGTGGAGGATATCGTGCGGGCCAGCAATACCTCTATCGCCACCTTTTACAGCTATTTTCCCGCCAAGGAAGAGGTGGTGGTGGCCTTCCGCAATGAATACCTGGCCCGCTGCCTGAAATTCCACCGCCAGCTGATGGAGGACGAGGCTTACGCCGGCTGGGACGCCCTGGCCAAGCTGCGGGCCCTGATCAGCCATGTGATGGGCTTGATGAACAAGGTGGGCGCGGAATTTGGCCGGGTCTTTGCCCATTACCGCATCAGGGAGCATAATGCCGGCCCGGACGATCAGCCTTATCTGGAACCGATCATGGCCTTGCTGGCCCTGGGCCAGCAGGAGGGCTGCATCCGCCGGGATATCAGCGTCCGGGATCTGTTGGCCGATACCGACCGCATGCTGAACGGCGCTTATTTACGCTGGCAGCTGCATCAGGGCGGCCATGATATGGAGGCGATCTGCGCGGACGCCCTGGCCCTGTATTGCGATTTCCTCTCTCCGGAGCGGCAAAGGCCCCAAACCGGTCCCCGCTTGCATGAGATCTGGGAAACGGCCCTTTATATGCTGATCCCCGACCCCCGGAGCGGCATCAAGCAATTGGAAGAAGACTGGCTGGGCCGCTTTGCCAAGGATTGACGGCAAAAGCCCGCCGCCAGCTAAAGCTATCTGATTTAAAGCGGAACAGCCCGGCCCGGCCGGGCTGTTGTTTTTACCCCCAGCCGGGGCCTAGCGAAAATAGTCTTGACAAATCAGGAATATATAAGTATATTATTATATATTAATATACTATGCGGTTTTGACAGCCAGCCTCTGGGGCAAAGGCTGCGCCGCATCAGGAGGACGCTGATGGCAGCACTAGCGGAAACCCCATTAGAGGCGCAATTAAAAGAGATTGCCGGGCTGCTCAGAGTGCTGGCCAATGAAAACCGGCTGCGGATACTCTGCGAGCTGCTCCAGGGGACGAAAACTGTCGGCGGCTTAGGGGCTAAGCTGCCCCATATTTCCCAGCCGGCCCTCTCCCAGCATTTGGCCCTGCTGAAGGCCCATGGCATCCTCTCCTCCGCTAAAAACGGGCAAAGCGTGGTCTATGCCATTGCCGACTCCCGCATGGCGGAAATCATCAGCGTCCTGCGGAAGCATTACTGCCCGGATCAGCAGCAAACCGGCCCGGGCCACAGCGCCTAAATTCGCAAAAGGAGGGCCGCTATGCCCTATATCCTGCTGTTTTTGGAAGGGATCATCACCTTTATCTCTCCCTGCCTCTTACCCATGCTGCCCATTTACATCAGCTATTTCGCGGCCAATGAAGCGGGCGGGAAAAAGACCCTCGCCAATGCCCTGGGTTTTGTGCTCGGTTTTACCCTGGTCTTTGTCACCCTGGGCGCTTTTGCCGGCAGCATCGGTGGGCTGCTGCTCAAGCATGCCGCTGCTGTTAATCTGATCGGCGGCCTGATCGTGATTATCTTTGGCCTGAATTTCCTGGGCTTGCTGAAGATCCGCTTTCTCAACCGGGTTTCCGGCGGAAAAACGCGGGTCAAGGATTTGGGTTTCTTTTCAGCCGCCCTGCTGGGCCTGGTTTTCTCCGTCAGCTGGACGCCCTGCGTCGGCGCTTTCCTGGGCTCCGCCCTGTTGCTGGCTTCCCTCCAGGGCTCCCTGCTCCAGGGCGTCATAATGCTGCTGGCCTTTTCCTTGGGCCTGGGCATCCCCTTTGTGGCCAGCGCCCTGCTGATCCAGCGGCTGAAAGGCGCCTTTGATTTTATCAAGCGCAACTATCGGGTCATCAATTGGCTGTCCGGCGGCTTCCTTATCCTCATAGGCATCCTGATGGCCACCGGCTACCTGGGCTACCTGATGTCCCTGATCTCTATTTAAAGCCTATGAGGAGGATAAAATATGAACAAAAAACTTAAAACCGCCTGGCTGGCCCTGGCTTTCGCCCTGTTTATCGCCGCGGCGGTTTTCGCTTATCAGCAGCTGAGCCCGGACGCCGTCCCCAATCCGGCGGCCGAACCTGTCCAGCCGGATCAAAACGCTGAGCAAACCCCGGCCCTCATTGCCGCACCGGATTTTACCATGGAGGACGGGTCGGGCAATACGGTAAAGCTCTCGGATTTCTTAGGCACACCGGTGGTCCTGAATTTCTGGGCCAGCTGGTGCCCGGCCTGCGTCGCGGAAATGCCGGAATTCGACGCGGTTTACGCCGAGCTGGGCGAGGAAGTGGCTTTTATCATGCTGGACCAGGTAGACGGCCAGCGGGAAACTAAGGAAACCGGGGCCCGGTATGTGGCGGACCAGGGCTATGGCTTCCCGGTCTATTTCGATATCGGGCAGCAGGGCGGCGTCATTTATGGGGCCAGATATCTGCCCTCCACCGTCTTTATTGACAAAGACGGCTATGTGGTCAAGGGTGTGCAAGGCCCTATGTCCGGGGACAGCCTCCGGGCAGCCATCGAATTGATACGCTGAACCCATTCCACCTTAACAGCTGCAAAAGATGGTTTTGATAAAATAATCCTATGGTAAAAGGCTGTTTATTTTGAGCTAAGTAAAAACCAGCCTTTTGCCATAAATTATGCAAAATACCTGTTCAGCGCTATTATTATGACAAACCGGCCCGCCTGCGGATTTCCGCCCCAGCTATTGACGGCAGCGCTTTTGTTCTCTATACTAAACGGAGAGGCTGGCGGACAGCCTTCCCCCATCCTATATCTTTATGGAGGACGCCATGACACTAGCGTTGATCATTTTTCTCTGTACATATGTTTTGCTGTTAGCCCTGCCCAAATACCGGGCCTATGTGTCCCTGACCGCCGCCGCGCTTTTTGTGATCTTAGGCATTCTGCCGGCTTCGGAGATTTTCGCCTCCGTGAACTGGAATGTGATCCTGATGATCGGCGGCACCATGGGCACCACCTTTTTCTTCACCGAATCGAAAA